>NZ_JBITGE010000037.1:0-24280 GCF_044456785.1 Micromonospora sp. NPDC050795 | reverse complement strand
ACACAATCCCCCCCCCTTTTCTTTGTGGGGGGGGGGGGGGGGGGGGGGGCGCCCCCGCCCCCCCCCCCCCCCCGCCCGCGCACCCGCCCGCGCACCCGCACCCGCACCCGCACCCGCACCCGCACCCGCACACCAACACCCCACACCCGCGCCCCATACCAAGATCGCGCTCCAACCAGAAAGTAGTGGCCTCATCGCTCGCCGACACCACTACTTCCTGGTTCGAGCACGATCTTGCGGGCTCGGACCTGGGATCCGCAGGTGTCCTGAGACAGCACAACAGGACGCAACTGCTGGCCTGAGCACTCACCGGCCCACCTGTTTGCTGCTTGTTGTGGGCTATCGCGCTGGCAAATGCGGGCGCTAGGGTTAGCGGGTGACGACGTACCGGATCGGGGAGGCGGCCGACCTGCTCGGCGTCAGCGCCGACACCATTCGCCGCTGGGTGGACGCCGGGCGCCTGACGGCCGGGCGCGACGAGCACGGCCACCGGGTCGTCGACGGCGTCGACCTGGCGTCGTTCGCTCGCGCCCAGGCCAACGACCCGGATGCGGGCGCCGAGTTCTCCTCGGCCCGCAACCGGTTGCGAGGCATCGTCGTCGACGTCCGTAAGGACACGGTGATGGCCCAGGTCGACATCCAGGCGGGCCCGTTCCGGGTCGTGTCACTGATGAGCCGGGAGGCCGTCGACGAGCTCGACCTGCGGGTCGGTTCGGTGGCCGTTGCGGTGATCAAGTCGACCACTGTGGTGGTGGAGCGGGCCGCACCCGCCCCGGCGCGCGGACGGTCGGCCAGATGAACGCGAAGATGGTCGGGCGGATGAACCCGCAGACGGTCGGGCGGATGAACGCGAAGACGGTCGCCCAGACGACGGTGAAGACGGGTGCGCCGATGAACACGGGGACGGTCAGCCCGATGAACACGGAGACGGTCGCGCCGATGACCGCGCACACGGTCGCCCGGAGGAGGCGTACGGCGGTGGCTGTCCTGGTGGCGGCCGGCCTGGCGCTGACCGGCTGCGGCGCGGGCGACGGCCACGCAGCCGGCAGCGGTACTGACGGGCGGGTGACCGGCCCGGTGACCGTGTTCGCGGCCGCCTCGCTGACCGAGTCGTTCACCCGCATCGGGAAGGACTTCGAGGCCGCCAACCCGGGCAGCCGCGTGACCCTCAACGTCGCCGGCAGTTCCGCCCTGGCCAACCAGATCACTCAGGGCGCGCCGGCGGACGTGTTCGCCTCCGCCGCCCCGACGAACATGAGTACTGTCGTCGAGGCCGGCGACGCGGATGGCACGCCGAGCGTCTTCGCCCGCAACCAGTTGGTGATCGCGGTGCCCCGGGGCAACCCGAAGGCAGTGGCCGGCCTGGCCGACCTGAGCCGCCCGGGTGTGAAGGTGGCGCTCTGCGCCAGTCAGGTGCCCTGCGGCGCGGCGGCCCGCACCGCCCTGGACGCGGCCGGCGTCGCGCTGACGCCGGTCACCCTCGAACAGGACGTGAAGGGTGCGCTCGCCAAGGTGAAGCTCGGCGAGGTCGACGCGGCACTGGTCTACCGCACGGACACGCGGGCGGCGAGCGCCGACGTGACAGGCGTGGAGTTTCCCGAGTCGGCGCGGGCGGTCAACGACTACCCGATCGTCGCGTTGAAGGACGCGCCGAATCCGAACGGCGCACGGGCCTTCGTCGCGTACGTCCGCTCGGCGCCGGCGCAGGCGGTCCTCGCCGACGCGGGGTTCCAGGCCCCGTGAGGCAGGTCCACGAGCACAACGCACCGAGCGGTCGCCCGTTGACGGCACGACGGCGGGGTCGGATGCCGGCGGCGCTGCTGATCCCCGCCGGGCTGGGGTTGCTGTTCCTCGTCCTGCCGTTGGCGGGGCTGCTGATCCGGGCACCGTGGACGACCCTGCCGGAGCGGCTCGCCGCGCCGGGCGCGTTGACCGCCCTGCGACTGTCGGTGCAGACCGCCACCCTGGCCACCGCGCTCTGCCTGCTGCTCGGGGTGCCGCTCGCCTGGGTGCTGGCCCGGGTCGAGTTCCCCGGCCGTCGGCTGGTACGCGCGCTGGTCACCGTGCCGCTGGTGCTGCCGCCGGTGGTCGGCGGGGTGGCGCTGTTGCTGGTCTTCGGCCGACGCGGCCTGCTCGGTGGCTGGCTCGACAGCACGTTCGGCATCACCCTGCCCTTCACGACCACGGGTGTCGTGCTGGCCGAGGCGTTCGTCGCCATGCCGTTCCTGGTGATCGCCGTGGAGGGTGCGCTGCGTGCCGCCGACCACCGCTTCGAGGAGGCCGCGGCGACGTTGGGCGCCAGCCGCTGGACCACCTTCACCCACGTCACGCTGCCGCTGGTGGCTCCCGGCCTGGCGGCCGGGGCGGTGCTCTGCTGGGCCCGGGCGCTCGGCGAGTTCGGTGCCACCATCACCTTCGCCGGCAACTACCCCGGTCGGACTCAGACCATGCCGCTCGCGGTCTACCTGGCGTTGGAGACGGACCTGGAGTCCGCGATCGTGCTCAGCCTGGTGCTGCTCGTCGTGTCGGTGGGCATCCTGGTGGCGCTGCGGGACCGCTGGATGACTACCGCATGAGTGACCGACTTCTCGACGCGCGGCTCGTCGTCGACCGGGGTGCCTTCCGGCTCGACGTGCCGCTGCGGGTTGCCCCGGGCGAGGTGGTGGCGTTGCTCGGCCCGAACGGTGCCGGGAAGACCACCGCGCTGCGGGCGCTGGCCGGGCTGCATCCGCTCACCGACGGGCACGTCACCCTCGACGACGTCGACCTGGACCGCCCGGCGACCGGGGGCTGGGTGCCCACCGAACGCCGCTCGATCGGCGTGGTCTTCCAGGACTACCTGCTGTTTCCGCACCTCAGCGCATTGGACAATGTGGCCTTCGGACCGCGCCGGCACGGCGTCGAGCGGCGGGCCGCCCGCGCCACCGCCCGGGAGTGGCTGGGCCGGGTGGGGCTGGACGCGCAGGCGCAGCGCAAGCCGCGGCAGCTTTCCGGCGGTCAGGCGCAGCGGGTGGCGCTGGCCCGGGCGCTGGCCGTGGGGCCGTCGCTGCTGCTGTTGGACGAGCCGCTGGCCGCGCTGGACGCCCGCACCCGGCTGGACACCCGCGCGGAGCTGCACCGGCACCTGTCGGCGCACGCGGGCGCGACGGTGCTGGTCACCCACGACCCGCTGGACGCGCTGGCGTTGGCCGACCGACTGGTCATCGTCGAGGGTGGCCGTGTGGTCCAGGAGGGCGACGGGCCGAGCGTGACCGCCCGCCCGCGCACCGACTACGTCGCCCGGCTGGTCGGGCTGAACCTGTACCGGGGCCGCGCCGACGGGCACGGGGTGCGGGTGTCGCCGGAGCTGACCCTCACGGTCGCCGACCGGTTGGACGGCGAAGCGTTCGTGGCGTTCCGCCCGGCCGCTGTGGCCCTGCACCCGGCACGGCCGGACGGCAGCCCCCGGAACACCTGGGCGGGCACAGTGGCCGGCGTCCAGCGCCACGGTGACAACGTGCGGGTGCAACTGGACGGACCGATCGGGGTGGCCGCCGACGTCACACCGGCCGCCGCCGCCCAGTTACGGCTGATCCCCGGCCAGCGGGTCTGGGTGGCGGTCAAGGCGACCGAGACCCACGCGTACCCGGCCACCGGCTGACCACGCCGCCACCGGGTGGACCCGGCCGACCCACCCGTCGCCGCCGCACACCCGGCGTGTCACCCGCCTCAGCGGATGCGGCAACGCGGCGCGGACGCGGGTCAGCCGGCGAGCAGATCGGAATGCGCGGCGCGCAGCCGGGCCAACCTCGGGTCGCTGCCCGGGACGACGCGGCTGTCCAGCTCGGCCCACGCCTCGGCCAGTGCCGCACGGACCGCGCCCAGCTCGGCGGCGTGCCGCTGTGTGCTGCGTCGGTGCTGCTCCTCGAGGCGGCGGGCCCAGCCGGCGGTGACCGTCGCGAGCCGGTCGGCGTCGGCGCGGGCCTGGGCGGCGCTGCGGGCGGCTGCGGCGGGGACGATCGCGGCGACCGGGCGGGGATCGCCGTCGCGGGTGACGACGGTGACCGCGTCGGTCAGCTCGGCCAGCGCGACGAGCTGGCTGAACCGGGTGCGCGCCTCACGCAGCGGCACGGAACGCGGCGGGTCGGAATGAGGGGTGAGCGCGGGGACGGCCATGGATGCATGGTGGCGCGCGGGTATGACAACTATTCGCGGTCGTCAAGGGACGGTGCGTTGAAGTCGGTCCACTCGTCCGCCAGCACCGACCAGACCTCAATGTCGATCCGACCGTGCGGACCGGGGATGACCTGGCGCAACGTGCCGTCGAGGCGCAGGCCGAGCCGGTCGGCGAGGGCCTTGCTGCGGGTGTTGTCGGCGGTGGTACGCCACTCCACCCGTTGGATGCCACGCTCGCGCACCGCCCAGTCGACGATACGGCGGACCGCGGGGGCGACCAGGCCCCTGCCCTGCGCCGCGGGCTCCACCCAGCAACCGACCTCGCAGACGCCCCGGGTCACGTCGAACGACACGAACATGACGCCACCGACGAGCGTGCCCCGCCACCACAGCCCCCAGATGCCGCCGCTGTCGCTGGCCCACCGGTCGGCGTACCGCTGCAACACCGCACGGGCCGACGGCAGGTCGGTGGCGACGAAGGACGGCGAGACCCAGGGTTGGATGTGCTCGCGGGCCCGGTCGAGGTGGGCGAGGAACTCCTCGGCCCGCCACGGGTTCAGCGGGCGCAGCTCGACGTCCTCGGTCAACGGCAGGGCGAACACCGGGCCTCCACTCAGTACCCTTCTCACGTCGGTAGCAGGCTCGCACAGCCACCCTGGCCGAGGCACGGCCGCCCTCCGCGCTCACCCCGGCGATGGGTCCGCAGCGCTCACCCCGGCAGGTGCGTCCGCAGCGCGGCGAACTGGGTCACGGTCAGGTAGGAGGGGTTGGCGGCCTGCGGCTGACGGAGCACCTCCAGGGCGGCGAGCCGGTCATCGGCGCGCAACAGCAGCCGGGAGACGCGGTCCTGTTCGGCGAGGATGGGCAGCTCCAGCGGCACCGACCACGGCTGCCCCGGTGCGCCTGGCTCGGCGGCCCCGGTGACCTGCCCGACGCCCCACACCCCGTACGGCAGTCGGCCCCGGCTGCCGCTGGCCCAGAAGACCACCGGCTGCCCGGCGCACATCAACCGCGCCCGGTAGCCGGGACGCACGCACCAACTCGTCACCAGTGGCTTCCGGGCGAACCGGGCGGCGAGGTCGACCAGGTCGGCGTTGCCCTTGATCAGCCAGGCGCCCAGGTCGTCGAGGCGTACCCGTGGCTCGGTCATCCGCCTATCCTGCCCGGCCGCCGGCCGCCCCAATCAAATGATCATATGGGTCCAGTAGCTGAGCCACAGCACGAACAGCACGCCCTGCACCACCGCGAGCGTCGCGGTCAGCCACACGTCCACGCTGGCACGGCAGGCCCAGCGGGCCAGCACCAGCGCCACCGGGAAGGCGGCGAGCAGATAGCGCAGGAGGCTCTTGTACACCGGCGGGCCCATCGACAGCGGCACCAGCACCATGAGGACGCCGTACACCAGGTAGGCCAGCTCCCGGCGGCGGAAACCGACGGCCAGTACCGCGAGGACGGCCACGGCGAACCACACCCGGGCGGCGTCGCGCGGCTCCCCGGTCAACCCGTCGAGCAGTACCGGGACGGGGTTCTGCACCTCGATTCCCCATCCGGTCTCCTGGGCGTGCTGGTAGGCGAGCCAGTCCCCGCCCCGCCACCGGCAGTACGCCATGAAGGTGAACCACCCGGCGGGTAACAGCAGCAACGGCCAGCCGATCCGGAGGTAGCCGAGCAGGGCGCGCGGCCCGAGCCGCCAGTCGTGCTGCCGGAGCAGCACCAGGGCCAGCGGCAGCGCCACGAGCAGGCCGACGGAACGGCTCATCGCCAGGAAGTAGCCGATCACGCCGACCAGCAGCCACCGGCGTCGCTCGGCGTAGAAGAAGGTGGCCAGTGCGAGGCAGACGAAGAGCGATTCGGTCAGCGCGGCCTGGAACAGGAACGCGGTCGGCAGCAGCACCAGGTACCGGATGAACCGGCGGGCCGCGTACGCGTCGCCGAGCAGCAGCTCCGCCAGCCGGTGGCCGTACCAGAGCGCCAGCAGGAACGCGACGTTGCTGATCAGCAGCAGGGCCAGTGCGGTGTCGCCGCCGAGCAGCACGCCGACCGGCCGGGCCAGGAACGGGTACAGCAGGGGAAAGCCGAAGTCCACCCACGGCCCGGTCAGGGGCAGGGTGCTCAGCCGCAGGTACAGCAGCGAGTCCCAGGCGAACCAGGAGGAGATCCACCGGTGCCCGGAGATGTCCCGCTGCTGCGCCCACATCAACGCCTCGTCCGGCGGCGGGGCCCCGGGGATGCCGTCCCAGGCGTGCAGGACCAGGAGCCCGAGCACTGTGAGCAGCAACTTCGCGCCCAGGAACAGGCCGATGACGTACGGCCAGGGCGCCGGCACCCGGCGGGCCAGGCGCGCTCCGCCGCGACCGGTCGCGACCGCCCGCGCAGCCAGCGTCGCCGCGCCGCTGCGCCACCGGTCCATCCGCCCCGCTCCCCCGCTCCCCCGCTCCGCAGGCCGCGCGGGGAGGTCGCTCTTCTCGTGGTACGCCACCGCGCGCCCCGCCGAAGCGGGGACCGGCTAGCACTAAGTGTGACATTCTGCGCGTAACGGGTGGACGCCGCGCCTCAACCATGGCGGTGAGCAGGGAGCGCGTCAGCATGAGCGAGCAGAACGGCACGGTGGTCATCGGTGCGGGGCCGGCCGGGCTAACCGCGGCGTACGAGCTGCTCCGGCACGGCCGGTCGGTTCAGGTGTTCGAGGCCGACGAGGTGGTCGGCGGGATCAGTCGGACCGTGGAGCGCGACGGGTGGCGGTTCGACATCGGCGGGCACCGGTTCTTCACCAAGGTGCCGCGGGTGGAGGCGTTCTGGCACGAGATCCTGCCGGACGAGGATTTCCTGACCCGCCCCCGGATGAGCCGCATCTTCTACCGGGGCGCCCTGTTCAACTACCCGCTCAGCGCCGTGAACGCGCTGCGCAACCTGGGTCTGCCCGAGGCCGTCCGCTGCCTCGGCTCGTACGCCCGCGCCCGGCTGCGGCCACCACGGGACCAGTCGCACTTCGAGGGCTGGGTGTCGGCCCGGTTCGGCTGGCGGCTGTACTCGATCTTCTTCAAGACGTACACCGAGAAGGTCTGGGGTATGCCGGCGGACCGGTTGCAGGCCGACTGGGCGGCGCAGCGGATCAAGAACCTGTCGCTGGCCACCGCGATCCGCAACGCGCTGCTGCCCCGGCGTCGACGCACGGACGTGACCAGCCTGATCGAGGAGTTCCAGTACCCGAAGTACGGGCCGGGGATGATGTGGGAGCGCTGCGCCGAGCAGGTCCGCCAGCGGGGCGGGCACCTGTGGACGGGCAGTTGGGTCACCGCCGTGCACCGCGACCCGGACCGTCGTCGGGCGATCAGCGTGACGGTCAACGGCGCGGGCGGGCAGCGTACCGAAGCCGCCGACCACGTGATCTCGTCCATGCCGATCTCGGAGTTGGTGGCCGTGCTGCACCCGCCGGCGCCTCCGGAGGTGCTGGCCTGCGCGGCCGACCTGCGCTACCGCGACTTCCTGACGGTCGCCCTTGTCGTGCCGGCGGAGTTCTCGTTCCCGGACAACTGGATCTACGTGCACGACCCGGGGGTGCGGGTCGGTCGGATCCAGAACTTCGGGTCCTGGTCGCCGTACCTCGTCAAGGACGGCCGCACCTGCCTTGGCCTGGAGTACTTCGTGTTCGAGGACGACGAGATGTGGCGTACCCCGGATGCCGATCTGGTGGCCCTCGCCACCGCGGAGCTGGAGCGGTTGGGGTTGGTCCGACCCGGCGTGGTGGAGGCCGGCTACGTCGTGCGCATGCCCAAGGCCTACCCGGTGTACGACGAGCGCTACCAGCACAACGTGGACGTGATCAGGGCCTGGCTGACCGAGGCGGTGCCGAACGTGCACCCGGTGGGCCGCAACGGCATGCACCGCTACAACAACCAGGACCACTCGATGCTGACCGCGATGCTCACCGCCGAGAACATCGCCACCGGCAGTACGCACGACGTCTGGTCGGTGAACGTGGAGCAGGACTACCACGAGGAGTCCGGCGGCGGCGACGGCCGGCGGGGCACCGGCCGGGACGCGCCGGTCGTGCCCAGCCGGGTCATCGCGGCGCCGGTCACGGTGCCGACGGGGTCGGACGACCGAGCCGCTGTCGCCGCTCCCCCGTCTCACGCGGGAAGCTGAGCACGCTCTCGCGGCACGGGCAGGTGCTCACCGCGGCAGGTGCGTGCAGTGGGCCACTGTGGCGTCGTCCGGGCTGTGCGCATCCGCGCCACCGGTGGTCAACGCCTCGGCTTGCCGGACGGAGGCGATGACGCCGGCCGGTCCGCTGGCCCGGAGCAGGTCCAGCACGCCCGGCCAGTCGGTCCGACCGTACGGGTTGACGATGCGGCTGGCACCGTTGCTGAGCACCGCGACGCCGTTCAGGTCGGCGAGGGACCGACTGCCGGTCACCGCCTCCCGCGCCGCCCGCGGGTCATCCTTCGCGATCCAGTAGCCGCCCGGCTGGTTCCGGCGGGCACGCAACGCGGTGACGCACAAGGCTCGCACCCGGTCGTACTCCGGGGTGTCCCGGGCAATGCCGGCCAGCGGCGTCGCGCAGTCCCGCCGGGCAGACGCCTCACGCTCATCGGTGATCACCAGCGGGCCGGCGTCGACCTGGTCGAGGACGAGGAAGGAGTCCGCGAGCAGGAGCCAGTACAGGCGGCCCTGGCGGGCGCGGACCATGGCCACGGTGGCCTGCGGGCTGCTGGGGTCCGCGATGTCGCAGGTGTCGCCGTGCTCGCCGGCGATCTCGCCGATGGCGGTGGCGAGGATCGCGGCGAGATCTGGTTCGTCGCCGCGTGACAGGTGGCCGAGCAGCGCGCCGCCGAGGCGGTGCGTGTACCAGGCGACGCCGTGGGAGCACAGCGACTCGGCTCCCGGAATGCCGGCGCCGTCGAGCAGGACGACAGCGCCGGGAACCGCACCGACGAAATCCTCGTTCGGTCGATCGGTACTGCCGGCGCTCGTGGCCAGGCTGACGTCCACTCGGGGCTCCTGTCTGTGCCCGCTTCGCGGTGTGGGGGGTACGGCCGGTCGGGCGGGTCGGGTTGGTGGAGACACGGTGCGGCGGCGAACCGCTGGCCGCAGCGCCACGGATCACGTCGAGCGTTGCCGGGTGATGCCGTCCAGGATGGTGGTGAGGTTGTGGTTGAAGGTCTCCTCGGCGTTGAGGTGGGCGCCGTCGATGACGAGCCGGGCCACTGTGGGGTACCTGCCGGTCTTCACCATGCGCGTGAGGTAGGGGCCGAGGCTGGCCTGGAAGGCGGCCTCATCGGTGCCGGTGGACCGTGCGGTGCGGCGTTCGGTGACCTCTCTGCGGACCGATCCGACGATGAAGGCGTTGAGGGCGCCCACGGCCCGCTGGAGATCGTCGATGTCGCGCACGGCGGGGGCCGCACTGAGCGCGGAGGCGGTCGCTTCGCCCACGGCGAGCGCGTGCGGTCCCAGGTGTGGTCGTCCGCCGAGCACGTCGGCGAACCACTCGTGGTCAAGGGCGGCGGCGCGGGTCGCGTGGGCGATTGCCAGCACCGTGTCGCGCCACCCCGATCGCCGGCCCACCTCGGCGATCCGGGCGTAGACGACGTCGACCATGAGATCGAGTAGCTCCGACTTGTTGATCACATAGTCGTAGAGCCGCATCGGACCGACACCGAGCTCTTTGGCGATCTTGCGTAGTGACAGCCCGTCGAGGCCGTGCGCGTCGGCGAGCCCGATCGCCGTGGCGGCGATCTTCTCGCGGCTCAACGCCACCGGTACGGCTCGCGGCTGAGGTTCGGGCCGCTCCCAGATAGGCAGCGGCCCGCTACCGTACGGTGTATCCACCAATACAGTGTACAGTAGCGCCGTGAGAACGCGAATTGCGATCGCCGGTGGCGGGGTCGGCGGGTTGACACTGGCTCGGATCCTGCACCGACACGGCATCGACACGGTGGTGTACGACCGGGAAGCAAGCCGATCCGCGCGACCCCAGGGCGGCGCCCTCGATCTCCACCCGGAGTCCGGGCAACTGGCCCTGGCCGAGGCGGGTCTCGCCGGCCGGTTCCGGTCAGAGGCGCGGCCCGAGGGCGAGGAACATCGCATCCTCGACCCGACCGGACGCACCCTGGTGCACCACGTGCCACAACCTGGCTCATTCACCGGACGTCCCGAGATCGACCGGGGCGCACTACGTGATCTCCTGCTCGACTCCCTCCCCGACGACACGGTTGCCTGGCGGCACCGGCTCGTCGCGGCGACCCCACGACCCACCGCGGGCTGGGACCTGACGTTCCACGACGGTCGACGAGCCAGCTGCGACGTCCTCATCGGCGCGGACGGCGCGCGCTCAGTCGTCCGGTCACTGCTGACCGACGCCGAACTGTCCTACGTGGCGACTCTCGTGCAGCTGAGCGTCGCAGACGTCGACCGGCGGCATCCCGATCTCGCCGAGCTGGTCGGCCCCGGGAACCTGTGGTGTATCGGCGTGAACCAGATCCTGGCAGCGCAACGTCTCGGCGACGGCAGCCTCCAGGTCGGGATCTCGCTGCGCGCCCAGGGCCAGCCCCTCGACACGTACCGCAGCAAGCGGGCCCTGCTGGACCTGTTCGCTGGCTGGAACCCCCGCCTGACCGCACTCATCGCGGCGGCCGACAGCGCGCCGACGCCACGCCTGATCGAGGCGATGCCCATCGGTACGCGCTGGGCCAACCGGCCGGGCGTCACCCTCATCGGTGACGCCGCGCACCTCATGCCACCGGTCGGCGAGGGCGCCAACCAGGCCATGCTCGACGCCGCAGAACTCGCCGGCCAGCTCGCCGCCAACCCCGCCGACCCGAATGCGGCGATTCGGACGTACGAAGAGTCGATGTTCAGCAGGATTCGTCCGATCGCCGACATGTCGACGCGAGTCCAGGCGATGATGCTGTCCCCCACCGCGGCGGAAGACATCGTTCGTTTCTTCACCCGACCGGCGGAGCCCGCACGCGCGGAATGACATCTCGCGATGTGGCCTGGGAGCCTCACGCACGGCGTGACCACTCACCCGGTGTGGCTCGGCACCGGGCCAGGAGTCAGGGCTTGCGGGCCACCGCGCCGTAGATGGAGGCGTCGGCAAGGGGCGGACGCCGCTCCGGTGGCACCTGCGGCCGCCACTCCGTGACCGGCACGATGCCGGGCTCGGCCAGCTCCAGACCGGTGAAGAAGCGGGCGAACTCGGCGCGGTCGCGGGGTACGGCGTCCTGCTTCATCCGGCCGGAGGCGAACTCGGCGTACATCCGCTCGACGATCTCGGTGGGGATGTGGTCGGTGGTGAAGTGGGTCAGCGCGAGCCAACTGCCTGACGGCAGCGCGTCGAGCAACCGGGCGACGTGCTCGTGTGGGTTGTCGTCGTCGGTCAGGAAGTGCGTCACGGCGATCAGCACCAGGCCCACCGGCTGGGACAGGTCCAGTGTGGTGTGCAGCTGGGGGTCGGCGAGGATCTTCTCCGGGTGGCGCAGGTCCGCGTCCAGGTAGGCGGTGGCGCCGGCCGGGCCGCTGGTCAGCAGCGCTCGGGCGTGGACCAGCACCATCGGGTCGTTGTCGACGTAGACCACCCGGGAGTCGGGGGCGACGGACTGCGCCACCTCGTGGGTGTTGTCAGCGCTCGGGATGCCGGTGCCGACGTCGAGGAACTGCCGGACGCCGACCTCCTCGGCGAGGAACCGGACCGCCCGGCCGAGGAAGGCCCGGTTCTCCCGGGCGAGCGTGCGGACCCCTGGGTAGACGGCCGCGATCTGGTCGCCGGACTCCCGGTCGACGGCGAAGTTGTCCTTGCCACCGAGCCAGTAGTTGTAGCGGCGAGCCGGATGCACGGTCGTGGTGTCGATCCGGTCAGCACCCCGCCCTTCGGGCAATTCCGACGTGGACGACACCGTCACGAGACCTCCCCAGGTCGACGGGACACACCGCATCCATCGAGTCACCGGACGTGTCCAGAGGACATCCTAAGCCGTACCGATGGGCCTGCGGGTCCCGCTGGCGCGGACGCCGCCGGCGCGGGAAACCGCTTACCAGAGCGCTATTGACGGTCGTCACTGGCTGTCAGTACCGTGATGCGGGCAGCGAGAAAGCGCTTTCCGACCCCTCACCGTCCGACAGGGAGCGCCCCCATGCCCCGACACCTCCGTGCGTTCTGCCTGATCCTGCTCGCCATCGCCACAGTGGTGAGCACCACCACCGCCCTGCCCGCCGAGGCCGCCCCGCGCTTCCGGGTGCTGGTCTTCTCCAAGATCACAAACTTCTACCACGACTCGATCCCGGCTGGCATCGCCGCGATCCAGCAACTCGGCGCCGCCCACAACTTCGAGGTCGTCGCCACCGCCGACGCGGCGGCCTTCACCGACGCCAACCTCGCCACCTTCGACGCTCTCGTGTTCAACAACACCAACAGCCTCCCGACCTCGGGCGACCTGCTCAACGCCAGCCAGCGGGCCGCGTTGCAGACGTTCATCCGCAACGGCGGTGGTTGGGCCGGCCTGCACGCCGCCTCCGCCAGCGAACGCGACTGGCAGTGGTACGAGGGCCTGGTCGGCACGATCTTCGACTACCACCCCGACTTCTCGTCCACCGGCGGCACCTTCCCCGGGCGGGTCAAGGTGCTCGACCGGGCGCACCCCTCCACGCGCAACCTGCCGGAGCTCTGGGAGCAGAGCGAGGAGTGGTACAACTGGCGGACCAACCCGACCGGCAACGTCCACACCCTCGCCCAGATCAAGGTGCGCGACGGGATCAACGGCCTGGACGAGGGCGTCGACCACGCGTACTCCTGGTGTCAGCCCTACGACGGCGGCCGGTCCTGGTTCACCGCCGGTGGGCACGCCAGCTCGCAGTTCAGCAACGCGACCTTCCTGGAGCACCTGCGCTACGGCATCGAGTGGGCGGCCGGCGCGGTCGCCGGTGACTGCTCGGCCACCAAGACCAGCAACTTCGAACGGGTGGGGCTGGTCACCGAGAACCTGGCCGACCCGTTCGAGCTGGCCGTCGGCCCGGACCGGAAGGTCTACTACATCCAACGCACCGGCGCGCTGAAGGTGGTCAACTCCGACACCCTGCAGGTCACCACGCTGCTGGACTTCGCGTACACCTCGGCGATGACCGACCAGTCCGACGGGCTGCTCGGGATGACCCTGGACCGCAACTTCGCCAGCAACGGCTGGATCTACCTGCTCTGGTCGGACAAGACCCTCAAACAGCTCAACCTGTCCCGGTTCACTGTCGCCAACAACAGCGTCGCTCTCTCCTCGGAGAAACGTCTGCTGACCGTCCCCACCTACCGCGGTGAGGGCCGGGCCAACTCGCACATGGGCGGGTCGCTGGCCATGGACACGGCGGGACGGCTCTACGCGGCGATCGGTGACAACACCGACCCCTTCGCCTCCAGCGGCTACACCCCGGTCGACGAACGCTCCGGCCGCGCCGCCTGGGACGCCCAGGGCACGGCCGGCAACACCAACGACCTACGCGGCAAGATCCTGCGGATCACCCCACAATCCGACGGTACGTACACGGTGCCCAGCGGCAACCTCTTCCCGGCCGGCACCGCGAGGACCCGGCCGGAGATCTACGCGATGGGCATGCGCAACCCGTTCCGGATCACCGTCGAGCCGCAGACCAACGCGGTGCTGGTCGCCGACTACGGTCCGGACGCCCGCGCCGCCGACCCGAACCGCGGTCCGGAGGGGACCGTCGAGTTCAACCGGATAACCAGCGCCGGCAACTTCGGATGGCCGTACTGCGTCGGCAACAACATCCCGTTCAACGACTACAACTTCGCCACCAACACCTCGGGGGCCAAGTTCAACTGCGCCGCACCCGTGAACAACTCACCCAACAACACCGGCCTGACCACCCTGCCGGCGGCGAAGTCCGCGCTGGTCTGGTACGCGTACTCCGCCTCGACGCAGTTCCCTGAGCTGGGCACCGGTGGTGGCGGGCCGATGAGCGGCCCGGTCTACGACTACGACCCGACCAACACCCGCACCACGAAGTTCCCCGAGTACTTCGAGGGCAAGTGGATCACCTATGAGCTGACCCGCAGGTGGTTCAAGACGCTGTCGGTCCACAAGACGGCGCAGACCTTCAGCAACGCGCGCTTCGGCCCGACCGCCGTTGGTGACCTCCAGTCGATCAACGGGATCTTCGGCAACATGAGCTGGATCCAGCCCTTCGAGGCGGAGTTCGGCCCGGACGGTTCGCTCTACGTCATCGACTTCGGCGAGGGCACCGGCAGCGGTCGCGGTGGCAGCAACGCCGGCGCGGGCATCTACCGGATCGACTACGTCGCCAACGGGCGGCCACCGACCGCGAAGCTCGCCGCCACCCCGGACAGCGGACGCGCGCCGCTCACGGTCAGCTTCTCGTCGGCCGGCACGACGGCGGGTGACGGCACGGCGCTCAGCTACGCCTGGGACTTCACCAACGACGGCAGCACCGACTCCACCGCCGCCAACCCGAGCCACACCTACTCGACGGCCGGGAAGCACACCGCCCGGCTGACCGTGCGCAACAGCGGCAACGGGTTGACCGCCACCGCGGTCACCGACGTGGTGGTCGGCAACACCCGGCCGACGGTGACCATCACCGTGCCCGACGGCGGGTTCTTCGACTTTGGTGACAAGATCCCGTACACGGTGACGGTCACCGACCCGGAGGAGACCACCATCGACTGCGCCAAGGTGACGGTGCAGACGCAGCTCGGCCACGACTCGCACGCCCACCCGCTGGACGTCTACACCGGCTGCTCCGGGCTGCTCGCCACCGAGGCGGACGCCGGTGACGGCCACGGGCCGGGGCAGAACCTCTACACCCTGATCACCGCGCAGTACACCGACAGCGGCGCGGCCGGCGGCGTACCGGCCCTGACCGGCTCGACCCGCGTGCAGTTGCAGCCCAAGAGCAAGGAGGCCGAGCACTTCAGCGCCCAGTCCGGCGTCACGGTCAACGACCGGGCCACCGCCCGCGCCGGCAAGCGGCTCGGCGAGGTCGACCACAACGACTGGGTGGCGTTCGGGCCGGCGGACCTGCGCAACGTGGGCTCGGTGACGCTCGGGGTGACCAACGGCGGGCTCGGCGGCACCATCGAACTGCGCACCGGCTCGCCCACCGGCACGCTGATCGGCACGGCCACCATCGGCTCCACCGGCGGGTGGGACAACCTGGTCTCCCCCACCGTCACGCTGACCAACAAACCCACCGGCACGACCACCCTGTACGCGAAGTTCGTCAACGCCGCCCAGGTCGGTGGCACCCCGGACCTGATGGCCCTGGACTGGCTGCGGTTCAACGGTGCCGGGGTCAAACAGGAACCGGGCGGGACGCTGTCGCTGGGCGCCAGCCCGACCGGCGGCGCAGCGCCGCTGACCACCACGCTCACCGCCACGGCGACGGCGCCGTCCGGGCAGAGCATCACCGACTACGCGTGGGACTTCGGCGACAACAGCGCCATCACGCACGGAGCGACACTACGGTCGACGGCGCACAGCTACCCCCGCAAGGGGACCTTCACCGCCCGGGTGACGGTCACCTACACCAGCGGGGAGACCCGCTCGCTCAACCTGACCATCACGGTCAGCTGACCGTCGGGCGATGGCGGCGGGCGGGGGTGCACCCCGCTCGCCGCCGCTCGGTTGATCACTAGACGGTGTTGCGCCCAGACGAACTGCTCCACGGTGCCCGCCGAGCTAAGGAACTGTCCAAGATCACGGTTGTGGCGGTAAAAGCTGTCGGGTCCAACCTTGCTGACCCAGCAGCCCGAATCCTCGCGCGGACGGGCCCGCCTCAACTCGATCAATATCGCCGCGAGCCGTCCCACCGTTCGACGAGGCTCGGCCGAGGGGTGCCGACCGTCGAGTCCCTCCGGCTGGATGGATCGGCGGTACCGATTCTGGACTTGCGGGTCCATTATCTGCGAGTCACAGTCCGATACGGCGGCGAGCACTGGCCCGACCGTTTCGGAAGCGACGGGGGAAGACAATGGATTTGCAGCTTGCTGGTAAGCGGGCTCTGGTAACGGGTGCGAGCAGCGGTCTCGGCGCGGAAATCGCGACTGTCCTGGCCGCCGAAGGCGTTGCCGTGGTCGTTCACGGTCGGGACCGGACCCGTACGGAGCAGACCGCCCAGAAGGTGGGCGGTCAGGCCGTGATCGGAGACCTCACCACTGATGTCGGCGCCGAGGCCGTGGCTACCCAGGCCGGTGAGGTGGACATCCTTGTCAACAACGCCGGCGCCTACGATCCCGAATCAGGGTGGTCCGACCTGAACGCGGACGCGTGGGCCGACATGTACAACCTCAACGTGCTCAGCTCGGTCCGCCTGATCCGACAT
Organism: Micromonospora sp. NPDC050795; assembly: GCF_044456785.1. Classification (NCBI taxonomy): domain Bacteria; kingdom Bacillati; phylum Actinomycetota; class Actinomycetes; order Micromonosporales; family Micromonosporaceae; genus Micromonospora; species Micromonospora sp. NPDC050795. The sequence goes on along the minus strand of NZ_JBITGE010000037.1, from coordinate 7,780 downwards.
CTGGTTCCCGCGATGCGGGCCAAGGGGTGGGGCCGTGTCATCCAGATCGGCAGCGTGACAGGTGAAGCGCCGTCGGCGGGGCAGCCGCATTACGCGGCCAGCAACGCCGCCCGGCTCAACCTCGCCCGCTCGTTGTCCCGTGACCTCAAACACACGGGCGTGACCTCCAACGCCATCGCGGCCGGCACCATCCTCGTCCCCACTACCCGCAAGTACCTCATGGAACTCGGCCGCGAGAACGGATGGGGTGAGACGTGGGAGGAGATCGAGCGCAATGCTGCCCCGATTCGCGCTGGCACCGACGTCGGCCGCATTGGAGATCCTCGCGACTACGCCGACCTCGTCGCCTACCTGGCCAGCCCGGTCTCCGGCTACCTGACCGGGGCCACCCTCCGGATGGACGGCGGCAGGTACGACCGGTAGCCGCCGAGGTGCCGTCGATGGCGGCGCGACGGTGGGGCGGCGCACATCGGCACCGCCCCACGCTCGGTTGAACGGTTACCGCCAGGAACGCTGTTGGGTGTAGACGAGGTTGCCGGGGACCACGGTGCCGTTGGTGCGGCACTCGGCGTACGCCCAGAAGTCACCCTCGGCCAGCGCCTTCTTCGGGGACGATGTCCGGCCTCGACGATCCTGGAGGCACAGGCGTCGACGCCGGGCAGCGGTAGGCGCACCTGCTCACGGTCGGGCTGCGCCCTCGATGGTGGTGCTGTCTTGCGGACGCAGTGCGGTCAGGAGGCTGTCGAGTTGACCCCAGGCCCGCGCGCTGGCGATGGGGTCGATGTAATCCCTGGACTCGATGATGAGCCCGTCGCGGATACGCATCACGAAGACGCAGGGCACCGTGAACGCCTCACCTGTCTCGACTACCCGGCCCTGATAGGCGAACTCGGCGACAATCACCTCCGGGTCCACCGTCTCATGCACTGTCACGTCGACTGGCTCACGGACCAGCGTTCGGGCGACCGGAGGCGGCGAGGTGAAGTGCTCGTGCAGTTCGTTGCGGCTCCGCAGCGGCGGCGGGTTGAGCGGGTGGAACGGATGCGTGACATGGGTCTGTTCGGCGTACAGGTCGGCCAGGTCGTCGTACGGACCGTCGCAGACACCGTTCACCAGTCGGAGGAAAGTTTCACGTGGGCTGCTCATGCCGGGCTTCCTTCGCGATCGGTAGATGTCACCTGAGCCACGTCGAGACATACCTCCGGGGTGGCTGGTGCCTGACGACGGCACCCTACTGACCTCAGCCTCGATCTGACTGTCCCGAAGCGCCTTCCTCGCCCGTATCCGTTGCATCGTCACTGACGGAGGCGCGTGTCGTACCTGTGTGTGAGGCTACGAGGCATGGCGACTTTCGTTCTGATCCACGGCGGTGGGGGCAGCGCCTGGGACTGGCATCTCCTGGTCCCCGAGCTGACCAGCCGGGGCCACGACGTGGTGGTACCGGAACTACCGATCGAGGACAGATCCGCGGGGTTCGCCGAGTTCCGCCGGACGGTCGTCGACGCGATCGGCGACCGGAGCGACCTCGTGGTCGTCGGGCACTCGTACGGTGCGTTCACCGCGCCGCTCATTGCCGACAAGCTGCCGGTACGGCTGCTCGTCCTGCTCACACCGATGGTCCCCAGACCTGGCGAGAGGCCCGGTGACTGGTGGGCCAACACCGGTTACCGCAGCGCCGAAGGGCTCACTGAGGAGCAGCAGTTCTTCAACGGTGTACCGGCCGGGATCATCGCGGAGGCAGCATCACACAGCCGGGACCAGGTCAGCGCGGAGGGCGACGAGCCGTGGCCCCTGGGCGCCTGGCCAGACGTGCCGACGACGGTGCTCCTCGCCCGCGAGGACCGGTTCTTCCCGGCGGACTTCCAGCGCCGGGTTGCCGCCGACCGACTCGGCGTCATTCCGGATGAGATTGACGGTGGCCACTGCGTTCCGCTCAGCCACCCGAAGCAACTCGCCGACCGCCTGACCGCGTACCCGCTGAGGTGACGACGGGACCACGGCCGTCACCGTCCGACCCTTCGGGCGCCTGGGCAGGCTGGTCATCCGCCGGTTTCTGGACGTGGGGATCATCTGCGAATCACCGTCTGGGACGGCGCCGAGCACCGGTCCGGCCGTTTCGGAAGCGACCGTGGGGCGGTGCCCGTCGGCACCGCCCCACGCTCGGTTGAACGGTTACTGCCAGGAACTCTGTTGGGTGTAGACGAGGTTGCCGGGGATCACCGTGCCATTGGTGCGGTACTCGGTGTACGCCCAGAAGTCACCCTCGGCCAGCGGCTTCTTCGGCTTCAGCGTGAAGTTGAAGCCCTGACCGCGCTCCGCTGTGGAGGGCAGCGCCAGCGTGGCACCCGCATACTTGGCGTTACGGCCGATGATGGCGTAGCCCAGGTCGAAATCGACCACCGGACCACCAGGCACCTGCGCGAAGACGTAGGCGGTGTAGCGCCCCGCCTCGGGCAGGAATTTGTACGCCTGCTCGGCGCTGGTCCAGTACCTGTCACTGCTGTAGATCAGGGTGTCGCCCTTGTAGAGGTAGAGATCGAGGTTCGTGTTCGGGTCGTCAGTGTTGGCTTCGACCACGATGCCGGCAGTGTTTGCTGGCACGGTGAAGTCAACCTTCTTCACGCCGGATGCCTTCGGGTCGAACACCCCGCCGTAGACGCCGGCCGGAATCGAGTACGACTCCCGCTGCATCGGCGTGTAACCGGTGCTGCGACCGGCGAGCGGCCCGGTGAAGCCCGGCTGGACCAGGCCGAAGGCGCCGTTGGCCATCCGGCCGAACTCCTCCCCGTCGTCGCCGTACGGCCGGGCGGTGATCCCCCACGGGCGGGCAGCGACCGGGATGCGGGCGGTGTGGGTCCTGCCGTGCCAGGTGATCGACCCGGTCACGTACCGGTCCCAGGGGGCGCTGCCCCGACGCACGGTGATGGCCACCGTCGCGGACTTGCCGGGCGCCAGCGTCACCGATGCCGGCGTGACGCTGACCTTCATGCCGGGCAGGCCCGACACCGACGAACGGTAGGTTTCCCGGGCCTCGCCCACGTTGGTCAGGGTGCGGGTGAGGGTCACCGGGCGGGTGCCGTCGTACTCTCGCAGTGAGATGGCCGGCAGGTTGAGTTCCTTGCCGTCGGGCGCGGCCGTCTCGCTGAACGTGGTCAGCTCTGCCGCCGTCGGTTCGATGACCAGTCCCGGGTCGGTGGCCCCGGCCAGGTTGATGAAACCGCTGCCCTGGTCCAGGGGGTTGCTGGTGCCAACGGTGTCGGTGGCGGTGGTTCGCAGCGCCGAGGCGATCCTGCCCGGCGACCAGTCCGGATGCGTGGCGTGCAGGATCGCTGCCGCGCCGGCCACGTACGGCGACGCCATCGAGGTGCCGGAGTACGCGTCGTACTGTCGCCCGAAGTTGCCCGCCGGTGAGACCGCGGCGATGATGTCCGACCCCGGGGCGACCAGGTCCGGCTTGAAGATGCCGTAGGTCACCTTGTCCGGGCCGGTGGAGGAGAAGTCGGCGACGCTGGGTACGCCCGGGACGCTGGAGCCGTCGCCGCCGGTGCGCACGGACGCCGTCGCGTCGGTGGGGTGGCGCATCAGGTAGTTGAACAACGTTCCGGCCTGCTTCTCGGTCGGCAGGTAGACCACCGGGAAGTTGTAGATGGAGTTGACCCGGTAGTTGCCGACCGGGTCGAACAGCACCATGGCCGCGCCGCCCTTCTCCTTCACCTCGGCGGCAGAAGCGAAGGTGTCGGACAGCGCACACGCCACCACCTTGCCCTTGATCTTGGCGGGGTCGAGGCTGCCCGGCTCGCAGTACACCGCGCCCCGGTCCGGCGATCCGGCCTGGTCACCGAAGACCATCGGCCGTGCGTCGCCACCGGGCAACGCGTCCAGTGAGCCGCCGACCAGCTTGGTGCCGTCGCCGAGCTTGATGGTCGCCTCGTCGAGGTTCGTCACCGCCGCGCCGACAGTGGTCACCCAGGGCGCCGCGTTGCTGATCGCTCCACTCACGATGCCGGTGTTGCCGGCCGACGCCGCCACGAACACCCCGGACAGGGTGGCGTTGAGGAAGGCGATGCCGATGGGGGTGTTGGCCTCCCAGTCGCCGAGCTGCGAGCCGATCGAGAAGTTCAGCACCTGCACGCCGTCGGCGACGGCCGCGTCGATTCCGGCGATGATGTCGGCGTCGTAGCCCATGCCACCCCAGAGCACCTTGTAGACGGCGATCTGGGCATCCGGCGCCACCCCGGACACGGGGCCGTACCGGCGACCGTCGATCGTGACGTTCGCGATGGGCAGGCCGGCCGCGGTGGAGGCGGTGTGGGTGCCGTGCCCGGACGCGTCGCGGGGGGACAGGAACTCACCCTCGGGCACCGAGCCACCGCCGGCGAGCCACGAGTCGGCGAAGTACCGGGCACCGACGATCTTGCCGTTGCAGTGCGCGGCCACGAAGGCCACACCGGTCTGGCAGGTGCCGCGCCAGTTCGCGGGAGCGGGCATCTTTTTGTCGAACGACGCGCTCTCCGGCCAGATGCCGGTGTCCAGGACGCCGATCACCATGCCCGCGCCGGTGCCGGGGCCGGGCTTGGCCGGCCGGCCGGAGCGGTCCGTCGGCGCCGACTGGGCCGCGCCACCGGAGGTGGCGGGAGTCGGGTTGTCGGCGGTCGCCGTGCTCGCGGTGGGCGGCGCAGAGGGGGTGCCGAGGGCCCGCGAGGCGGTGACGGCGCGGACGCGCTTGTCCGCCCGCAACGTGCTCACCTGCTGGGTGGTCAGCTTCGCCGAAAATCCGTTGAAGGCGGTGGTGTAGACGGCGTTGACAGTGACCCCGGCCGCGGCGGCGACGGCGCCCCGCTGCGTGTCGAGGTGCCGGCGGTACGCCTGCGACGGCGTGGACGTCACGTCCAGCCGGTTGCCCGCCGCCGGGCGGGTCCGCGCCAGACCGGACACGCCACCGGTGTACGTGGTCAACGGGTCCTCGGCCAACTCGACGACGTACATGCCGGGGCCGGTCTCGTCGACGGCTGCCTTCGGCGTGGCCGCACGGTTGCCGCCGGCCCGGCGGTCGGCCCCGTCGGTCAGGGTGACCGACGTGTCGGACCCGGCGGTGAAGTAGCCGGTGCCACTGCCGTTACCCGGCGACCCCGAGGGTGCCGCCAGGGCCGTTCCCGCGACACCGGTGGTGCCGGTGATCAGGGCGACGACCAGCGTAGGTATCGCCAGTCTTCGCAGTCTGTTTCCGCTCGTGCCTGTAGCCACGAGGCTCCTTTCGGTTGCTCCCTTGTGGAGCTGTTCGTCGATCGCGACCCGCTCATGGGAGCGCTCCCTTACCTAAGCCGCCGATGGTTAATCGATGGTTTGGGTGGTGTTACGGATCGCCGGTGCGTATAAGATCACGTTCTGCCGGCCGCGCCTAGATCATGTTTTCCGGACGCCGTGTAAGCAGGGCGTACACCCCGGTCAGGGCCAATCCGAGCCGCGACGCCATCGGCGCCCCGGCCACAGGCCTAGTCGGACAGGCCCGCCGGCACGGGCACCTCGAGGTACGCCAGGAGGGCGGCGACCTCACGGTCGAGTTCCAGGCCCACCTCGTGGATCGCGTCCACTCCCAACGAGCCGAACGCGTGACTGGGTTGCTCGATGACGAACCGTGCTCCGCCGTCGGATCGGTCGCTGATCAACGTGCGCAGGGGCGCGTACAGCATGACCGTCGGGTCGTACCGGAACATCCGCTCGGCCGTGGTGTGGTTGCCCATCAGGTATTCGACGCAGTGCCTGGGATCGCCCGCGAGGTTCATCATCGGTCGCAGGTCGCCGCTGCTCCAGTAGATGAGGAAGGCGTGCGGCGCGCTGTCGCGCATGAGGGCGAGGACGTCGTCCCAGGGCGCGTTGCGGGCCACCAACGCGTTGAACGCCGCCGCGTCGTAGGCCGGGACGGCCTGCTCGTACTGCCGCCGGAAGTCATCGAAGGAGCGGTCGATGCTGATGTCCAGGCACCGGGCCTGGTAGCGCCGTTCGGCCCATCCGCGCTCCATCGGGCTCCCTCTCCACCTGGCGGGCTAGTTCCCCGAACCTACCAGCAAGAGTCCGAAATGCGAGTTTAGTATCTGAATACTACTGATCTAACCGGGGACGAGGTGGCTGGTGAACGGCGCGGAAGCACTGCTGCGGACGCTTGTCGACGGTGGCGTCGAGGTGCTCTTCACAAACCCGGGCACCACCGAGCTGCACCTGGTCGGGGCGCTGGAGGCGGTTCCCGAGCTGCACGGCGTGCTCGCTCTCTTCGAGGGCGTCGTCAGCGGCGCGGCCGACGGTTACGCCCGGATCGCGGGTAAGCCCGCCGCGACGCTGCTGCACCTCGGGCCCGGGTTCGCGTACGGCCTGACGAACCTGCACAACAGCCGCCGCGCCAATTCGCCGGTGGTGAACATCGTCGGGGACCACGCGACGTTCCACACCGCCTTCGATCCACCGTTGAACTCCGACATCGCCGCGCTGGCGGGATGGCTACGCGGCCCCGTCCGCCGCCCCGAGGACGCAGCCGGTGCCGGCCCGGACGCCGCCGCCGCGCTCGCCGCCGTCCTGGAGCCACCCGGGCAGATCGCCACCGTGATCATGCCGGCGGACGTGTCCTGGTCCGAGGGAGGTGCGGCCGGCGCACCCGTACGGCCCCGGCCCGCGCCGACAGTCGATCAGGCGACGATCACCCAGGTCGCGGAGGCTCTTCGAAGCGGCGAGACCACCGCACTGGTGATCGGCGGGCCGGCTCTGCGGGAGGCGGGCCTGCTGGCAGCGGGCCGCATCGCCGCGGCGACCGGTGCACGGGTCTTCCAGGAGCTCTACTCCAACCGGGTCGAACGAGGGGCGGGCCTACCCGCGTTCCCCCGGCTCGGCTTCTATCCCGACCAGGTGCTCGACCAACTGCACGGGGCGCGGCACGTCATCGTCGCGGGCACCAAGGCACCGGTCTCGTTCTTCGCCTACCCCGACCAGCCGAGCCTCCTCGTGCCCGACGGGGCCCGGACGCACGTCCTGGCCGAGGTCGGTCAGGACGCCGTCGCCGCGCTGGTCCGGCTCGCCGACCTGGTGGCACCGGACGCAACGGCCCAGGTCACCGATCCGCACCGACCGGCCCTACCCACCGGCGCGCTCACCCTGCAGAACTGGGCCGACGTCATCGCGGCGCTGCTACCCGAACGGGCCATCATCATCGACGAGTCCGTGAGCTCCGGCACGACCCTCGCCGCCGCCACCGCCGGCGCTCCCCGCCACGACGTGCTGATGCAGACCGGTGGCGCCATGGGTGACGGTCTGCCCCTGGCCGTCGGTGCCGCCGTCGCCGCACCCGACCGACCGGTGGTGGCGCTGGTGGCCGACGGTTGCGTGATGTACACCGCCACCGCGCTCTGGACCCAGGTACGCGAGCGGTTGAACATCACCAACGTGATCCTCAACAACCACGGGTACGCGATCCTGCGCCAGGAGTGGGGCTATTTCAGCAAGCAGCCGGGCGCGGCCAACCCCGACGCCAATCCGCTGTTCGACCTGACCAACCCTCAGATCGACTTCGTGGGACTGGCGAACGCGTTCGGGATGCCCGCCACCCGTGCCGGCACCGCCGAGGAACTTGCGGAGCAGTTCTCCGCAGCACTGAACCAGCCGGGCCCGCACCTCATCGACGCCACCATCCCCGCTGCGGCCTAAGGCGTGTTTCATAAGCCCGGTCAGAGCCATTCGCAGATGATGGTGATGGTCAGGACGGCCTGGAACCGGACGGCCAACTTGTCGTAGCGGG
>NZ_JBITGE010000036.1:0-69049 GCF_044456785.1 Micromonospora sp. NPDC050795 | reverse complement strand
GGCCCCGCGGGGGGTGGGTGGGGGCCCCCACCCCCCCCCCCCGCCCACCCCCCCCAAAACAACCCCCCCCCCCCCCCCCCCGGGGGGGGGCCCGGGGGCCCCCCCCCGCCCCCCCCCCCCGCCCGTCGACGCGACCGGACCGGCACGAGCCCGCCCGGTCGACGGGCCTGGTCGACGGCATGGCATCGTTCCCGGATGAGCGAGGCACCGCGAGAGGAATGGCGTCGTCCGGGCCCGACGGCGGAGCAGCGCCGAAACGACCTCTGGATCGGCCTGGGGATGACCGGGCTGGCGTTGGTCAGCCTGACCCTGGCCCGCAGCACCGGCGCGTTCCTTCTGGGCCCACCGCCGTCCGGGCCGGAGCAGCTGTTCTGGACCGTCGCGGTGACCCTCCCGCTGATCTGGCGACGACGCTGGCCGACCGCGACCCTGCTGGTCGTCGCGGTGGCGTTCATCGCCGCCCAGGCCCGCTCGGCCCCGGAGACCCAGTTCTCCTCGTGGGCCCTGTTCTGCGCCCTCTACACCGTCGGCGCGTGGGGGCAGGACCGCCACCTGTCCCGCCGGCTGCGGATCGGCGTGATCGCCACGATGTTCGCCTGGCTCGGTGTCTACTACGCGGTGATGATCGACCACATCCCGGCGGATGCCTTCGCCGACGCGGTCGGACCGGTGCCACCGGTGCTCGCCGCGATGGTCACCGGCGTGCTGCTCAACGTACTGGTCTTCGGTTTCGGGTACTTCTTCGGCGAGACCGCGTGGGTGGCCGCGCGCCGCGAGCACGAGCTGCGCGCCCAGGCCGAGGACCTGCGCCGGTCGCAGGCCGAGGCCCGGGAGCGGGCGGTGCTCGGCGAACGGGTCCGGATCGCCCGCGAGCTGCACGACGTGGTCGCCCACCACGTGTCGGTGATGGGCGTGCAGGCATCCGCCTGCCGCCGGGTGTTCGACCGCGACCCGGGTAAGGCCCGCACCGCGCTGACCGCCATCGAGCAGAGCGCCCGCACCGCCGTCGACGAGCTGCGTCGGATGCTCGGCGTGCTGCGGACCTCCGCCGGCACCGACGCCGCGACGCCGCCGGCCGGCGGCGTCGAACGGATCGACGAGCTGGTCGAGCGGGCTCGGGCCGCCGGGCTGACGGCCACCCTCGGGGTGTACGGCGACCCGGTCGCGTTGCCCGAATCGGTCTCCCAGACGGCTTACCGGGTGACGCAGGAGGCGGTGACCAACACGTTGAAGCACGCCGAGGCGGCCCTGCTCGACGTGCGGGTCCGGTACCTGGCCCGGGAGGTGGAGGTCGACGTGACCGACGACGGGCGGGGCGGCGGGCGGGCCGACACCGACGGATTGGGCCTGATCGGCATGCGCGAACGGGTCACCGCCCACGACGGCGACCTGGAGGCCGGGCCACGGGCCGGCGGCGGCTGGCGGGTACGCGCCCGCTTCCCCCTGGCGGCGTCGGCGGACCGGCCGATGGGCCCACAGCGGGAGCCGAGCGACAGGCAGCAGGCGGCAGCCGGCGCGGAGCCGTCGGCATGAGCGCGGCATCCCAGCAGGCGCCTGACGCCGGGCCGACGGTGCGGGTGCTGCTCGCCGACGACCAGCACCTCGTCCGTACCGGCTTCCGGGTCATCCTGGAGGTGGAGGACGACATCGAGGTGGTCGGTGAGGCCGCCGACGGTGAACGGGCCGTCATCATGACCCGAGCCACCCGCCCCGACGTGGTACTCATGGATGTGGAGATGCCCGGGATGGACGGCCTGGAGGCCACCCGGCAGATCGTCGCCGACGGCCCCGGGGCGCCGGCGGTGCTGATCCTCACCACCTTCGACCGCGACGACTACCTGTTCGCCGCGCTGCGGGCCGGGGCCAGCGGCTTCCTGCTCAAGAACGGCACGCCGGAGGAGCTGATCGAGGCGATCCGGGTGTTGGCCAGGGGCGACGGCCTGCTCGCTCCGGAGATCACCCGCCGGGTGATCTCCACCTTCGCCCGGCCCGGCGACCCGGCGGGCACCGCCCACCGGGGCCCGGACGCCGAGGCCGCGCTGGCCGGGCTGACCCCGCGCGAACGGGAGGTGCTGATGCTGCTCGCCGCCGGGTCGAGCAACGCGGAGATCGCCGCGGCCATCCACCTGGGCGAGGCGACGGTGAAGACGCACGTGAGTCGGGTACTGGCCAAACTCGGCCTGCGCGACCGGGTGCAGGCAGTGGTGTTCGCGTACGAGAACGGGGTGGTCCGCCCGGGCGGGTGACGGCGTCCGCCGCGAGGTGGACCCGCCCGCTCACCCGCCGGGCGGACGGCGCGGCGGCGTGATCGATCTAGCGTGTGTGCGTGACCAGAACGCTTCGCCTCGACGGCGTCGACCGCAGCTTCGGCGACCGTCAGGTGCTCAGGAACGTGTCCTTCGAGGTGTCCGCCGGCCGGATGACCGGTTTCGTGGGCGCCAACGGCGCCGGCAAGACCACCACCATGCGGATCATCCTGGGTGTGCTCTCCCCCGACGCGGGCGAGGTGAGCTGGGGCGGCACCACGCTGACCCCGCAGGACCGCCGGCGCTTCGGCTACATGCCGGAGGAGCGGGGCCTCTACCCCAAGATGACCACCCGCGAGCAGGTGACCTACCTGGGCCGGCTGCACGGGCTGGACGCCGCCGCGGCACGACGGTCCACCGACGCGCTGCTGGACCGGGTCGGGCTCGGCGAGCGCGGCGACGACCTGCTGGAGACGCTGTCGCTGGGCAACCAGCAGCGGGCCCAGATCGCCGCCGCGCTGGTCCACGACCCCGAGGTGCTGGTGCTCGACGAGCCGTTCTCCGGCCTCGACCCGCTGGCCGTGGAGACCGTCGTGGCCGTGCTGCGGGAACGGGCCTCGGCCGGCGCGCCGGTGCTCTTCTCCAGTCACCAGCTCGACGTGGTGGAGCGCCTCTGCGACGACCTGGTGATCATCGGGGACGGGGTGATCCGGGCCGCCGGCAGCCGGCAGCAGCTGCGCGACTCGTACACGGTGCCCCGCTTCGAGCTGGTCGTGGAACACGACGCCGGCTGGGTACGCGACCACCCCGGTGTGACAGTGGTCGAGTTGGACGGCGCGCGGGTGCTCTTCGACCTGCCGGCCGGCACCGACGAACAACCCGTGCTGCGGGCCGCCCTCGCGCGCGGCCCGGTCCGCGCCTTCCGCCCGGTCAGCCCCTCGCTCACCGAGATCTTCCGAGAGGTCACCCAGTGAACGTCACTCAGGCCACCCGGCTGGTCGCCGAACGCGAGATCCGGGTCAAGCTGCGCGACCGCACCTTCCTGTTCGGCACGCTGTTCTTCCTGGTGATCGCCGCGGCCGGCACCATCCTGCCGCCGCTGTTCTCCGGCGGGCCGTCCACGGTGGCGGTGACCGAGAGCCTGGCCGCGCCGCTGCGCGCCGCCGGGCTGGAAGTCCGGGTCGTCCCCGATGACCGGGCCGCCGAGCAGGCCGTCCGCGACGACGACGTGGACGCAGCGGTGGTCACCGGACCGGCCGTCCTGGCCATGGACGAAGCCCCCGACGACGTGGTGAAGGCCCTGAGCACCCAGCCGACCGTCCGCCTGCTCGACCCGGACGCTGTCGATCCGGTGGTGGCGTTCCTGGTGCCGTTCGTCTTCGCGTTCGTCTTCTTCATCACCTCGCAGACGTTCGGTGTGCAGATCGCGCAGAGCGTCATCGAGGAGAAGCAGACCCGGATCGTGGAGATCCTGGTCGCCGCCGTGCCGGTCCGGGCCCTGCTGGCCGGCAAGGTGGTCGCCGGGGCCATCCTGGCGTTCGCGCAGATCGCCCTGATCGCGCTGGTGGCGGTGCTCGGGCTGCAGATCGGGGACAGCGGAGGCCTGCTCAGCCTGCTCGCCCCGGCGATCGGCTGGTTCGTACCGTTCTTCCTGATCGGTTTCGTGCTGCTCGCCGCCATGTGGGCCGCGGCCGGCGCGCTGGCCAACCGGCAGGAGGACATCGCCGCCGTCTCGACGCCGGTGCAGCTCGCCGTCATGCTGCCGTTCTTCGCGGTGATCTTCCTGAACGACAACGCCACAGCGATGCGCGTGCTGTCCTACCTGCCGTTCTCGTCGCCCACGGCCATGCCGCTGCGGCTCTTCACCGGCGACGCGGCCGGCTGGGAGCCGATCGTCTCACTGCTCCTCCTGGTGCTCGCCGCCGGCGCGTTCCTCCTCGCCGGGGCCCGGGTGTACGAGGGGTCACTCCTGCGCACCAACGGCCGGACCTCGCTGCGCACCGCCTGGCGGGAGCGGGAGACGATCGGCTGAGCAAGCGGTCCGCCCCGCCCGGGCGTCGGTGTCCTGATCGGATGCCGGCGCCCGCTGCCGTACGGCACCGTGCCGAGCGCTGTTCGGTGGCCGTGAACAGCGCGAACACTCCTACGTTGAGCCGATCCTCACGGCAACGACCTGGTCGTCGCCGGTTTCCGGACCGGAAAGGCTCCCGATGTCCCCACCGATCACCGCACGGCAACTCCGCCGTCTGCTCAGCGTCGTGCTCGCTGTCGCGCTCGCCAGCACCCTCACCGCCCTCGTCCGCCCCGCGCCGGCAGCCGCCGCTGCGGGCGACCTCATCATCAACGGCACCTTCGACACCGGCAGCACTCAGCCCTGGTGGACCCGGCTCGCCTCGACCAGCACCACCGTCAACGCCGGGCAACTGCGCGTCCGCACCAGCGCCACAGTGGGCAAGCCCGCCTGGGAGGACCTGGTCGGTCACTTCGAGTTCGGGGTGACGGCCGCGCAGGCGTACCGGTTGCAGTTTGACGCCTCGGCCGACGTCAACCGCTCCCTGCGCGTCTCGGTCTCCCGGGCGGACACGCCCTTCACCTCCGCCGTCGACCAGAACGTCACGCTGACGTCCTCGATGAACCGCTTCACCTTCGACTTCGTGTCCCCGTTCGGCGACCCGAAGGCGGTGCTGCTGTTCCACTTCGGCGGCCAGGCCGCCTCGACGGTCCGGTTGGACAACATCTCGCTCACCCCGCTGGCCGTGAACCCGGCCACCGACCCGATCCTGTACTGGAACGGTGTCCTGCTGGCCACCTACAAGGCGCTGGACCTGCCACCCACCTCCTCGTCGCGCGAGGCCGCCATCCTGCACGCGGCGATGCACGACGCCGCCGTCTCGGTCACCGGGGTCGGCAACCCCTACCGGGTACGAGTGCCGGTCAGCTACCCCGGCACCATGGACAACGTCGTCGCGCCGTCAGTGCACGCCGCCATCGACCGGGCCGCGTACGACGTGCTGACCGCCCTGTACGGCGGTCAGGGTCAGTCCTACTCCGCGGCCCTCGCCGCCGCTGTCGCGCTCCGGCCGTCCGGGGTGAACGCCGCCGAGGTCGCCCGTGGTGACATCGTCGGTGCGGCGGCGGCCGCCGCCAACCTCCAGGCCCGCGCCAACGACGGCTTCGACAACCCCACCGCCTATCCGGTGCAGGAGAACGTGCCCGGCGCGTGGCGGCCGACAAACGGCAAGGCGGCGGTCAGCCCGAACTGGGGACTGGTGACCCCGTTCGCGCTCACCTCGGGCCGGCAGTTCCGGCCCGGCCTACCGGCCGGCGCCACCGGGTACGCGGACCTGCTCGGCAAGCAGGAGTACCGCACCCAGGTGCAGGAGATCCGCGACTACGGCGGTCGGACGTCGTCGCTGCGGACGCCCGAGCAGACGCAGATCGCGTTCTTCTGGGCCAACGACCTGGGGGGCACCTACAAGCCACCGGGTCAACTCTTCTCGCACACCCGGATCGTGTCGGAGCAGCGTCAGCTCGGCATCCTCGCCAACGCCCGGCTCTTCGGGCTGGTGGCCCTCGCCCTCGCCGACGCCGCCATCGCCGCCTGGGACGCCAAGTACCAGACGCCCATCGACCTGTGGCGGCCGGTGACGGCGATCGAGGCGATGGAGGGCCCCGGTTGGCAACCGCTGTCGAAGACCCGCGAGGGGGTGCCGTACACCCCGGCGTTCCCGGCCTACATCTCCGGGCACGCCACCTTCGCGGGGGCCTGGTCGGCGGTGATGAAGAGGTTCTTCGGCACCGATGCGATCGCCTTCGACGCCACAACCGACGACCCGCACGCCGTGGGGGTGGTGCGGCACATGACCGGCTTCGACCACGCCGCCGAGGAGAACGCGCTGAGCCGGATCTACCTCGGCGTGCACTATCGCTTCGACGCGGACGCCGGCCTCGCCACCGGCCGATCGGTGGGCGCGTACGTCTTCGCCAACCGCCTGCGACAGTGAACCGTCAGTCGGGATGACCGACGCTCCCCGTCCGGTTCGTGGACCGGACGGGGAGCGCCACGCGTGACAGCTACGCCGCGCAGTTCCAGTGGCCGAAGTCGCCGGTACGGGACCAGACCTCCCGTGCCGCCCTGATGTTCCACGCCGCGTCCAGCGCCGTCTGGCGGTCGACGCCGAACCGGGACACCTCCATGTCGCTGAACTGGAACAACCCCCAGCGGCGCGACCCGTCCTCGACGACCTCCACCCGGTACGGGTCCAGGCCGGACAGGCAGCGCGCCACCTGCACCGCCCCGGCTGGATCCTCCGGGAACGTCCGCCGCAGGTGTTTGCCGATCCGGTCCTCCGACCAGGTGGCGGGCACCCTGCGATCGCCCGTCAACTCGTCGAACAACCGCTCGTCCGCGGTGCCATTGACCGGCAGGCCGCCGAACGCCTGGAACACCATCACCCGGCTGGTGGTGTCCGGGCCGAACCAGCCGTCGACCGGGACAGTGAGTCCATCGGCCACCAGATGTTCCTGGAGGCTCAGCACGCACGGGCCGTACATGCCCTGGCGCAGCACCTCCGGGCAGCCGACGGTCGACGAACCGTCGACTGTGGAAGGGGTGGGAGGTCGCAACGCGCCGGTCGCACCGACCGTCAGGACGCCGAGCACCGCCAGCAGCGCCAGCCGAAGCCAGCGACGGGCCGGCCAGGGCGCTTCGGGTCGCGGCGGAACCGCGCCGACGCTCGGGCGGATGTCCGCCGCGACGGCAGTGGGCGGGCCGGCAGGGGTCCGTTGCGCGTCGCTCTCCCCTCGACCCTGCTCGCCGAGGCGAGCTTCGAGGTCCCGCCGTGTCTCCAGCCACCTGTCGACCTCGACGGCAGGGGTGCCGCAGGCGGCCAGCAGCGCGACGACAGTGCGTTCCCGGGGCAGCGTCGTCCGCCCCAGCATCGTCGCGAGGGTGCTCGGCGGCAGCCAGTGCCCGGCCGCCGAGGCTTGCCGGGCCAGCTCCCGGTAGGTCAGACCGGAACGCCGCCGTACCGCCCTGAGCAGCGCCACGTACTCCCCCGCCGTGGCCGCCTGCGGCACCGGATCCCGGACAGCGTCATCCATCGAATCTCCCCGTGTCGTTGGTGTGGTCCAGCCCGAACCCGTGCCGGCGCGAGCCGCTCGGCCGTACACCGGTCAGCGGCACGGCCGTCGACAAC
This sequence comes from Micromonospora sp. NPDC050795, assembly GCF_044456785.1. Lineage (NCBI taxonomy): Bacteria > Bacillati > Actinomycetota > Actinomycetes > Micromonosporales > Micromonosporaceae > Micromonospora > Micromonospora sp. NPDC050795. The sequence goes on along the minus strand of NZ_JBITGE010000036.1, from coordinate 61,605 downwards.
GACGCTAGGTAACCCGGTGGGCAAGGACAATGCCCTGGTCACCGCGCTGGGCTGTCCGGGCAGCTCAGCGCAGCTTGTCCGGATCCTGTCCGACCATGTCGGACAGTCACCGGGACCTGATTTGCCCTCGCGTCCGCGGTGTCTGGAGAATCGGGCGATGACCACGGGGGAGCTACGCCCGGACGACGCGTCCGACCCGGCCGAATTCGTCGAGATGCTGCGCCAGCTCAAGGACCGGTCGGGACTCACCTACCGACAACTGGAACAGCGCGCCGCGTCGACAGGCGACGTCCTGGCGCGCAGCACCGCGGCGGACATCCTGCGGCGGTCCACACTGCCACGCCCCGAGGTGGTGGCCGCGTTCGTGCGGGCGTGCGGCGCGGGAGAACAGGTCGACACGTGGCTACGGGCCCGGCACCGCCTCGCGGCAGGTCAGTTGGCCCCGCCGTCCCCGCCGGCGGACCCGCCGCCGGTCGACCCGGACACGACGGTGGCGCCGGAGCATTCCGGCCCGGCCCGCCCACGCTGGTTCGCGCGGCCCGCGCCGGTGGCGCTGCTCGTCGTCGCCCTGCTGGCCACGCTCGGCGTGGGCTTCTGGATCGAGCGACGCGACGACGAACAGGGAAAGAGTGCCCAGACCACCGATCCGACCGCGTCGGCGGCTGGCGGTGCCCGTTCGCCGAGCGCGGGGCCCAGCCAGATCAGCCCCGCCCGCAGCCCGCACCTCTGCCTCACCGAGGGCCGCGACCGCACCGGCCAGTACACGAAGGAGATAGCGGTCCAGCGGCCCTGCACGGAGGCCACCCCACCGGACACCTCGCTGGAAGCGGTGGCCGACGGCATGTTCTTCATCCACTGGGTCCACCCGGTGCTCGGGAAGGGCTGCCTCACCATCCGCGAGGAAGATCCCGGACGGAACTTCCTCGAACCCTGGAACGCGAAGGACTGCAACGCGGACAGGCCGAAGCAGGTGTTCCACTTCGAACCGACCGGAGCGAGCCCCGACGCGTACCGGATCCGGCCCGACCGGAGCGCGTTGTGCGTCGGCCTGCGCGACGACGACAGCGACGTGGCGAACGCGGCGCTGGTCGAGCCGTGCACCGGCGGCCCGGATCAGGTGTTCCTGGTCAAGGCGCTGCCCGGGAACTGACGTCGCCGCCGCTCAACGCGCGGGTGGCACCTGATCCCAGCCGGCGGGCAGCGGGGGCGCCGTCCAGGCCGGGTCCGGTTGCCAGGTGGCCCACGACCGGTCCCACCGGCGCTCACCGGCGTCGAGTAGGGCAGCGATCCGGTCACCCTCGGCCTGGATGGCGTCCGCCATGCCCGGGTAGCGCCCCTCGACGAGGCGCTGGGCGAACAGCTCCACGTCCTTCCAGACGTACCGGTCGGCGTCCGCGGCCCACCACAGGTCCAGCTCGTGATCCAGGGTGTCCACCCCGATCGGGGTACGCCGCACCGGGTCCTGGAGGTTGAAGTACCAGCCGGCGAAGTCGCGCGCCGGCCCGGCCCAGAAGCCCGGGTGCCGCCCAACCCACATCCCGCCGCGATCTTGCACTTTCTGTTGGCGATATGCCAGGTGTTACCCGGTGTGTCGGGACAGAAAGTGCAAGATCGCGGCGGGGTGGGGCAGCGGCGCGGCGAGGTCAGGTCAGGCGTCTACCGCTGCCATCACGTCGTCGCTGACGTCGAAGTTGGCGTAGACGTTCTGGACGTCGTCGCAGTCCTCCAGGACGTCGATCAGCTTGAAGATCTTGCGCGCGCCCTCTTCGTCCAGCGGCACGTTGACGCTGGGGATCAGGGAGGACTCGGCCGACTCGTACTCGATGCCGGCGTCCTGCAACGCCGTGCGCACCGGGATCAGGTCGGTCGGCTCGGAGACCACCTCGTACGCCTCACCGATGTCGTTGACCTCTTCGGCGCCGGCGTCCAGGACGGCGAGCATCACGTCGTCCTCGCTGGTGCCCTCCTTGGGGACGATCACCACGCCCTTGCGGGAGAACATGTACGACACCGAGCCGGCGTCGGCGAGCGAGCCGCCGTTGCGGGTCAGCGCGGTCCGTACCTCGGTCGCCGCGCGGTTGCGGTTGTCGGTGAGGCACTCGATGAGCATGGCGACGCCGCTCGGGCCGTACCCCTCGTACATGATCGTCTGCCAGTCGGCGCCGCCGGCCTCCAGGCCGGAGCCGCGCTTGACGGCGCGATCGATGTTGTCGTTCGGCACCGAGCTCTTCTTCGCCTTCTGAATGGCGTCGAAGAGCGTCGGGTTGCCGGAGGGGTCACCGCCGCCGGTCCGCGCGGCCACCTCGACGTTCTTGATCAGCTTGGCGAACATCTTGCCGCGCTTGGCGTCGATGACGGCCTTCTTGTGCTTGGTCGTCGCCCACTTTGAGTGGCCGGACATCTTCTACCTCCGTTGCTACCCGCCGTCTGCATCGACCGCACCGCTCACGCCCCGCTCCCACCGGCGCACGCGGAGGTGCCGGTCAGCTCTGGTGGAAGCCGTGGCGGGCAGATGGCCCTGCCGAATCTCCGCAATCCTACCGACGTCCCTCGGGTCGCTGTCACGCACCGCGCGTGGCGGCCTCCCCGCGCCTGCCCAAATCGGGCAGACGCCGGGAAAGCGGAATCACATCATCAGGATGGTCTCCATCTCAGCTCACCAGCTCCGCCTGGTCGGCCGCCACCCGTGCGGTGACCGCCGCACGGGCCGGCCTGCTGACGGTGCGCCATCCGGAGGCGGGGCTGCTCCGCCTCAACGTCGAGACGCTGGAGCTGGCCGAGGCCGACCCGCAGCGCCTGGTGGTGCAGTTGCCCGCCGACGCCGCCACAGCGACCGCGCTCGACGAGTTGGCGGGCCGCCGCCCGGGACGCTTGCGCGCGGTCGTCGGTTGAGCGACGGACACCCCGTCACCCGGCAGCGCGGACCAGGTCCACGAAGTACGCGTGCACGCGTAGGTCACCGGTGAGCTCCGGGTGGAACGAGGTGGCCACCAGGTTGCCCTGTCGCACCGCGACGATCCGGTCGACGGCCGGCCCCTCGGACACCACCCCGATGACCTCGACGCCGGCACCGACACGCTCGACCCACGGCGCGCGGATGAACACCGCGTGAAACGGCTCGCCCGGCACCCCGGCGACGGTCACCGGCGCCTCGAACGAGTCGACCTGCCGGCCGAACGCGTTGCGCCGGACGGTCATGTCGATGCCGGCGAAACCCCGCTGATCGGGTCGACCGTCGAGCACCTCGGTCGCCAACATGATCATCCCGGCGCAGGAGCCGTAGACCGGCATGCCGTCGGCGATCCGCTTGTCGATCGGCTCGCGCATCTCGAAGATGTCGGCGAGCTTGCTCATGGTGGTGGACTCGCCGCCCGGGATGACCAGGCCGTCGACCGCGTCCAACTCCGCCGGACGGCGGACCGGGCGGGCGTCCGCGCCCGCCGCGGCCAGCGCCGCCACGTGCTCGCGGACATCACCCTGGAGCGCGAGCACACCGATGGTGGGCGCGCCCATGCCTACCAACCCCGCTCGGCCAGACGGTGCGGCTGCGGGATCTCGTCGACGTTGATGCCGACCATCGCCTCGCCCAGACCGCGGGAGACCTTCGCCAGCACATCCGGGTCGTCATGGAAGGTGGTCGCCTTGACGATCGCGGCGGCCCGCTGAGCCGGGTTGCCCGCCTTGAAGATGCCGGAACCGACGAAGACGCCCTCCGCGCCGAGCTGCATCATCATCGCCGCGTCGGCCGGGGTGGCGATCCCGCCGGCGGTGAACAGCACCACCGGCAGCTTGCCGCTCTCGGCGACCTCCTTGACCAACTCGTACGGGGCCTGCAACTCCTTGGCCGCGACGTACAGCTCGTCGGTCGGCAGCGAGGCCAGCCGCCGGATCTCCTGGCGGATCTTCCGCATGTGGGTGGTGGCGTTGGAGACGTCACCGGTGCCCGCCTCACCCTTGGAGCGGATCATCGCCGCGCCCTCGGTGATCCGGCGCAACGCCTCGCCCAGGTTGGTGGCGCCGCAGACGAAGGGCACCGTGAACGCCCACTTGTCGATGTGGTTGGCGTAGTCGGCCGGGGTCAGCACCTCGGACTCGTCGACGTAGTCCACACCGAGCGACTGGAGGATCTGCGCCTCCACGAAGTGGCCGATACGGGCCTTGGCCATCACCGGGATGGAGACCGCCTCGATGATCCCGTCGATCATGTCGGGGTCGCTCATCCGGGACACCCCACCCTGCGCGCGGATGTCGGCGGGCACCCGCTCCAGGGCCATCACCGCGACGGCTCCGGCGTCCTCGGCGATCTTGGCCTGCTCGGCGTTGACGACATCCATGATCACGCCACCCTTGAGCATCTCGGCCATGCCACGCTTCACGCGGGCGGTGCCGACGACGGGGGCGTTACCGGTGTTCGAGGCGGTGTTTTCGGGCACGGGTCATCGCTCCTTGGACATGCTCTGGGGGTGGCGGCGGAAATGCTACGCGCGGTGCAACGCCACGCCGACAGCCAATCAGACCCCCGGTGGCCTGCGCTGTGGCAGTGGTCACCGGCCCGCCGTACCCGTCCGGGAGCGGGCGGCGACCGTCGACGATCAGGCGGCGGGGACGTCCGCCGGCACGACGAGGGTCGGATCGTCGATGTCGAAGTAACGCGGCCACTCCCGGCCCCGCCCCATCCGCAACAGGCGCACCAGCGGCCGGCTGCGCGCCGAACGGGCGTCCCGGACCAGATCGGTGTGCACCTGCCGGGACAGCGCGAGCCGACGACTCGCGGCGATGACCGCCACGCAGTCCGGGTCGCCCGGGTCCAACTGGACGCCGCGCAACTGCCGGGTGAGGTCGTTCTCCGCCGCCTCCCGCTCGTCCGGACCGGCGTCCAGGGCGATCCGGGCCGCCGCGTACAGCTCGACGCCGAAACGCCGCTCAGCCAGGACCGCGGCTGCCGCCGCGCGGCGCAGCAGGTGGGCGTCGAGGGCCCGGGCCGCCAGCTCCGCGCGACCCTGAAGCCGCTCCACCCGGCCAGCGGTCCAGATGAGGTACGCCGCGACCAGCCCCACGACCACGCTCGCGGCCACCACCCACCACATGTGCGGCATCGTAGTGCTGCTCCGTTTCGTCCGATTGGGCGCGGCCGGACCGGTCCCGCCGGTCACCACCGCACCACCCGTCACACCGGCTCAGCTCAGCCCCACCCACTCCTGGTCGATGACCCGCCCGTCGGTTGCCTCGATCGCCGCTGCGTATACCTCCAGAACGCGGCGAGCAACCACCGGCCAGTCGAAATTCGCGACCACCAGATCGCCACAGGCAGTCAGCGTGGCCCGCGCGGCCGGGTCGTCCAGCAGCTCGGTCAGCACGTCACGCAGCCCCACCGAGTCTCCGGTGGGGAAGAGCCGACCGGCCCGCCCACCGTCGAGCACCCGCCGGAACGCGTCCAGATCGCTGGCGATGACCGTCGTGCCCGCCGCCAGCGCCTCGGTGAGGATCATGCCGAACGACTCGCCGCCGGTGTTCGGTGCGACGTAGAGGTGCACACTGCGCAACATGCGCGCCTTGTCCGCTTCGCTGACCAGGCCGAGGAACGTGATCTGCTCGTGCAGTTCGGCCGGGAACTGGTCGTACAGGTCGTCGGGGTCACCCGGGCCGGCGACCAGCAACCGCAGACCGGGCCGGGTGGCGGCCAGCGCCACGAACGCGTCGCGTAGCACCGGGAAGCCCTTGCGCGCCTCGGTGAACCGGCCCAGGAAGCCGAGCGTGCCGCCGGTGCCGACCGCGCACTCCCCCGGCCAACCCGGCAACGGCTCGGCGTCGGCGAACTTGGCCACCGCCACCCCGTTGGGGATCTCCACCGCCCCGCCGTCCATGTGCTCGACCTGCACCTTGCGGGCCAGCGCGCTCACCGCGATGCGGGCCGTGATCCGCTCCAACACGATCTGGAGCACACCCTGCGCGGCGGCGAGGACCCGCGAACGGGTCATCGCGGTGTGGAACGTGGCCACCACCGGGCCACGGGCGGAGAGCACAGCCAGCAGCGACAAACTCAGCGTGAGCGGCTCGTGCACGTGCAGCACGTCGAAGTCACCGTTGGTGATCCACCGCCGAACCCGGGCGGTCGACACCGGGCCGAACGCGATCCGAGCCACCGAACCGTTGTACGGCAGCGGAACGGCCCGCCCGGCCGACACCACGTACTCCGGCAGCGGCGAATCCTCGTCGGCCGGTGCGAGCACGCTGACCTCGTGGCCCAGCGCGATCAGCGCCTCCGCCAGGTCCATGACGTGGTTCTGCACCCCACCGGGCACATCGAAGGAGTACGGGCACACGATGCCGATCCGCATCCGTCAGCCCACCTCCTCAGGCCGGGCCGGAGGCCGACGAGGGCAGCGCCGCGCCCTCCCCCGACCTCGCCTGGTCCAGCCACATCCGCTGCAACATGTGCCAGTCTTCCGGATGGCGGGCGATACCCGCCGCCAGACCGTCGGCGATCAGCTGGGTCAGCGACCGGACCCGCTGGTCCAGCGGCCCCACCTCAGGGCCCGGCACCGGCAACGGACCAACCAGCGACGCGCAGGCGGCATCCGGTTCGTACCACAGCGAGGCCACGTAGAGCGGCGCGCCGGTGTGCAGCGCGAGCAACGCCGGCCCGGCGGGCATCCGGGTCTTCCCACCGAAGAAGTCCACCTCCACCCCACGGGCGGAGAGGTCCCGGTCGGCCAGCAACGGCACCACCGCACCGGCCCGCAGCCGGTCCAGCAACACGTCGAACGCCGGGCGCGGCCCCCCGTGGGTCGGCAGGATCTCCATCCCGAGGACCTCTCGGAAGGCCAGGAAACGCTTGTACACGCCCTCCGGCTTGAGCCGCTCCATCACAGTGGTGATCGGCCAACCGGTGGCCGCCACCCAGGCGCCCGCGGCATCCCAGTTGCCGGCGTGCGGCAGGGCCACCACCGCGCCCCGCCCGGCCGCCACGTCGGCGGCGAGCAGCTCGGCGCCGTCGAGCCGGAACCCGGACAGGATCTGCGACCGGCTCAGGCCGGGCAGCCGGAACGCCTCCATCCAGTACCGGGCGTACGAACGCAGACCCCGCTTGACGAGATCGTCCAACTCGGCGTCGGGCAGCTCCGGGCCGACCACCCGGCGCAGGTTCGCGCGCAGTCGGGCCGTACCCCCGCCGCCGGCGCGGTGGGCGCGGTCCGCGCCCGCCCGGAACGCCGCCGCCACCAACGGCCGGGGTAGCGCGCGGACCACCCGCCACCCGGCGATGTAGCCCAGCTCGGTGAGGTTCACGCGACTCGGCCGCAGTTCTTCCGACGCCGGGCCGCCGGCACGCCACTCATGCCTGGCCGTCCGGCTGAAGCTGCTGGGCCTGGCGGTAGACGTGCGTCATCCGCTGCCCCACCGTGAAGATCGACACCGCGGCGAGCAGCCAGAGCGCGATCTCCAGGGCCGGATCGACACCGACACCGGTGAGAATCCCGCCGACCCCGACGATGAGCAGTCGCTCGGTGCGTTCGGCGATGCCCACGTTGCAGGTCATGCCGAGGCCCTCGGCGCGGGCCTTGACGTACGAGACGAGGCTGCCGGCGGCCAGGCAGACCAACGCGGCGGCCACACCGGAGTGGTCGCCCTCGGTGGCCAGCCAGTACGCGACCGCGCCGAAGACGGCGCTGTCGGCGACCCGGTCCATGCTTGAGTCGAGGAACGCGCCGAACCTGGTGGAGCCGCCGCTCATCCGGGCCATCGTCCCGTCGAGCAGGTCGGTGAGCGCGAACAGGGTGACGATCAACGCGCCCGCGACCAGATGGCCGCGAGCACCGAAGCCGAGCGCGCCGACGAGCACACCAACGGTGCCCGCGACGGTGACGGCATTGGGGGTGACGCCCGCGCGCAGCAGGGCGCGGGCAATCGGCTCGACGACGCGGGTCATCCCCGCGCGGGCCGACACTTGGAAGATCTTCGCCATGGCGGTCCCCACGATAACGGTCCGCCCAGCTCCGCCGATACGGACGGTACCGCCGACCCGCCCGGGGGAGGCTTGTGCCTACCCGGCAACGGGTGTGAGATCGAGCCGGGAGGTGAGCCAGCTCACCCGTCCGCCCGTCCCGTTCCCGCTATGCAGCAGACCACCGGAGGATATCGGCGCGCACTCGCCCCGGGCCGCTTCCACCTCGCGCGGCGGTCGCCACCACCACCGGCTGAGGGAGGTGCGCCCCATGGCGCAGAAGAGTCACGAGAAGGGTCCCACCGGCGGCACGCCGGTGGTGACCGAGCCCGAGCGCGTTCGCAACGTGGTGCTCGTCGGGCACTCCGGGGCGGGCAAGACCACACTGGTCGAGGCCCTGCTCGCGGCGACCGGCACGATCGGCCGCGCCGGCACCGTGGTCGACGGCACCACCGTCGGCGACCACGACCCCGCCGCCGTACGCCAGCAGCGCTCGGTCAGCCTGTCCTGCGCGCCGCTGCTGCACAACGGCATCAAGGTCAACCTGCTGGACACCCCCGGGTACGCCGACTTCGTCGGTGAACTGCGCGCCGGGCTGCGGGCCGCCGACGCCGCGCTCTTCGTGGTCTCCGCCGCGGGCGGCATGGACGCGGCCACCGTCGCCCTGTGGGAGGAGTGCGCCGCCGTCGACATGCCCCGCGCTGTCGCGGTGGCCCGACTGGACCAACCCCGCGCCGACGTCGACGAGACGGTGGCGCTCTGCCAGCGCCTCTTCGGTGACAACGTGATGCCGCTCTACCTGCCGATGCTCGGCGACGACGGGGTGTCCACCGAAGGTCTGCTCGGCCTGATCACCCGTCGGGTCTTCGACTACAGCGCCGGGCTGCCCGCCGACGTCCGCGACCCCGACCCGGAGCACCAGCGGGCCATCGACGAGTCCCGCGACGAGCTGATCGAGGGGATCATCGCCGAGAGCGAGGACGAGACCCTGATGGACCGCTACCTCGACGGCGAGGAGATCGGCGACGAGGTGCTCATCGACGACCTGGAGAAGGCCGTCGCCCGGGGCCACTTCTACCCGGTGGTGCCGGTCTGCGCCCACACCGGCGTCGGGCTCGACGTGCTGCTGGAGGTGCTGACCGCCGCGTTCCCGTCGCCGCTGGAGCACGAACTGCCCGCGGTGACCGGCGTGGACGGCTCGCCGCGTCCGCCGCTGAGCTGCGACCCGGCCGGTCCGCTGGTCGCCGAGGTCGTCAAGACCACCATCGACCGCCACGTCGGTCGGGTCTCGCTGGTCCGGGTCTTCTCCGGCACCCTGCGCCCCGACCAGACCGTGCACGTCTCCGGGCACGGCATGGCCGAACGCGGGCACCCCGACCACGACGCCGACGAGCGGGTCGGGCACATCTACACCCCGCTGGGCGCCACCCTGCGGGAGGTGTCGCTCTGCGTGGCCGGTGACATCTGCGCGATCACCAAGTCGGGCAGCGCCGAGACCGGCGACACCATCTCGACCAGGGACGACCCGCTGCTGATCGCCCCCTGGGAGATGCCGGAGCCGCTGCTGCCGGTGGCGATCGCCGCCCGGAGCCGCGCCGACGAGGACGCCCTGGCCCGCAACCTCGCCCGCCTGGTCGCCGGCGACCCCACGCTGCGGCTGGAGCGCAACCCGGAGACCCACCAACTGGTGCTCTGGTGCATGGGCGAGGCACACGCGGACGTGGTGCTCGACCGGCTGCGCGCCGGCGGCGTCGAGCTGGACACCGAACCGGTCAAGGTGTCGCTGCGCGAGACACTGACCGTCCCCGCGAAGGGGCACGGCCGCCACGTCAAACAGTCCGGCGGCCACGGCCAGTACGCGGTCTGCGACATCGAGGTCGAGCCGCTACCCCGCGGCAGTGGCTTCGAGTTCGTCGACCGGGTGGTCGGCGGGGCAGTGCCGCACAACTACATCCCATCCGTGGAGAAGGGCGTCCGCGCCCAACTGGAGCGCGGGCTGGTCGCCGGGCACCCCGTGGTGGACCTGCGGGTGACCCTGGTCGACGGCAAGTCGCACAGCGTCGACTCCTCCGACGCGGCCTTCCAGACCGCCGGCGCGCTGGCACTGCGCGACGCCGCCGAGCGTGGCCAGCCGGCCCTGCTGGAGCCGATCGACGAGGTCACCATCCGGGTTCCGGACGGCTCTGTAGGCACCGTGATGGGCGACCTGTCCGGCCGACGCGGCCGGGTGCTCGGCACCGAACCGGACCCGGACACCGAGGGCCGCACTCTCGTCCGCGCCGAAGTGCCAGCCACCGAACTCCTGCGGTACGCCGTCGAGCTGCGCTCCATGACGGCTGGCACCGGCACCTTCCGCCGCCACTTCGTCCGCCACGACCCCATGCCCGCGCACCTGGCCGACCAGACCCGCAAGGAACAACTCCCCTAACCCTGCCCTGCCCTGCCCTGCCCTGCCCTGCCCTGCCCTGCCCTGCCCTGCCCTGCCCTGCCCTGCCCTGCCCTGCCCTGCCCTGCCCCAGCGATCTTGCACTTCCGGTTGCCGATATGTCACTACTGCGGCATAAGTACCCGCAGTAAGTGCAAGATCGGCGGAAGTTGAAGCGGCCATCGAGTCGATGATGCAGTTGTGGTGGGCGAAAGGTTGCTTGGTGCCCCGTTTGTGAGGCACCACAACTCCTTGATCGACGCGGGCGGGGCGGGGCAGCGCGGGGCGGGGCAGCGCGAGGCGGCACGGCGCGGGGCAAGCACAGCACGGCGCAGCACGCCCTGCGGCGTGGGTGAGGGCGTGGGTGGCTTCGGTGGGACCTGGTTATGGGTGGACTGTGGGGTGGGTCGGGCGGGGCCAGTGGGGGCGGTCGGCGTCGCGTAGGGCTGCGGTGCGGACGGCGGCGAGCTGACGCTCCACCTCGACGAACTGGTCCGCCGGCAGTGGGCCCCGGTGCAGCGCGGCGGCGTTCTCCTCGACCTGGGCGACCGTACGGCAGCCCGGGATCGGGATGGTGCGGCCGCTGCGCGCCCAGATCCAGCCCAACGCGCCCTGGGCGAGGGTGCGTCCGTCGGCGGTGAGCGCGGCTCGGACCGCGCCGACCCGCCGCAGCCACTCCGGTGCCGGCCGGCCACCCCGGAACCACTCCAACCAGCCCGGAGCCAGTCCGCGTACGTCGTCGCGGGGCAGCGTCGACGCGGCCGTGTACTTGCCGGTGAGCAGCCCCATCCCGAGCGGGCCCCGGTTGACGCTGGCCAGGTCGTACTTGTCGCAGACGGCGAGCAGCTCGGGAGCGTCGCGTAGCACCGACAGGGCGTGTTGCACGGCGGTGGCACCGGCGGCGGCGTGCCCGAACGCGGCAGCCCGGTCCGTGCGGTCGGTGCTCCACCCGTACGCGCGGATCAGGCCCTCGGCCACCAGGTCCTCGCAGGTCCCGATCAACGCCTGCGCCCTCGGCACCGACAGATCGGCCAGGTGCAGCTGATAGAGGTCGATCCGGTCGGTGCCCAGCCGGCGCAGTGAGGCGGTCACGGCACTGCGCAGGTACCCGGGCGACGCGTCTTCGCCGGTGGCCTGCCGGCCGGCCTCGTCGAAGGTGTAACCCCACTTGGTGGCGATCACGGCGTCGTCGCGGCGACCGGCGAGCGCGCGGCCGAGCACCCGCTCACCGTGCCCGGCCCCGTACGTGTCGGCGGTGTCGAAGAGGGTGATGCCCAGATCGAGTGCCCGGCGTACCGCCCGCACCGACTCGTCGTCGTCGACAGCGCCCCAGCCCAGCGGCTGGGTGCCCTCCGCCCAGGGCCCGCCGATCGCCCAGCACCCCATGCCGAGGGCGCTGACCTCGATGCCGCTGCGCCCCAACACCCGTGTCGTGACTGCCATCGGCCGATCGTGCCACCTTCGGCGGACCGGGGCGTAGCAGATCGGCGGGCGGACACGCGGGCACACCGGCACGGCCACGGTGCGGCATGACCCGCTGCTGCGCGCCGACTAGTCGGACCGGCGCAGAGGTCGCCCGGTCGGCGCGGCGCGGCCGGCGGCGGTCAGGACGGCCAGGCGCGGGCGAACAGGTCCCGGGTGTCGCCGAGCAGCTGCGGCAGGACCTTGGTGCGGCCGATAACCGGCATGAAGTTCGCGTCGCCGCCCCAACGCGGCACCACGTGCTGGTGCAGGTGAGCGGCGATGCCGGCGCCGGCCACCCCGCCCTGGTTCATGCCCAGGTTGAAGCCGTGGGCGTTGCTGACCTTCCGGATCACCCGCATCGCGGTCTGGGTGTACGACGCCAGCTCGGTGGTCTCCGGCACGTCCAGGTCGGTGTAGTCGGCGACGTGACGGTAGGGGCAGACCAGCAGGTGCCCCGGGTTGTACGGGTAGAGGTTGAGGACCACGAACACGTGCTCACCCCGGGCCACCACCAGGCTCTCCTCCGGCGGCAGCTTCGGCCCCCGGCAGAAGGGACAGCCGGTGGGCTTCTCGTAGCCCTCGGCCGGGCGGTCCTCGCCGGAGATGTAGGTCATGCGGTGCGGCGTCCAGAGCCGCTCCAGACCGTCCGCCATGCCGTCACTGTCCGTGTGCCGTTCCACCCCTGTCACGAGCCGATCCTACGGAGCCCCGCGGGCATGCCGCGACACCCGCCGTCGGGAAACCCGGCATTGCAAGTTCTTGACGGATCAAGGCGAAGGCATGAAACTTCCATCCATCCACGTACTTCCATGCATTGATGGAGGGCTCCATGTACCGACGGCTCGGCAGGTTCCTCGCGGCACTGGCGATGACCGCCGCCACCACAGTGGCCGGCGTCACCCTCACTGCCGGCGCGGCCCAGGCGGACGGCTGCTACACCTGGGGACGCACCCTATCCCAGGGGGCGTCCGGCGAGGATGTCCGGCAACTCCAGATCCGGGTCGCCGGCTACCCCGGCTACGGCGCGGTGCTCACCCTCGACGGCGCGTACGGCCCGGCCACCCGATCGGCGGTGATCCGCTTCCAGCAGGCGTACGGGCTGCCCGCCGACGGCATCGCCGGCCCCCAGACGTTCAACCGGCTCTATGCCCTCCAGGACGACGACTGCACCCCGGCCAACTTCAGCTACCCCGAGCTGAACAAGTGCAACAGCGACTGGTCCGGCGGTGCGGTCTCGGCGAGCACGGCCCGGTTCAACGCGCTCGTCTCGATGTGGAAGCTCCAGGCCATGCGGCACGCCCTCGGCGACGTGGCCATCGCGATCAGCAGCAGCTTCCGCAGCTACGCCTGCAACAGCGCCGTCGGCGGAGCGTCGAACAGCCGACACCTGTACGGCGACGGGGTGGACCTGGTCGGCTCCCCGTCGTTCTGCCGATTGGCGCAGCAGGCCCGCAACCACGGCTTCGGACAGATCCTCGGCCCCGGCTACCCCGATCACAACGACCACACCCACGTGGCGGCGGTCGGAGGCTGGTCAGCGCCGAACTGCGGCATCTGACACCCCGCGCCGGCCTCCGGGCGCCGGTCCCTCCCGCGCGGGCCTACCGGCGCCGGTCCCTCCCGCGCGGGCCTACCGGCGCCGGTCCCTCCCGCGCGGGCCTACCGGCGAAGATGACGCTCGAACATGGAAGTAGTGGCCTCCAGCACCAGGGAGGCCACTACTTCCTGGATCGAGCACGATCATGCGGCGAGCAGGCCGCAGCACGCGGGCGGCAAGCGGGCCGCGCGGGCGGGCCGTGTACGCGGGCCGTGGCGGTGGTCCCGTTACTCGGCGACGGCGGAGGGGCCGATGTTGGTCCGTGAGCTGACCACGTCCAGCACGTGGGTCACCGCCTCGGCGACCGGCACCCCGTTGCGCTGGGAGCCGTCGCGGTAGCGGAAGGAGACCGTACCGGCGGCCACGTCGTCGTCACCGGCGATCACCATGAACGGGATCTTCTGCTGCTGCGCCGTCCGGATCTTCTTCTGCATCCGGTCGTCACCCGCGTCCACCTGGGCCCGGATGCCCTCGGCGCGCAGCGCCGCGACAAAGCCGTGCAGGTAGTCGGTGTGGTCCTCGCGGATCGGGATGCCCACCACCTGCACCGGCGCGAGCCAGGCCGGGAAAGCGCCGGCGTAGTGCTCGGTGAGCACCCCGAAGAACCGCTCGATCGACCCGAACAGCGCACGGTGGATCATCACGGGTCGCTGCCGGCTACCGTCGGCGGCCTGGTACTCCAACGCGAACCGCTCCGGCTGGTTGAAGTCGACCTGGATGGTGGACATCTGCCAGGTCCGGCCGATGGCGTCACGGGCCTGCACGGAGATCTTCGGCCCGTAGAACGCCGCCCCGCCCGGGTCGGGAACCAGGTCCAGGCCGGAGGTCGCGGCGGCGGTCCGCAGCGCCTCGGTGGCCTCGGCCCAGTCCTCGTCGGCCCCGATGAACTTGGGTGAGTCGTCCCGGGTCGACAGCTCCAGGTAGAAGTCGTCCAGGCCGTAGTCGCGTAGCAGGTCGAGCACGAAGCTGAGCAGCGTGGACAGCTCGCCGGCCATCTGCTCACGGGTGCAGTAGATGTGCGAGTCGTCCTGGGTCAGGCCGCGGACCCGGGTGAGGCCGTGCACGACACCGGACTTCTCGTACCGGTAGACGGTGCCGAACTCGAACATCCGCAGCGGCAGCTCCCGGTACGACCGCCCGCGCCCCCTGAAGATCAGGTTGTGCATCGGGCAGTTCATCGCCTTGAGGTAGTAGTCCGCGCCCTCCAGCTGCATGGGCGGGAACATGGTGTCCGCGTAGTACGGCAGGTGACCGGAGGTCTGGAACAGCTGCGCCTTGGTGATGTGCGGGGTGTTGACGAACTCGTACCCCGCCTCCTCGTGCCGCCGCCGTGAGTAGTGCTCCATCTCGCGACGGATGATGCCGCCCTTGGGGTGGAAGACCGCCAGGCCGGAGCCGATCTCGTCGGGGAAGCTGAACAGGTCGAGGTCCGCGCCGAGCTTGCGGTGGTCGCGCCGGGCGGCCTCCTCCAACAGCTTCAGGTACGCCTTGAGCTCGTCGCGGGTCGGCCACGCGGTGCCGTACACCCGCTGCAGTTGGGGGTTCTTCTCCGACCCCCGCCAGTACGCGGCGGCGGAGCGCATCAGCTTGAACGCGCCGATCAGTCGGGTGGTCGGCAGATGCGGGCCCCGGCACAGGTCCGACCAGCAGACCTTGTCCTCCTTGGCGTCGAGGTTGTCGTAGATGGTCAGCTCGCCGCCGCCCACCTCCATCACCTCGTCGGTGTCCAGGCCCTCACCCTTGACCTCGATCAACTCCAGCTTGAACGGCTCGTCGGCCAGCTCGGAGCGCGCCTCGTCCAGGCTGCCGAAGCGGCGGCGACGGAACCGCTGCCCGGACTTGATGATCTCCTGCATGCGCTTCTCGAGCTTGCTGAGGTCATCGGGCTGGAACGGCTTGTCGACGTCGAAGTCGTAGTAGAAGCCGTTCTCGATGGGCGGGCCGATGCCCAGCTTGGCCTCGGGGAAGATGTCCTGCACGGCCTGGGCGAGGACGTGCGCGGTGGAGTGGCGCAGCACGTTGAGCCCGTCGGGCGAATCCAGGGTGACCGGCTCGACGACGGTCTCCTCGGCCGGCGCCCAGTCCAGGTCGCGCAGCTGGCCCTGCGGGTCGCGGACCACGACGATCGCCTTGGGACCGTTCGCGGGCAGTCCGGCCGCGGCCACCGCGTCGGCCGCCGTGGTCCCGGCGGCGACGACGACGGGGTCGGCCACGGCGGGGGTACGGGGTGCGGACACGGTGACTCCTCCAAGTGGTACGAAACGGTGCCGATCCTCGGCTCCTGCCGATGCTATCGGTCGCCCCGCCCCCGACCGGGAAGGGCACCTCCTTACCGCCGACGTTGAACCTTTCGCGCCTCGCGGCCGAACTAGAGGGTGTGGCCGGAAACCGGTACCGGCCACGCCGACACGGATGGGGGCACGACATGGCGAGCACGTACGGCGGTGGCCGTCGGCGGCGGATCGTGGCGGCGACCGCGGTGACCGCCGCTGGGCTGCTGCTCTGGCCTGGCACGGCGTACGCGGCGGACGTGACGACCACCCCGACCGAGGCCCGGCACGGCGAGGCGGTACGGCTGGAGTTCAGCGTTCCGGAGGAGCGGGCCGGCACGAAGACCAAGCAGATCGAGGTACGGCTGCCGGCCGACGCGCCGATCGCCGAGGTCTACCCCATGTCGGTGGACGGCTGGGCGCCCCGGCTCAGCTCCCGCACCCTGGACAAGCCGCTGCCCGGCATCCACTCCTCCGGGGTGAGCACTGTGACGACCGCGGTGACCTGGGTCCGGGTCGGTGCGAGCGACGCGGGGCCGGCTCGGTTGGCGCTCTCCATGGGGCCGATGCCGCAGGCCGAGCGGCTCACCTTCGAGGTCGTCCAGACGTACGCCGATGGCACTGTGGTCCGGTGGGCGGACGCCACCGGTCCGCACCGGGCCCCGGCGCTGACCCTGCTGCCGGCGGCACCCGGCGCGGCGGGACCGGCCGCGCACGGCGGGGGCCACGGCGGCCCGGCGGCCGGTGCGCCCGATACTGCCGGTGTGCCTGGTGCTCCGGACAACGGTGCGGACGTGGCACCGCCGGCCCGATCGGGCGGTGCCGACGAGGGCAGTGCCGACGGGTTGCTGGCCGCCGGCCTGCTCGCCGGCCTGGGCGGCGGCGCGGCGATCGGCTGGTTGCTCAGCCGGTGGCGCCGACGCGACCCGGGAGAGGCCACCGCACTCGCCGAGGTGACCGGCGACCCGGACGAGGCCGCGACGCTGGCCGAGATCACCGGCCGCGGGACCGACACCCCAACGCCAGACCCGACGCCCACCGACCCGCAATCCGCCAACCCGCAGTCCGCCGACCCGCAGCCGGCTGTTCCCGCAGCATCGCGTTGATCCACTCGGGTTTCAGGAACCCGCGGCACCCCGCGGCCCGGACGACCCGATTTGCAGGAAGCCGAGGTGATCGCGGGCCGCCCGGGCTCAGGGGAGCCAGGTAGGTAGCGGTTCGCGGGCGGCCAGCCACTTTTCGGGCACTCCGCCGGGGGTGCCGACGCCGGTGTGCGCCGCCACCACCGCTCCGGCGATGGCCGCCGTCGTGTCCACGTCACCACCGGCCCGTACGCACGTCTCGATGGCCGCCGGATAGTCGTCGAGGTGGGTGGCGGCCACCCAGAGGGTGAACCCGACGGTGTCCTGGGCGGTCACCCGGGAGCCGTTGCCGAGCTCCGCCACCACCCGGGGCAACGGGCGGCCGAGCAGCCCGGCCGCCCGGTGTACGCCCCGATGCACCTCGGTGCCCGGGTCGAGCGCGGCGGCGATCCCGGCGAGGAGCCGCTCCGGGGCCGGCCGGTGTCCGTCGAGGCGGGCCCGGGCGGCCAGCGCGGCGGCGACGGCGACGGCGACCGCCCCGGCGATCCCCTCCGGGTGCGCGTGCGTCACCTCGGCGGACGCGCGCGCCTGTGCCGCGGCGCGCGCTGTCGAGTCGGCGAAGTACGCGCCCAGCGGGCCGACCCGCATCGCCGCGCCGTTGCCGCAGGAGCCCTGCCCGTCGAAGGCGGAGGCGGCGGCCAGCGGCCACGGGGTGCCGGCGCGGATCAGCCCCAGGATGAGCATCGCGCCCGCGCCGTAGCCTCGCCGCTCGGTGCATCGCTGCGCGAAGGAGAGTGCCAGCCGGTCCCGGTCGATGCCGGCGGAGTCGGCCAACTGGGCGAAGACCGAGCAGGCCATCTCGGTGTCGTCGGTCCATTCCCAGGGCGCCGGCGGCAGCGCGTCGGCGGCGAGATCCACTGGCGCCGGCGCCGGCAGGAAGTACTGCGCACCGAGCGCGTCGCCGGTGGAGAGACCGGCGAGGCTGTCCCGGGCGAGCGCCAGGCGGGCATCGGCGAACAGGGTGAACGACATCGTCGTACCAGCTTGCCCGGTCGCCAGGCACGCCGCAACGCGATCAACTTGCCAGGCCAAGTACGGTCTTGTCGTGGCCTCCGTGCTCCTGGTCGAAGACGATCACGTCGTACGCGGCGCGATGTTGCGGTCCCTCACCGACCGGGGGCATGCCGTGCACGCCGTGGGTACGGCGTTGGACGCCCTGCGTCGGGTGGCCGCGGAGACACCCGACCTCGTGGTGCTCGACCTCGGCCTACCCGACCTGGACGGCTCGGACGCGCTGCGGATGCTGCGTGGCATCACCGACGTTCCGATCATCATCGCCACCGCCCGCGACGACGAGCAGTCGGTGGTCAAGCTGCTGCGCGCCGGCGCCGACGACTACATGGTCAAGCCGTTCACGGGCGCACACCTGGATGCCCGGATCACCACAGTGCTGCGCCGGGCCGGCCGGGCCAGTCGGTCCGTGCAGCCCGCCGTGCACAGCGTCGGCGGGCTGCGGGTGGACGTGGGCGAGCGCAGCGCCCAGCTCGACGGGGAGCCGCTGGCGCTGACCCGCAAGGAATTCGACCTGTTGGCGTATCTCGCCGCACGACCTGGGCGGGTAGTGTCCCGCCGGGAACTCTTGGAGGAGGTATGGCGGCAGCCATCGGTCGGCGAGGATCAGACAATCGACGTTCACCTGTACTGGCTCCGCAGAAAGATGGGCGAGTCCGCGGCGAAGCCGCGCTACCTGCGCACCGTGCGGGGGGTCGGATTCCGGCTGGTGGCACCGGACTGAGGACGGCGCTGGCCCTGCTCACGGCCGGCATGTGCAGTCTCGTCGCGCTCGCGTTCCTGATCCCGCTCGGGCTCAGCCTGCGGGAGCAGAGCCGGGACGAGGCGATCGCCGACGCGGCCCGGCGCAGCGCGCTGGTGACCGGCGCGCTGGCGGTCAGCACCGACCCGGCGGTCGTCGAGCGTGCCTTGGTGGCCAGCGCCGAGGGCGCACCCACCCGGCCCGTGGTGCACGGGTTGGGGTTGGACGAATCCGCTGGTCGTGCCAGCGGCAGTGACCTGGACCGGGCCCGCTCCGAACGCCAGTCGCTCGTCGTCGACGTCGACGGGGGTGTCGCCCGGCTCGACCCGGTGGTGCTCGGTGACCGGACGGCCGTGGTCGAGGTGTTCCTTCCGGAGTCGACGCTGGGCGAGGGCGCCGGCGGCACCTGGTTGCTGCTGTTCGCTGTCGGCGCGGCGATGGCCGGCGCGGCGGTGCTGGTGGTCGACCGGGTCGCTGCCCGCGCGGTGGACGCCACCCGCGGTCTGGTCAAGGCCGCGCTCTCCATCGGCGACGGCGACCTCGGCGTACGCGTCGAGCCGACGGGTCCGCGCGAGCTGGCCGAGGCCGGGTACGCCTTCAACCGGATGGCGGACCGCCTGGACGCCGCCCGCACCGACGAGCGGGAGTTGGTGGCCGACCTGTCGCATCGTCTGCGTACCCCGCTGACGGTGCTGCGGCTGGACGCGGAGGCGTTGGAGTCCGACGACACCAGCGTGGGTTCGTTCAGCCCGGCGGAGTTGGACCGGCTGCGTGGGATCCGGCGGATCCGGCAGGCGATCGTCACCCTGGAGGGTGAGATCGACGTGCTGATCAAGACCACCCGCAAGACGGTGGCGCTCGAGGCCGGGCCGGCGATGTGCGACGTCAGCGAGGTGGTCCGGGACCGGATGGTGTTCTGGGCGGCGTTGGCCGGCGACCAGAACCGGCCGCACCGGGTCAACGGCGCCCAGCTGCGCATCCCGGCGCCGGTGCCGCGGGCCGAACTGGCCGCCGCGCTCGACGCGGTCATCGGCAACGTCTTCCGCTACACCCCGCAGGGCACCGCGTTCGAGGTGGCGGTGTCCCGGCGCGACGGTTACGTGGCGATCCGGATCGACGACGCCGGCCCCGGCATCGCCAACCCGGACCGCGCGCTGCGCCGGGGCGCCAGTGACCAGGGCTCGACCGGACTCGGGCTGGACATCGCCAAGCGGGTCGCGTTGCAGGCCAACGGCTCGGTGAGCATCGACCGCGCCCGGCTGGGCGGGGCCAGTGTGGTGATGCTGCTCGCCGATCCGGAGGCGACGCCCCGGCAGGTCAGCCGCTTCGGTCTGGTCGGTCGGATGGCCCGCGACGCCCGGGACACGAAGGCCACCCAACGTCGCTGGCCCCGCCAGCGCCCCACCGACGACTGACCGGCCGGGCCCGGGGCTGTGCGCCGGCGCAAGTCTTCCTTAGATCGCGGTTAACGACCGCGTTGGATCGGCCGTGGGCTGACAGGATTCAGGGCACGAACCCACCAGTTCCACCGGCCGAGCGCACCACGCACCCACGGCCGGTGGAGCCGCGCGCGCGGCGGGAGTCACAGGTCCCCCCACACCCACGCTCCCGCCGCGCGCCCTGCTCAACCAACCGGCCCGGCCGGCCGTCCAGCTCAACCGGCGGTGGCGAGGTACGCGTCGATCTCGGCGAGGATCCGCTGCTGGCCGGCGGCGTCCAGGAAGGACGCGGTCACCGCGTTGCGGGCCAGCCCGGCCAGTCCCTCGACACCGACACCGAGCAGGCGGGCGGCCACCGCGTACTCGTCGTTGAGGGTGGTGCCGAACATCGGCGGGTCGTCGGAGTTGATGGTGACCAGCAGCCCGGCGTCGACGAGCTGCCGCAGCGGGTGCTCGTCGATGGTGGCGACCGCCCGGGTCCGCACGTTGGACGTCGGGCAGACCTCCATCCCGATCTGCCGCTCGGCCAGGTACGCGAGCAGCTGCGGGTCCTGTGCGGCGGAGATGCCGTGCCCGATCCGCTCGGCACCCAACTCGTTCAGCGCGTCCCAGACGGTCTGCGGCCCGGTGGTCTCCCCGGCGTGCGGCACCGAGCGCAGCCCGGCGGCGCGGGCCTGGTCGAAGTAGGGCCGGAACTGCGGTCGGGGTACGCCGACCTCCGGGCCGCCCAGACCGAAACTGACCAGCCCGTCGGGGCGCTCGTCCAGCGCGATGCGCAGCGTCTCCTCGGCTGCCGGCAGGCCGGCCTCGCCGGGGATGTCGAAGCACCAGCGCAGCTCGATGCCGAAGTCGGTCAGGGCGCGCTTGCGGGCGTCCTCGATGGCCTCGCAGAACGCCGGCGCGGGAATGCCCCGTCGGACGTGCGAGTACGGGGTGATGGTCAGCTCCGCGTACCGGACCTGTTGGCGGGCCAGTTCGCGGGCCACCTCGTGGGTGAGGATCCAGACGTCCTCCGGGTCGCGGATGAGATCCACGACGCTCAGGTAGACCTCGATGAAGTGCGCGAAGTCGCGGAACTCGAAGTAGCTGGCGAGCGCGTCCGGGTCAGCCGGCACGGGGGTGCGCCCCTCGTGGCGCGCCGCCAGCTCGGCGACGGTCCGGGGCAGGGCGGAGCCGACGTGGTGCACGTGCAGCTCCACCTTGGGCAGGCCGGCGATGAAGGTGGACAGGTCGGTCACGGATTCTCCTGGGCATGGTCGCCGGTGCGGGCGACGACGAAGACACGGCGGAACGGGAAGTACACCTGGCCCTGCCGCACCGGGTACGCCGCGGTGAGCCGTACTCCCAGCTCGGCCCGGAAGGCGGACCAGCCGGCTGCGTCCAGTGCGGCCCGGACCGGGCGCAGCGCGGTGCCCTCCATCCAGGCCAGCACCGGGTGCTCGGCGGCGGGTCGAGCCGGCAGCAGGTGCACGTAGGTAGTCTCCCAGGCGTCCACCGCGCAGCCGACGGCGGTCAGCAGCGCCGCGTAGTCGGCCGGGTCGTCGACCGGGTCCGCACGCAGCAGCGGGGCGACCTCGGCCCGCCAGGTCGGCCGGTCGGCGACCTCCCGCAGGGCGCGGTGCGAGTCGGCGGCGAAGTTGCCGGGGACCTGCATGGCGAGCCAGGCGCCGGCGGGCAGATGGGTGGCCCAGCGGCGCAGCAGCTCCTGGTGGCCGGGAACCCACTGCAGGACCGCGTTGCTGACCACCACGTCGTCGTCGCCGGTCGGCCGCCAGTCGCGCAGGTCGGCGACCGCGAAGTCGACCGGCGCGCCGAGGGTCTCGGCCCGCTCGATCATCTCGGCTGAGGAGTCGAGGCCGCGCACCCGGCTGGTCGGCCAGCGTTCCGCGAGGAGGGCGGTGAGCTGGCCGGGGCCACAGCCGAGGTCGACCACCGCCCGGGGGCGCTCGGCCGGGATCCGGGCGAGAAGGTCGTGAAACGGCCGGGATCGCTCGTCGCCGAAGCGCAGGTAGGTCGTCGGGTCCCACATGACCGCCCCCTAAACCGTACGTCCGTACTGCTGACGGTACGGCTCGCGTGGCAGGGTGGCAACCCGGTCACTAGGCTCGGGGCATGGAACAGCGCAGCTTCAACCGGCTCGGCCGGACCGTTGGCGCGGTCGGCCTGGGCGCGTGGCAACTCGGCGCCGACTGGGGCACCGTCAGCGAGGACGACGCGATGGCGGTGCTCGCCGCCGCCGTGGACGCCGGGGTCACCTTCCTCGACACCGCCGACGTGTACGGCGACGGCCGCAGCGAACAGCTGATCGGCCGCTTCCTGCGCACCAGACCCGACGCCGGGCTGACCGTCGCCACCAAGATGGGCCGCCGCGTCGAGCAGCGGCCGGAGGCGTACACCCTGGCCAACTTCCGGCAGTGGACCGACCGCTCCCGGGCCAACCTGGGCATGGACACCCTGGACCTGGTCCAGTTGCACTGCCCGCCCACCGAGGTCTTCGCCTCCGACGAGGTCTTCGACGGTCTGGACACCCTCGTCGCCGAGAAGGCCATCGCCGGGTACGGAGTCAGCGTCGAGACCTGCGACCAGGCCCTCACCGCGATCGCCCGACCGGGGGTGGCGAGCGTCCAGATCATCCTCAACGCGGTCCGCCACAAGCCCCTGGAGCAGGTGCTGCCGGCCGCAGCGGCAGCCGGCGTCGGCATCATCGCCCGCGTGCCGCTCGCCAGTGGCCTGCTCTCCGGCCGCTACGACGAGCACACCGAGTTCCCCGCCGACGACCACCGCAACTACAACCGGCACGGCGCCGCCTTCGACGTCGGCGAGACGTTCTCCGGAGTCGACTTCGATCGAGGTCTGGCCGCCGTACGCCGGCTGGCCCCGCTCGTCGACGCGGACCGCACGATGGCGCAGTTCGCCCTGCGCTGGGTGTTGGACCAGGCGGGCGTCACAGTGGTCATCCCCGGCGCCCGCGACGCCGACCAGGCCCGACGCAACGCCGCCGCGGCGGACCTGTCCCCGCTCACCGACGAGCAGTTGGCAGCCGTCCGCGACACCTACGACGAGCTGATCCGCCCGCAGGTGCACGACCGGTGGTGACCCGCGCGCCCGGGGTGCTCGCGTCACGCCACCCGGCCGGCGACGCTGGACGGCGACGCGCCGCCCCGGGCGGCGGAGAGGGGACGCGATGAGAGGTTGGCTTCCACTCACCCTCGGCCTGCTGGCCGTGGTGATCGGTGCGGTGTGGACGGTCCAGGGCCTCGGCTACGTCAGCGGCAGCGTGATGACCGACGAGAAGATCTGGGCAGTGATCGGCCCGATCGTGACGGTGGCCGGGCTGGTCGTGCTCTGGCTCGGCCTGCGCTCGCGTCGACGCTGACCGCTCGCCACAGCGGCGAGCCTGAGCAGGCGAAAGCCCCGCACCCAACCGGGATGCGGGGCTTTACCGTGACCCGTGAGCCGGATCGTCCCACTGGCCGGCGGGGGCCGGCCGTCCTACTCAGATGGGACGGACCTGCTCAGCCTGCGGGCCCTTCTGACCCTGAGCAATCTCGAACTCCACCCGCTGGTTCTCCTCCAGCGAGCGGTAGCCGCTGGTCTGGATGGCCGAGAAGTGGACGAACACGTCAGCACCCCCACCATCGACGGTGATGAAGCCGAAGCCCTTGTCAGCGTTGAACCACTTCACGGTTCCCTGAGCCATGTGTATCTCCCTCGAAAAACTGGCGGCCGTGCACGCCGTCCGGCCGATTGGCCGTTTTTGAGCAGCGGTGCCTGAGGCGGCCCCACGAAGGAGACTTCTCTCAACCCACGCCATCTCGCAACAGCGGGGACCAGCAAATCACGGAGGTAAAAAGTCTGTCACGACCTCTCCGACGAATTTCTCCGACATGTGACCTGACGGATGCCTCAGGCGCGCTGGGCGGCGTGCGATGCCATGCGAAAGCCCCCTTCCCATCGATGCGGGAAGGGGGCTGAAGTCGCTGCTGGTCAGTCCGGCCAACTGCCGGTCATCCGGCGTACGCCGACCGCGCCACCCCGGTCCACTGCGGCCCGGACGACAGCGAAGATGGCCCCCTGCAACGCCGCGGCGGCCAGGATCTCGCCCCAGCCGCGATCCTCGTCGGTCGCGTTGGGCGCCTCACCGTCGCCCGCGGTGACCTTCCAGACCTGCCGGAAGATCGCCCCGGCCACCGTGCCCGCGGCGATACCCAACAACACGCCGACCGGCCGGTACGCGACCCTGCCGATTTTCTTGCTCACCGACGCCTCCCCCGCACGATCATCAGCACCACCACGGTGGCCACCGCGCCGGCGGCGATGGCCGCCCACGGCACCGGGTTGCGGCGCACCAACTCGCTCTTGTCGTACGCCTGAGCGCGTACCAACTCGCCCTTTTCGTATGCCTGCGCCCGCGCCACTCCGGCGCCACGCGCGGCCTGCCCGCGGACCCGGGCGACGGTCTGCGCCGCCTGCTCCCGCATCCGCTCCTTGGCCTGCTCGGCGGACTCCTTGAGACGCGCCTTGACGTCGGCCTTGGCGGCCAACGCCTCCATCGTCTCGCCCAACTCGACCCGGGTGCGACGGATCTCCTCGCGGAGGGCCTCCGTGTCGCCGGTCCCGTTACCGGTCATTGCCGCCCCCTGTCCTTCACCGCGGCGGTGACGGTGTCCATGTCTGCCCGGAGGCTACGGACCGTGGCCGCCGGCACCGGCGGGACAGCACGGCTGACCTGCTTCTTGCCCACCAGGGCCAGGATGCCGGCCACCAGGAAACACGCCACCGCCACGATCAGCGCCGCCGCCCAGGCAGGCAACACCAGGTCGAGCAACAGGATCGCCGTGGCGACCAGCGCACCCAGACCGAAGAAGGCGAGCGCGCCACCGCCGCCGAACAGGCCGATCCCGATACCCGCGTGCTTACCCTTCTGGGTCAACTCCGCTCGGGCCAGCGTCAGTTCGTCCCGTACGAGGCGGGAGATCTGCTCGGTGGCCCGCTGCACCAGCTCGGCGGTGGAGGGCTCGCTCCCGTTCTGGGATGTGCGGGCTTTCGCCACGTCAGCCATGCTGTCCTCCTTTCCTCATCACCGCGCTGTATGCCCGAAGTCGCCGCTCGTCAATCCTAAAGCGCGCCAGCCAGCTCACCGTCCCGCTTGTCCGGACGCCGCGCCGCTGATCCGCGGCCAGCCGCCACGATCACGCCAGAGACGTCAGGCAGCACATCCCCCACCCAAGCCCAACCAAACCTCCGAAACCAACCACCCACTCCCGCCCCTCCCCCGCTCCCCTCTCCCCGCGCCGCCCGCCTCTCCCCGCGCCGCCCGCCTCTCCCCGCGCCGCCCGCCCTCCCGCAGCGGTGATCATGAGGTTGGCGGGGACAAAGCAGACATCCCCAGCGGTCAACTCCATGATCGTCGAGGTCTGTCGCGCAAGATCGCGCTCGATCCTGGTTGTAGTGGCCTCGGCGGGGATGGAGGCCACTACAACCAGGAAGTTGCGCGATCTTGCAGGGCGGGGCCGGGCCGGGCCGGGCGGGGCGGGGGGCCGGGCGAGGCAGGCGGGGCGGGGCCGGGCGGGGCGGGCGAGGCAGGCGGGGCGGGCCGCGCCGGGTGGCGTGGGGTGCGAGGCGGGGCGGGGTGCGAGGGCGGGGTGGGTGGGGTGTCAGGGGCGGGTTTCTTCGGGGCCTACGAAGGCTTCGCTTCGGGCGTCGCCGTCGTCGCTGCCACCGAAGACACGGGCGTCGTCGGGCGCCTCGGTGTCGGACAGGCGGCGGGCCGGCCGCCTCGGCTGCACCCACTGCCAGGACAGGTTGCTGTTGGCGTCGCCCAGCTCGGTGCGGAGCCGCGGCATCGCCGTCGGGCGGTTGTCCCGAATCCAGGCGACCAGGTGCTCCCGGACGAGACAGCGCAGGTCCCACAGGCTGCCGGCGTCGGCGGCGCTGACCAGCGCGCGCAGCCGGACCGTCCCGCCGGTGGCGTCGGTGACCTGCAGGACGCAGACCCGGCCGTCCCACAGTTCGGTGCCCTCGACGAGGCGGCGCAGCTCCTCGCGCATGATCTGCACGGGCACCGCCCAGTCGACGTCGAACTCGGCGGTGCCGAGCACCGCCGCCTCCGTCCGGGTCCAGTTCTGGAACGGCTTGCTCGTGAAGTACGAGGTGGGCAGGATCAGCCGACGGTCGTCCCAGATCTGCACGACGACGTAGCTGAGGGTCAGCTCCTCGATGCGGCCCCACTCGCCCTCGACAACGACGACGTCGTCGAGCCGGACGGCATCGCTGAAGGCGAGCTGGAGGCCGGCTAAGACGTTGCCGAGCAGGCTCTGTGCGGCGAGCGCGGCCACGACACCGACCACACCGGCCGAGGTCAGCACACCGGCGCCGATGCCCCGCACGCCGGGGAATGTCATCAGCATCACGCCGACGGCCAGGATGACGATGACCGCGATGGTCAGTCGGCGCAGCATCACCACCTGGGTCCGTACCCGTCGGGCGTGCCGGTTGTCCGGTACGTCGACCCGGAACCGGGCCAGCGCGGTGTCCTCCACGACGACCAGCAGGCAGGCGACCAGCCAGGCCACTGTGGCGATGACGCCGAGGATGAGCAGGTGCAGCAGGAGCCGCCGCCAGCTCTCACCGACCGCGTACCCGGTGCTGAAGCGGACGGCGAACTGCACGGCCAGGACCGTCGCGGCGACCTGGAACGGGCGGTGCGCGTGGTCGGTCAACTCGGTCAACAGCAGTGACCGGCGGCCGAACCGCCGGGTCACCCGGTGGACGACTTCGACCAGGAACAGGGCGACCGCCGCCGCGACGAGCGCGGCGACGACCGTTTCGAGATAGTTCTGCACGGCTTCGGTGCTTCCCTTCGATCAAACGACGGGCACTCCGGGCAAAAGCCCAAGAGTGCCCGTCATCCTCAGAATCGACCAGCTCAGACCTTGCGGTACCGGGACTGGAGGAAGCAGTAGACGCCGAAGGCGGCGATGCCGAGGGCGACCAGGGTCAGCAGGAACGTGCCGTACGACTGCTCCCGCAGGGTGTGCAGCGCGGCGTCCAGACCACGGGCCTTCTCCGGGTCGTACTTCACCGCCGCCACGATGACCAGCAGACCGGCGATGCCGTAGGCGACGCCCTTGGCGATGTATCCGGCCATGCCCAGCCGGCGGGCGAGCTGGCGGGTCTTCGGGCTCATCTCACCGGTCTTGAGGTGCTTCTCGAACTTCTTCCGGGCACCGTAGATCGCCAGGCCGATGCCGATCGCGGCGACGACCAGCCCGGCCAGGCCGACCAGCCAGCGGCCACCGCTGGAGGTCATCAGCTTGCCGGTCAACGCCTCCTGCTGGTCGGCGCTGTTGGACCCCGCGTCCTTGAAGACCTTGAAGGCGGTCCAGGCGAAGTAGAGGTAGACGATGGTCCGGCCGGCCGAGGCGAGCCGTTCCATGACCCGCTCCTTGCCGCGCTCGGCGCGGTGCCCGACCGCCGCCTCCAGCGCCTGCCAGATCGCCATCGCGAGCAGGCCGACCGCGACGGCGATGACCAGGAACTTGCCGAGCGGCTGTGCGGAGAGGGTACGCAGCGCGCCGGACTGGTCGCCGTCGTCGGACGACGTACCGAACGCGATCTGCAACGCCAACCAGGCGAAGAGGAGGTGGACGATGCCGTAGCCGATGAAGCCGGCCCGGGCGAGGAGTTCCAGCCACCGGCTGTCCGCCGTACGGGAGGCGGTGGCTTCGGCGCTACGGGTGAGTGACATGGCGTCACAATCTCCGATTCTGAAGATTCCCAAACGTCAGCCACCGCCGCCCGCCCAGGTCAGCTGCCCGGGTTGCGTGATACGCGAATCTTGACCTGCTGGTCGGTCACGCTGTCCAGGGTGACCGCGAAGCCGCCGGCCTCGGCGGCCTGCTGGCCGGTGGTGAGGGTGAGCTGCTCACCGGCGACCTCGACGGTCACCTGGTCACCCTCGGCGCCGACCAGCTTGGCCTCGACGCCCAGGATGGTGGCGCTCGCGTCGACACCCCGCTCGAAGGTGACGGTGCAGGCGTCCAGCCCGCAGTCGGTGGAGGCGCCCTGGGAGCTGCACCCGGCGAGCACGGCAAGGCCGAGCGCCAGACCGGCGAAGAGACCGGCGGCGCGGCGGACGGGGGAAATGGGCAAGGTGGCGGGTCGGTTCGTCACCTTGCCAAGAGTACGAGACATCCGCGAGGTCGCCGCCGAACGGTGATCACCTGGCGGCCGGGAAGGGCGCGGGGAGCACCGGCTAGGGTCCGGGACATGCCGTTCGACATCGCCCGCACCCGGGCCGCGTACCCCGCCCTGACCGAGGGTTTCGTCCACTTCGACGGTGCCGGCGGCACCCAGACCGCGGCCGGTGTGATCGACGCGGTCACCGATGCCATGCGGTCGGCGGTCGGCAACCGCAGCGCCGCCAACATCGCGGGCCGCCGGTCGTTGGAGCTGGTGGCCGAGGCCCGCTCGGCGGTGGCCGATCTGCTCGGCGCCGACCCGGCCGGGGTGGTGCTCGGCCCGAGCGCGACCGCGCTGACGTACACCCTGGCCCGCACGCTCGGCGCGACCTGGCGCCCGGGCGACGAGGTGGTGGTGTCCCGGCTCGACCACGACGCGAACGTGCGGCCGTGGGTGCAGGCCGCGGAGGCGGCCGGCGCGACGGTGCGCTGGGCCGAGGTCGACCGGCACACCGGTGAGCTGCCCGCGGCCCAGTACGCGGACCTGGTGGGTGAGCGGACCCGGTTGGTCGCGGTGACCGCCGGCAGCAACGCCATCGGCACCATGCCGGACGTGTCGGCGATCGCCAAGATTGCGCACGCGGTCGGCGCGCTGGTCCACGTCGACGGGGTGCACTCGGTGCCGCACGGACCGACCGACCTGGCCTCGCTCGGCGCCGACGTGCTGGTCAGCAGCGCGTACAAGTGGTCCGGCCCGCACCTGGCGGCGATGGTGGCGGACCCGGCCCGGTGGGAGGCGTTGCGCCCGGCGAAGCTGGTGCCGTCCTCCGACGCGGTGCCGGACCGGTTCGAGTACGGCACGCCGAGCTTCCCGCTGCTGGCCGGCATGGCCGCGGCGGTGGATCACCTGGCGGGGCTGGACCCGGACGCGGTCGGGGACCGGCGGGACCGGCTGCGCGCAGGGCTGGCCGCCGCCCAGGCGCACGAGGAGGCGCTACTGGACCGGCTGCTCGCCGGGCTGGCGCAGCGGCCGTCGATCACCGTCTACGGCTCGCCGGCGCGGCGCTGCCCGACGGTCTCGTTCCGGGTCGCCGGATTGTCCCCGGCGGCCACCCAGGAGGCGTTGGGTGCCGCCGGGTTCTGCCTCTCCGTCGGTGACTACTACGCCTACGAGTACTTCCAGCTGATGGGTCTGCGCGAGAGCGGCGGCGCGGTGCGGGCCAGCATCTACCACTACAACACCTCCGAGGAGGTGGACCGTTTGCTCGGCGAACTCGACGCGCTGGCCGACCCGGCGGGGAGAATGGCCGGATGAGCACCCTGGTCGAGGACAACCCGGCGAAGCACCGCTTCGAGATCCTTGTCGACGACGCGTTGGCCGGCTTCACCGCGTACCTGCCGCGCGGGGAGGTGCTGGTCTTCACCCACACCGAGGTGGACCGGGGCTTTCAGGGCAAGGGGGTGGGCGGCACGCTGATCCGCGGCACCCTGGACCAGCTCCGGGCACGCGGCACGACAGTGGTGCCGCAGTGCCCCTTCATGGCCGCGTTCATCGACAAGCACCCCGAGTACGCCGACCTGGTCGCCGACCTGGTGTAGCGCGGGCGGTCAGCGGGTGCCGGTGAGCACCTCGGCGGCGGCCCGTCCACTGGCCCGGGTGGCGCCGTGGGTGGCCAGGTGCACCGCCCCGGTGATCAGCTCGGGCACGCCCAACTCGACCACGACGGCGTCCGGCCGGGCGGCCAACGCGCGGTGCACGGCGGCACGCATCCAGTCGTGCCGGTGCTGGTCACGGACGACCAGGACCAGGGGGCGGCTGCCTGCCCCGGCGCCCGGGTCCGCCGGCACGTCGGGTTCGGAGTAACGGACCGTGCTGGTGCCGGGCAGCAGCTCGGTCAGTGGTCCGCCGATGCCCCACGGGGTCTCGGCGCCGATGGCGATGTTGCGCGGCGGCTCGAATTCGACGACGTGTGCCGCGCGGGTCAGGGGCAGCGCGACCGTCGTACCCGGGGCGGCGGTGACCCGGACGGCCCGGCGGGCGGCGACCAGCCCGACGTCGGCGGCGGCGCGCGCTCCGGCCGAGCCGGAGTTGCGGACGGCCACCGTCCAGGCGGCGAGTTGACCGACGCGCTTGGCGGCCTCGGCGAGACGTTCCTCGGGCAGCTCACCGGAGACGACGGCGGCCACGATGGCGTCGCGCAGCTCGCGGGCGGCCTGCTCGTCAGCCCGTTCACCGCCGATGCAGATGGCGTCGGCGCCGGCGGCGAGGGCGCGGACCGTAGCCCCGGCGAAGCCGTACCGGTCGGCGACCGCGCGCATCTCCATCGCGTCGGTGACCACCACACCGGAGAAGCCCAGTTCGTCGCGGAGCAACCCACCCAGGATGCGCTGACTGAGCGTCGCCGGCAGGTGCGGGTCGAGCGCGGGCACCAGCAGGTGACCGGTCATCACCGCCTGCACCCCGGCGGCCACGGCGGCGCGGAACGGGGCCAGTTCGCAGGCGTCCAGCCGGTCCCGGTCGGCGGTGATCCGGGGCAGGTCGTGGTGTGAGTCGACCCGGGTGTCGCCGTGGCCGGGGAAGTGTTTGGCGCAGGCCGCGACGCCGCCGGCCTGGAGCCCGCGGACCCAGGCGGCGGTGTGCCGCGCGACGAGCACCGGGTCGGCGCCGAAGGAACGGACGCCGATCACCGGGTTCGCCGGGTTGGAGTTGACGTCGGCGTCCGGGGCGTAGTTGAGGGTGATCCCCGCCGCGGCCAGCTCGGCGCCGAGGTCCCGGGCGACGGCCTCGGTCAGCCCCGGGTCGTCGACCGCGCCGAGGGCGAAGTTGCCGGGCCGGGAGCTGCCGTGCACCGACTCCAGCCGGGTGACGTCGCCGGCCTCCTCGTCGATCGCCACGATGACGTCCGGCCGTTCCGCGCGTAGCGTCGCGGTGAGGGCGGTCACCTGCTCGGTGTCGACGACGTTGCGGGCGAAGAGCACCACCGAGCCGAGGCCCTCGCCGAGCCAGCGGCACACCCAGGGCGGTGGGGTGGTGCCGACGAAGCCGGGTTGCAGGACGGCGGCGGCGAGCGCCGAGAGGTGCCCGTTGGAAGTGGTCACGCCACTCCCTCGCAGCGATCGAGATCGATCACCGGCGACGGTGCGCCCCCGTCGATCCGCTGGTTGCGCTCGCTCATGCGGCCCCCGTACCCCATCTCTCGCGCGCCCTTGGCGCACCGCCACCGGCAGGCGGTTCTGCCATGGTCACACTGAGCGATTCAATAGTCAATAAACCTTACAGTTGCCTGGCGGCCCGCTCCCGGGGAGAGTGCGGGGATGGATCCCGTCCTGCTGGCCGACGCGACGAGCCCGGCCGACATCCCCGGCGTACGCCTGCTCGGCCTGGTGGTCGGCGCTCTGCTGCTCCTCGCCGCGATCCGGGCGATGTTCGGGCGACGCTGACCCACCCACGGCGAGAACCGGTGTGACCGGGCGCCGCCGGGGTAGGGCTTCCCCATCAGCAGGTCCGCGTGCCGAAGGGGTAAGCCATGAAGATCGGATATTTTCTGTCCAGTGAGGAGTTCACGCCAGCCGAGTTGCTGGAGCAGGCGCGCGGTGCCGAACGGGCCGGCTTCGAGGCGCTGTGGATCTCGGATCACTACCACCCGTGGGTGGACGCACAGGGTCAGAGCCCCTTCGTCTGGTCGATGATCGGCGCGCTCAGCCAGGTCTCGTCGCTGCCGGTGACCACGGCGGTGACCTGCCCGACCGTGCGGATCCACCCGGCGGTGATCGCGCAGGCGGCGGCGACCAGCGCGGTGCTGCACGGTGGACGGTTCGTGCTCGGCGTCGGCACCGGCGAGGCCCTCAACGAGCACATCTTCGGCGACGCGTGGCCGCAGGCGGACGTCCGGCTGGACATGCTGGAGGAGGCCGTCGAGGTGCTGCGCGAGCTGTGGAAGGGCGGTTTCGTCAACCACCACGGAAAGCACTACACGGTGGAGCACGCCCGGATCTACACGCTGCCCGACACTCCCCCGCCGATCTACGTCTCCGGCTTCGGACCGAAGGCCATCGACCTGGCCGCCCGGATCGGCGACGGCTACGTGAGCACCATGCCCGACGGCGAGATGGTCCGCCGCTTCCGCGAGAACGGCGGCGGCGACAAGCCGTGCCAGGCCGGATTCAAGGCGGCGTACGCGGACAGCGAGGACGAGGGGTTGCGGATCGCGTACGAGCGCTGGCCCAACGCGGGGGTGCCCGGTGAGCTGTCCCAGGTGCTCCCCTCGCCACGGCACTTCGAGCAGGCCTCCGAGCTGGTCGAGCCGGAGATGCTCAAGAAGGCGTTCGTCTGCGGCAACAGCGCCGACGCGCACCTGGAGATGATCGACAAGTACGCCAAGGCCGGCTTCGACGAGGTCTACGTGGCCAACACCGGCCCGCACTACCAGGGTCTGTTCGACCTGTACCAGCGCGAGGTCCTGCCCGGGCTGCGCTGAGCCCCTGGCACCCGAGCCCATGATCTTCCGAATGCGTTTCGGTTGTCCTGGGCTCGGGTACCTCCGGCCCTCGATGAAACTGTCCACGCATTCGATGACGTTGCGCCGTGCCGCCCGCAGCCTGTTCGGCTGGAAGGCACTGCGGCCCAACCAGTTGGCCGCCATGCGCGCGGTCATGAAGCGACGCGACGCCCTGGTGGTGCTGCCCACCGGCGCCGGCAAGTCGGCGATCTACCAGATCCCGGCCAGTCTGATCCCCGGTCCCACCGTGGTGATCTCTCCGCTCCTCGCCCTCCAGCAGGACCAGATCGCCTCCCTCAACGAGCGGCAACGCCCGGAGCTGCGGGCGATGCGGATCAGCTCGAACGAGTCCGCCAGCCAGCAGGCCGAGGCGCTCGCCGACGTCCGCGAGGGCCGGGCGGAGTTCCTCTTCATCACGCCGGAGCAGCTCAGCAACCCGGACCGGATGGCCGAGGTCGCCGCGCTGAAGCCGGCGCTGGTGGCGATCGACGAGGCGCACTGCATCTCGGCCTGGGGGCACGACTTCCGCCCCGACTACCTGGCGCTCGGGCACCTCATCGAGGGCATCGGTCGGCCGCCGGTGGTGGCGCTGACCGCCACCGCCTCGCCGCCGGTACGCGACGACATCATCGCCCGGCTTCGGCTGCGCGATCCGGACGTGGTGGTCTCCGGGCTGGACCGGCCCAACCTCTTCCTCGAGGTGGCCCACTGCCCGGACGAGGACTACCGCTGGCGACGGCTGATGACGCTGCTGCGCGACGAGGGCCGGCCGGGGATCATCTACGTGCCGACCCGGCGCGCCGCCGAGGAGCTGGCCACCCGGTTGACCGACGCCGGCTTCCCGGCGCAGTTCTACCACGGCGGGATGCCGATGGGTGCCCGCGCGGAGCTGCACGAGGCGTTCCTCGCCGACCAGGTCCCGATCATGGTGGCGACCTCGGCGTTCGGCATGGGCATCGACAAGCCGAACATCGCCTGGGTGGTGCACATGGCGCTGCCCGACTCGCCGGACAGCTACTTCCAGGAGATCGGCCGGGCCGGGCGCGACGGGCAACCGGCCCGGGTCCTGCTGCTGTGGCGGGCCGAGGACGTGGGCCTGCAGCGGTTCTTCAGCGGCGGCCTGCCCGACGAGAACGAGCTGCGCGACCTGGCCGCTCTGCTGCGCAAGAAGGCAGCCACCAAGACCGAACTGCGCGAGACCACCGGCCT
This sequence comes from Micromonospora sp. NPDC050795, assembly GCF_044456785.1. Taxonomy (NCBI): domain Bacteria; kingdom Bacillati; phylum Actinomycetota; class Actinomycetes; order Micromonosporales; family Micromonosporaceae; genus Micromonospora; species Micromonospora sp. NPDC050795. Next base: position 27,682 of record NZ_JBITGE010000036.1, on the reverse strand, counting down.
GGGGCCGCGCAAGCTGGGCCAGTACCTGTCCCTGCTGGAGCAGGTCGGCGCGGCCGAGCCGCGCGCCCGGCAGCGCATCGGCGCCCCGCGCTACTCCCCCGCTGCGGTGGACGCCGCCGCGGCGGCCCTCACCGAGGCGGAACGCCAGCAGACGGTGACCCGCTCCCGGACCGACATGATGCGGGCCTTCGCCGAGACCAGGGCCTGCCGGGGGCAGACCCTGCTGGCCTACTTCGGCGAGCAGATGAGCGACGTCTGCGGGCACTGCGACAACTGCCACAACGGCACCAGCGTGGCCGACCAGGGTGCGGTCGGGCCGTTCCCGGTGCACAGTCAGGTGCGTCACCCGGAGTGGGGGCAGGGCATGGTGCTCTCGTACGAGGAGGACAAGATGACCGTCCTCTTCGAGGAGGTCGGGTACAAGACGTTGTCGGTGCGCGTGGTGTCCGAACAGGGCCTGCTGACCCTGGACTAGCCTGACCCGGGTGCCGGTTGCGGCCCCGGTGGATCGACAAAGCAGAGCACCGATTGACCAAGAAGAGCAGGGCGGAAGGGGCGTTGTCGTGATCGAGCAGCCGGCGTACACCGGGTTCGGTTTCTCCGACGAGGAGTGGGGGCTGCTGGTCGGCCTGCCACAGTCGGTGTTGACCGCGGCGAGCGCCGCCGAGTCCGACGGCACCCGCCGGACCATGGCGGAGAACGCGGCCGGGCTGGAGACCATCGCCGCCGGCCGGGAGTCGGCCAGCCCGCTGGTGGTCGCCGTGGCCGGCGAGATCGTCACCCGGGTCGGTGACCCGGAGGCCGGCGAGGAGCTGCCGGTCATCGCGCCCGCCGACCCCGGGGCGTACATCGACGACGTGCTGCTGCGGGCCGGCGAGGCCAACGCGTTGCTGGCCGCGCGGGTCGACGAGGGTGAGGCCGGCGCGTACAAGCACTGGCTCGTGAAGATCGCCGAGCAGGTGGTGGGCGCCGCGTCCAGCGGCGGGCTGCTGGGCATCGGCGGCGAGTCGGTCAGCGACTCCGAGCGGCGTTTCCGCGACCGGCTCGCGCACGTGCTCACCGACTGACCGACGACAACGACGTGTCGGCCGGACCGGTCGGCTCGGCGGCCAGCGCCGCGGGGTCGGCCGGTCGGACGCCACGCAGCGCGACGAGCGCGGTGAGCGCGCCCAGCAGCATCACCGCCATGGCGGCGTACGCGGCCAGGTGCAGCCCGTCGGTGAACGCCACACCGGCGGCGTGCCGCACCGCGTCGGCCAGCTCCGCCGGCAACCCCTGGGCGACGGCGAGCGCACCGCCCAGGGTCTCCTGGGCCGCCGTTCCGGCGTCGGCGGGCAGCCCGGCCGGAAGGCCGTCGACGATCTCGCGGCGGTAGACCGCCGCGCCCACGCTGCCCAGGATCGCCATCCCCAGCGCACCGCCCAGCTCGCTGCTGGACTCGGTCAGCGCCGAGGCCACACCTGCCTGCTCGGGCGGCGCCGCGCCGATGACCAGCTCGGTGACGAGAGACATCACCATCACCAGGCCGGCGGCGTAGACACTGGCGCCGACGAGCAGCAGCCACAGCGGCGTCTCCGGGGTGACCCGGGTCAACACCACGAAGCCGACCACGGCGATCCCGAACCCCGTAGCGATCAGGTACGCCCGTTCGACGCGCTGGGCGAGGGCGGCGGCGGCCGGCGCGACTCCCCCCACGGCGAGGGACGGCACGAGGCTCCACAGTGCCGCCCGCAGCGGGCTCAGGCCGAGCACCAGCTGGAGGTGCTGGGTGGTGAAGATGGCGAAGCCGACGATGGCGAACATCGCCAGCAGGTTGACAGCGAGCGATCCGGCGAAGCCGCGGCGGCGGAACAGGGCGAGGTCGACCATCGGGTACGCCCGGGTCCGCTGGCGGTGCAGGAAGAGCGCCCCCACCAGCAGACCGCCGACGATGGCGAGGACGCGCGCCGGGCTGAGCCCGTCCCGGGCCATCTCCTTGATGCCGTAGATCACCGGCAGCAGCGCCCCGAGCGACAGTGCCGCGCTGACCAGGTCGAACCGCCCGGTCGCCGGGTTGCGGAACTCGGGCACCAGGAGCGGCACGAGCAGGAGCAACATCAGCATCGCCGGGATGTTGATCAGAAAGATCGAGCCCCACCAGAAGTGCTCCAGCAGGATGCCGCTGAGCACCGGACCGATCGCGATGCCGCCGGTGAGAGTGGCGGTCCAGACGGCGATAGCGGTGCCGCGCTGCTTGGCGTCGTGGAACATGTTGCGGACCAGGGCGAGCGTCGAGGGCATCAGGGTGGCCCCACCGACGCCGAGCACGGCACGCGCGGCGATGAGCGTCGCGGTGCTGTCGGCGTACGCGGCCAGCAGCGACGCCGCGCCGAACGCGGCGGCACCGATCAGCAGGAGCCGGCGTCGGCCGATCCGATCTCCGAGAGCGCCCATGGTGATGAGCAGCCCGGCCAGCACGAAGCCGTAGATGTCGAAGATCCAGAGCTGCTCGGTGGCGGTGGGGCGCAACTCCGCGCTGATGAACGGGACGGCGAAGTAGAGAACCGACACGTCCATCGAGACCAGGAGCAGCGGCAGCATCAGCACGGTGAGCCCGATCCACTCCCGTCGGCCCGCTCGCGGTGCCGGTGTGGTGGTGATCGCCATGATCAGTTCTCCTTCTGCGTATGACGTACGCTGTTATGCGTAGACCATACGCAGAACTAGGATGGCGAGGCAAGGAGGAAATGTGGCGGCGAAGACAGACAACGGCGGGCCCGTGCTCCCGCCGGCCATCGAGAGCGCGTGGGGGCTGCGGGAGCGGCCACCCAAGGGCCCCCGGCCGGGAATGAGCGTGCCCACCATCGTGGACGCCGCCGTACGCGTGGCCGACGCCGACGGTCTGGCGGCCGTCTCGATGAGCCGGGTGGCCAAGGAGTTGGGCGCCGCGACCATGGCCCTCTACCGGTATGTCGGTTCGAAGGACGAGCTGCTCATGCTCATGGTGGACACCGGGTACGGCCCGTCCCCCGGCCCACCCGTGCCGGGGGACGACTGGCGCGCCAGCCTCACCCGGTGGGCCTGGGCCGAGCACGACGTGCTGCGGCAACGGTCCTGGCTGCTGCACGTGCCGATCAGCGGCCCACCGATCACCCCACAGCAGCTCGGCTGGATGGAGGACGGGCTGCGCTGCCTCGACGGCACCACCCTCGGCGAGAGCGAGAAGATGTCGGTGCTCCTGCTGATCACCGGGTACGTCCGCAACGAGGCCACCCTCACCTCGCAGATCGCCGAGGGCAGCCGGGCGGCCGGCGTCGAGCCCAGCGAGATGATGCCGGCGTACGGCCGGCTGGTGGCCCGACTCATCGACCCGGCCCGCTTCCCCGCGCTGCACCGGGTGCTCAGCGCCGGCGTGCTCTACCAGGACGACGACCCCGACGACGAGTTCGTCTTCGGTCTGGACCGGATCCTCGACGGCGTCGAGGCGCTGATCCAACGCCGAACGCGCTGAGGGAGTTCCATGCTGCCGAGAGACACCATCGACACCACAGTCCTGCCACCGGGCGAACGGTTCGGCATGTGGCTGGACCTGGTCGCGCGCACCTCCGCGCCGCTGCGCATCCAGTCCGCGCACAGCGACGACTTCGCCGCCCGCGCCGACTTCGTCGACCTCGGCCCGATCCAGCTGGTGCAGTACGAATACCCGTCCCTGGACGCCACCCGGACCCGGAAACTGGTCCGTCAGTCCGACCCGGAGCTGTACATCCTCGCCCTCACCACCGGCGGCGTCGGCACGTCCAGCCAGGACGGTCGCCGCAGCGAGATCCTGGCCGGCGAGTTCACCTTCTACGACGGGTCCCGGCCACACGACGTCTGCCACCACGCCACCGAGCCCGAACGGGACCAGGCCACCTCGATCATCACGCTGATCCCGCACGCCGCGCTACCCCTGCCGCCGCAGCGGATGGCGGCGCTCTACGGCGGCCGGATGTCCGGCAGCGAGGGGATCGGGGCGTTGCTCGCGCAGTTCCTGATCCAGGTGACCGGGCACCCCGAGCAGTACCATGCCGCCGACGCCAGCCGGCTCGGCGCGGTGGGGCTCGACCTGGCCACCACCATGCTCGGCCGGCACCTCGTCGCCGAGGACGCCGTGCCGACCGAGGTCCGCCGCCGGACGCTACTCACCCAGGTGCAGTCGTACATCCACCGCCACCTCGGCGACGCGACCCTCGGCCCGCAGGTGGTCGCCGACGCCCATCACATCTCGGTGCGGTCCCTGCACCGGTTGTTCGAGGCCGAGGACACCACAGTGGCGTCGTACATCCGGGAACTGCGGCTGGCCCGGTGCCGGCGCGACCTGACCGACCCGGCGCTGCGCAACCAGCCGGTGCAGACCGTCGCGGCGCGGTGGGGCTTTCCCGACAAGGCCCACTTCAGCCGGGCTTTCCGGGCCGCGTACGGCACCACCCCGCAGGAACACCGCGACAGCCACTCGGATTTGGCGCGGATCGTCAACCGCCGGGCGTCCATGGTCAACTCGCTGCCGGCAGACTGACACCAACGCGGCCGGTCATCACCTGGTGGGCCGCCAACGGGGGCCGTGGCGAGGCGCCCGCCGCGCGAGCGGCGGGCGGCCGCCCGGTGGCACCCCGCTGAAGCCCGAGGCTCCGGCTCCGTCGCGTTTCCCCCCAGAATCGCCGACGGGGCCGGTCAGGCCCCCTCCAGCAGCTTCAGGACCACCTGCTCCGCTTCCTCGCGAGGCGCCTGCGGGTCCACCGACGCCACCACTCCGTCGTGGTAGAGGTCGACCACCCGCGGATCCACGTAGGACGCGCGCGCCACCGTCGGTGTGTTGCCCAGCAGCTCCGCCACCGCACGCATCACAGCGACCACCGCCTTGCGCCGGGCGGTCACCGAGCGGGCCGGACCGGCGGTGGCCAACTCGGTGGCCGCGAGCACCGTGGCGTGCCAGGTGCGGAAGTCCTTCGCGGTCATCTCCCCACCGCTGGCGTCGCGCAGGTAGCCGTTGACCTCGTCGCTGCGCACGTCGCGCCACTCCCTGCCGTCCCAGTAGCCGAACAGCCGCTCCGCCCGTCGCCGACGACGGCGCAGATTGGCCAGCACCTGGCACAGCTCCGGGTCCTCGATCCGGCGTACCTGCTCGATGCCCCCTTTCGCGGGAAACACGAGCACCACGCAGCCGCCTCGGGACCGCGCATGCTCGGGGCGCAGGGTGGCGACCCCGTAGGTCGGGTCGTCGCCGGCGGCGTACTGGTCGCTGCCGACCCGGAACATCCCCATGTCCAGCAGTCGGGCCACAGTGGCCAGCACCCGGTCCCGGCCCAGTCCAGGCCCGTCCAGGTCGCGCCCCACCCGCTCACGCAGCGCCGGCAGCCGCCGGGCCACCTCCAGCACGCGGTCGAACTTCGCCTCGTCCTGCTTCTCCCGCCACCGCGGGTGGTAGACGTACTGCTTGCGTCCGGCCGCGTCGATCCCGATCGCCTGAATGTGCCCGTTCGGGTGCGGGGCGATCCACACGTCCTGCCAGGCCGGCGGGATGACCAGCTCCCCCAGCCGGGCCAGGACGTCCGGATCCCGCACCGGCGCACCGGACGGGTCGACGAAGAGCCAGCCCCGACCGCGCCGACGCCGTCCGTACCCCGGTCGACCCGGGTCGCTACGCCGCAACCGCACCGGAGACCCGCACCACTCTTTCCACCTCGGCCACGGCGGCCAGCACCTCGTCGAGGCGCAGAGCCGCCATCGTCGGATGGCTTCCTACCCCATCCCACCTGGGCCAATCTCCTTCGCCGGCCCAGAGCACCCGGTGCCGTGGCCGGTCCGGTGGAGGCCCCCAGAGCGCCGGTGGCACCGGCCCGAAGAGGACGACCGACGGGGTGCCGTACCCGGTGGCCAGGTGGGCGACGCCGGTGTCCCCACTGACCACCAGTCGGGCGTCGGCCACCAGCGCGGCGAGCACGCCGAGGTCGGTCCGGCCGGCCAGCACGGCGTCCGAGCTCAGGCCCGCCGCCTCGGCCACCCGGGCCGCCAGCGCCCGTTCGTCGGCCGAGCCGGTGAGCAGCACCCGGTGCCCCTGGTCGGTCAGTGCCCGGGCCAGACCGGCGAACCGCTCGGCGGGCCACCGCTTGGCCGGGATCTTGCTGCCCGGGTGCAGCACCGTGACACCGCTGGGCAGCCCCGCCGCAGCGGGCCGACGCAGGCTCAGGTCGGCGCGGTCGGCCGGAATGTCGTACCAGGACAGCAGCCGGCACCACCGGTCCACCTCGTGCTCGTCGGCGGCCCAGCGCGGGCCGTCGGCGAAGCCGGCGTCCGGGCTGGCGAAGGCGAGAAGCCGACCGGGCCGGGTAGCCGCGAGCAGCCGGTGCGACTGCGGGCCGCGCCCGTGCAGGTTGACAGCGGTCCACGGGGCCGACCCCGCCCGGAGAGGGCGATCCAGCCCCGCGGTGTCCACCAGCCGGTCGACGCCACCGACCAGGTCGACCAGCGGGGCCAACCAGCCGGGCGCGGCGAGCGCCAGCTCCCGCGACGGGTACTCGGCCCGCAACGCCCGCAGCGCGGGCACCGCCGTCACCAGGTCGCCGACGCCGAGGGCGCGCAGCACGAGGATCACGGGTACGACGTCTCCTGCTCGGCGCACACCACCATCTCGCGCACCGCGCAACCGGGCGGCTGATTGAGCGCGAACATGATCGCGGCGGCGGTGTCGGCGGGCTCGTTGAGGTTCGCGTCCGGCCCCGGCTTGTACTGCGGGTCACGTTCGTCGAAGAACGCGGTGCGCATCCCACCCGGGATGAGCAGGGTGACGCCGACCTGGCCGGCCAGCTCGGCGGCGAGAGCTCGGGTGAACCCCACCACGCCGAACTTCGCCGCGCAGTACGCGGTGGCGTCGCTGACCGCCTTGACGCCCAGGGTCGAGGCGACGGTGACGATGCGGCCCCGGGAGGTGACCAGGAACGGCAGCGCGGCCCGGATCACCGCCGCGGTGGCCAGCAGGTCGACGGCGACGATCCGGTCCCAGGTCTCCCCCGGCAGGTCGGCGAGTCGGCCCGGCACGTCCGTGCCGGCGGCGGTCACCACGGCGTCCAGGCCACCGGCCTGCTCGGCGAGGTGCCGGGTGGCCACCTCGGCGGCTCGCGTGTCGGCCAGGTCGCACTCGGTCCAGGACACCCCGTCGGCCGGCGGCTGCCGGTCCAGCACGACCGGACGGCCACCGGAGGCGGCCACCGCGGCGACCACAGCGGCGCCGAGGCCGCTGGCGCCCCCGGTGATCAGGACGGTGGGCCCGGCACCGGGCCGCGTGGCGGTCATCGGGTCCGCTCCGCGAGCGTGCGGACGATCAGGTCGGTGGTGGAACGACCGTCCAGATAGGGCACCACGACTGTGTTCCCACCCCAGCGGCGCAGGACCTCCGCCTCCGGCAGGGCGGCGCTGGCGTCCCCACCGCCGGTGGCGTAGTCGCCGCCCTTGACCCAGACGTCGGGGCGTACCCAGGACAGCGCCGCCTGCGGGGTCGGCTCGTCGAAGACGAGGACCGCGTCGACGCAGCTCAACGCGGCCAGCAGTCGGCTGCGGTCGCCTTCGGACTGCACCGGCCGGTCCGGCCCCTTCAACCCGGCCACGCTGGCGTCGGAGTTCAGGCAGACGATGAGACAGTCGCCGAGCTGCCGGGCCGCCTCCAGGGTGGCCACGTGCCCGGCGTGCAGCAGGTCGAAGCAACCGCCGGTCGCCACCACCGTGCCACCCGCGGCGCGTACCTCACTCAGGAGCGTGGCGACAGCGGCCACTCCCACCCGGTCGGCCATCGCACCACCCCGTGGTCCCGGCTGGAGTGCTCGCGGCTCCGGCGCACTCCGGCCCCGCGCCGCGGGCGTCGACGGAGGCAGCGCCGCGGCCACTCCCCCACCGGCCACGTACGCGGACGCCTCGGCGACCGCCACCTGCACCGCCTCGGAGACCAGCGCGCCCTGGGCCAGTGCGACACTGGCCGCCGCCGCGAACCGGTCGCCGGCACCGCAGGTGTCCCCCTCCGCGCTACCCGGCGTCGGCACCACCAGCGGCGTCGACCCGGCGTGGCACAGCAGCGCGCCGTCGCCGCCCAGCGTCACCGCGACGGCGCCGGCCCGCCACCGCCGCCGTAGTCCCTGGGCACCCCTCGACGCGGTGGCCAGTCGGGACGCGCCGGGCAGCGCGGGGACCAGCTCACGCACCTCGGACTCGTTCGGCGTGGCCAGGTGTACGCCGGGCACGGCCGCCGGGCCACGAGGATGCGGGTCCCACACCACCGGCGCGCGGGTGGCGGCCAACGCGGCACGCAGCGCGGGCTCCCGCGCCACCCCCCGGCCGTAGTCGCTGACCAGCACCGCGGACGCCTCGGCGATCACCCGGAGCACCTCGTCGGAGGGCTGACCCGGCTCGCCGGACACGCCGCCCCGGTCGTGGCGCAGCAGCACCCGCCCCCGGGCCCGCAGCCGGATCTTCTCCGGCGTCGCGCCGGAAAGGGCCAGCGGGTACACCTGCACGCCGGCGGCGGCGAGCAGCGCGCTCAGTCGGGCCCCTCCGGAGTCGTCGGCGAGCGCCGTCACCAGCACCACCTCGGCGCCCTGCGCGGCGGCGAACACCGCCGCCAACCCGGCGCCCCCCGGTCGGTCGGTGGCCACCGTCTCGTCGAGCACCGGCACCGGGGAGTCCGGGCAGAGCCGGTTCACCACACCTTCCACGTCCCGGTCGAGCAGGGTGTCCCCGAGCACCACCACCGGTCCCCTCACGCTTGCCTCCTCATCCTCACGCGTCGACCCGCTGTCCGGCTCACGCGTCGACCTGCCGTCCGGGCCCGCCGTCGAGCACCACCTCGACCCCGGTGCGTACCGGCGCGGCATCCAGCCGACCGGCCGGTCCGGGCTCCCCGGGCACGGGGTGGACGACCGCCGGATCGGCGGCTGCCGCCAGCGCGGCGGGCAACTCCTGCTCGAGGTACTCGCAGAGCAGATGACTGGTCACCAGGTGCAGCTCCTGGACGACCTGGGTGTCCGGGGACGCGACGGCCAGCACGTCGTCGCAGGCCTCGGCGAGCGGATTGGGGGCGACGCCGGTGAGCGCCCAGGTGGTCACCCCGACCTCGCGGGCCGCCCGCGCGGCGGCGACCAGGTTGGGGCTGGTTCCGCTGGTGCTCAACAACAGCAGGATGTCGCCCCGCCGGCCGTGGGCGCGCACCTGGCGGGCGTACACCTCGGTGTAGCCGTAGTCGTTGGCGATGGCGGTGAGCGCGCTCGTCTCGGCGTGCAGCGCGATCGCGGACAGCGGCTGACGGTCGTCGTGCAGCTTGCCGACCAGCTCGGCGGTGAGGTGCTGGGCTTCGGCGGCACTGCCGCCGTTGCCGGCCACCAGCAGGCGACCCCCGGCGACCAGCCGGTGGGCCAGGTCCGCGCCCCAGCGAGCGAGCTGTCGCTCACACCGTCGGTACGGCACCAGTGCCGCGGCGAGGTTCGTCAGGTGCGTGTCGAGCAGGCTGCCCGTCGGCATCAGGCCACCACCCGGGTCGGCCGGCGCACGGCGGCCACCTCGCTGTAGACCTCGACCAGCCGCTCGGCCGTGGCCGCCCACGAGTACCGTTCCCGGGCCCGCTCACGCGCCGCCGTCGCGTACGCGAAGCGCCTGATCCGGTCGTCGAGCAACGCCTGGATCGCGCTGGCCAGCGCGTGCGGGTCCCGAGCCGGCACGAGGTCACCGGTCGTCCCGTCGACCACGGTGTCCCGGATGCCGCCCACGGCCGTGCCGACGACCGGCACCCCACAGGCCATCGCCTCCAGCGGGGTCAACCCGAACGGCTCGTACCAGGGCGCAGCGACCAGCAGGTCCGCCGAGCGGTACCAGCGGCCCATCTCCTCACGGGGCACCGCGCCGACCAGGTGCACCCGGTCGGCCACCCCGCACGACTCCGCGAGCGCCCGCAGCCGGCGGGCGTACGGGTCGGTCTCCAACAGCCCCTCGGGTGGGCCGCCGACAACCACGCACTCGGCGTCCGGCACCAGCTCCATCGCGCGGACCACGGTCTGGAAGCCCTTGCGCTCGACCAGCCGACCCACGGTGAGGATGCGGGCCCGTCCCGGTTCCCGGTCGGCGGCCGGCCCGAGTGGGGCGAAGGTGGCGAGGTTGACCCCGGAGGGCACCACCGTCATCCGGGACCGGGGCACACCCATCCGGACCAGCTCACCCACCTCGTCGCGGCACTGCGCGACGATCCGGTCCACCGATCGGCCCAGCTCCCGCTCGTAGGAGATCCGGCGGGCCGGGCTGGTGTCCTGCACTCCCTGGTAGCGGCGCTTCACGGTGCCCAACGCGTGGTACGTCTGCACCACCGGCACCCCGGTCTGCCGGCCGGCGGTCAGCGCCGCCAGGCCACTCATCCAGAAGTGCGCGTGGATCACCTCGGGCACCCAGTCGCCGCCGCGCCACCGCTCGATCAGCCAGCGGCTGAACTCCCGCATGTGCGGCAGCAGCGCGTCCTTGGCCACCGGCTCGGCCGGGCCGGCCGGCACGTGCACCACGTCGTACCCGTCCGGGCTGCGGACGGTCACCGGCAGGTCGGGCGCGTCGCGGCGGGTGTAGACCCGCACCTCGTGCCCGGCGGCGGCGAGCGCGGCGGACAGCTCCGCGACGTGCGTGTTCTGGCCGCCGGCATCCTCCCCTCCGAGGACGGCGAGCGGGCTGGCGTGCTCCGAGATCATCGCGATCCGCATACTTCCTCCTCCAGCAGCCGGTCCCAGTCAGCGAGGAAACGGTCGAGGCCGTATCTGTCGCGCGCGGCGGTTCTCGCCGCCGCTCCGGCCTGCCGCGCGGTGTCCGGTTCGGCGATGAACCGGCGGGCGGCGTCGAGCAGGGTGTCGGTCCGGGTGGCGAGCGCCCCCGCCTCCGGGGGCACCGCCATCACCGCCTCGGTGGTGGCGAGCGCGACGACCGGCATGCCGATCGACATCGCCTCGATGAGGCTGAGCCCGAGGGAGGTCCACCGGCACAGGTGCAGGTACGCCCGCCGCCGGGCCAGTTCGGTGTGCATCCGCTCCTGGGGCACGTCGTCGTGGCTGGTCAGCCGGTCCGCGGGCAGCCCGAGGTGGTCGGCCAGGCCGGCGACGCCCATGCCGAACACGTCCAGCGGCGCGATCTCGGCGAACTGGGGCAGCAGGTCGGTGCCGGTGACCCGGCCTCGCCGCACCGGCTCGTTGATCACCACGGCGAGCCGGTCCAGCTCCCCCGTGTAGGACGCGGAGGGGGCGACGATGCCGTGGTCGACCACTGTGGTGCGGGTGTCGCCGGTGTCCCAGAAGATCTGGTTGAACCCGGTGACGTGGGCGATGAGCAGGTCGTCGCGGTCGGCCATCGGGTGACGGGTGTTCGGCACGTCGCCCTTGGGGGTGTTGTGCTCGACGTAGATCGCCGGAAGGTCTCGGCCGGGGCGGCGACGGAGCCACTGCTCGGCCCGGTCGACCTCCTCGGGGCGTTGCAGGATGACCAGGTCGACGTCCGCGCTCGGCAGCTCCTCCGGGCTGACCTCGACCGCGCTGTCCGGCCACGGGTAGGTGCGGGCCCGGCCGAGGCCGTACGGGCCGCGGTCGGGTGTGGTGGGAATCAGGTAGCGGTGGCTGCCGTGCACGAACGACGTTGTCCAGGAGCCGTGCACGTGCCAGAGCAGGATGTTCATCGGCCGCCACCACCGCTGGCGGTGAGGGTCCGGAGCGCGTCGACCACATCGCCCGGGTCGACGCCGCTGAGGCAGGGGTGCCCGGGGACCGGGCAACTGGCCGCCCGGGTATCCCGGCAGGGCGCGGCGGCGTCGCCGAGCCGGACGGTGGGCACCCGGTAGGGCCCCCACTGACCGAACGGGACGGTCGGCGCGAAGAGACTCACCACCGGCACACCGGCGGCTGCCGCCAGGTGCGCGGGCCCGGTGTTTCCGACCACGACCGCGCTGGCGTCCGCGACGATCGCGGCCAACCCGGCCAGGTCGGTGCGGCCGCCCAGGTCGGTCCCGCCGGCCGCGGCGACCTGGGCGGTGACCGCCCGCTCGTCCGGGCCGCCGGTGACCAGCACCCGGTGCCCGGCGTCGGCCAGCGCCCCGGCGATCCGGGTGGCCACGTCGGGCGGGCAGGCCCGGCTCGACGCGTCCGAGCCGGGGTGCAGCACCACGTACCCCGGATCGCCCAGGTCGGCCGGGCGTGGTGGAACGGCGTCCCGGCGCAGCCGCAGGACCGGCTCGTCGCCGTCGGGCAGCCGATGACCGGCGGCGGCGGCCAGGGACAGGGCACGTTCGGGTTCGGGGACGCCCACCGGCACCCGGTGCCGGATGTCCAGCAGCGAGCCCGGATAGTCGTCGCTGATCGCCGCGATCCGGTTGATCCCCGCCATCCGCAACAGCAGCGCCAGCGGCAGGGCGGACTGGTGGAACGAGGTGAACACCACGGCCTGGTCCGCGCCGACCGCGCCCAACCGCGCGGTCAGGCTCCGCATGGCCTCCGGGTCGACGTGCCCCGGCGTGGGGTCGATCCACGGCAGCGGATGTTCGATGATCTCGTCGACGCCGGGCAGAAGGTTGGCGGCGGCCCGACCGCGCGGACCGCACAGCAGCACCACCCGGTGCGCTCCGGCCGCGACGGCGCGGATCGCCGGGCCGGTGACCAGCACGTCACCGGCCGAGTCCGAACGGACCACCAGCGCCGTCCGTACCGGTTCGGTGGGCGGAGTCGCGGGCTGCACGGCCTGTTGGCGGCGCAGGATCTCCGCCACCGCAGCAGGCAGGTCGTTGGCCACCCACCCGGCGGCGGCGACCTCCTCGGGCCGGGTCACCGGGGTCGGCACGAGCACCCCCGCGGCCCCGGCGGCCATGGCGGCACCGATGTCGCGGCCGATGTCGCCCACGAGTACGCAGCGGGACGGCGTCGTGCCCAGCTCGCGGGCGGCGGCGTACACCAGGCCCGGCGCCGGCTTGCGGCAGTCACAGCCGTCGGCGTCGTCATGTGGGCAGACCAGCCACGCGTCGAACCGGCCCAGCAGCTCCTCGACGCGGGCGTGCACCGCCCGCATCTGCTCGGCGGTGAAGTAGCCCCGGGCCAGGCCCGACTGGTTCGTGACGACCGCCAACCGCAGCCCGGACGCCCGCAGCCGGTCCAGCGCCGCCCGCGCGCCCGGCACCGGCCGTACCTTCTCCGGGTCGCCGTTGTACGGCACGTCCTCGATCAGGGTGCCGTCGCGGTCCAGCAGCACCGCGTCGTAGAGCACCGCTCGGGGGCTTGCGACAGATCCGGAACCGGCGCGGTCAGCGGCGGGGTACACCTGTGCTGACCTGCGCTGATACGGATTCTCCTGGTCCTGTCGCACAGCCGGCGGGTTCCCTGCGCCCCGAGGAGTAAACGTCGCCGTCGAGGGGGTGGGCCAGCGCCGCCGGCGATGCCCCGGGAAGGCCTTACCCGCCGCCCCCGAGAAGCTAACCCCGCCGGTCGTTAGCCCGTACGTGGCGTGGGTATGAAAGCCCAGTGGCGATTGTGGAGAAAGTGATCGACGCTCCCCCGCAGCAGGTGTTCGACGTGCTCGCCGACGGGTGGACGTACAGCGACTGGGTGGTGGGCACCGCACACATGCGGGACGTGGACGACGCCTGGCCCCGGGTGGGCAGCCAACTGCATCACCGGGCCGGGCCATGGCCGGTCTCGTTGCAGGACGCGTCGACGGTGCTGGTCTGCGAACCGCCGCACCGGCTCGTGCTCAAGGCCGGTCTCTGGCCGGCGGGCGAGGCGATAGTGGCCTTCACCCTGGAACCGGTCGGCGACGGCGCCACCCGGGTGCGTCTCGGGGAGGATTTCGCGGCCGGACCGCTCCGCTGGGTCCACAACAAGATCAACGATCTCGTCCTGCACAGACGTAACCGGGAGACCCTGGCCCGACTCTCCGACATCGCCACCCGACAGAAGGGGTGACAGTGACACGGACCGTGGTGGTGACCGGCGCGAGCGCCGGCGTCGGCCGGGCCGTGGCCCACGCGTACGCGGCACGCGGCGCCCGGCTGGCGCTGCTGGCTCGGGGCGAGGCGGGTCTGGTGGCCGCCGAGCGGGAGTGCCGACTGCGCGGCGCGACAGACGTGCGCGTGTACCGGGTCGACGTGGCCGACGCGGGCGCGGTGCAGCAGGCCGCCGACGACGTGGTGCACCACTGGGGCGGCATCGACGTGTGGGTCAACAACGCGATGGCGTCGGTGTTCGCGCCGGCCTGGGAGATTCCGGCGCGCGAGTTCCGTCGGGTCACCGAGGTCACCTACCTGGGCACCGTCCACGGCACCCTCGCCGCGCTGCGGCACATGCGGGCGCATGGGCGGGGCACGATCGTCCAGGTCGGATCGGCGTTGGCCTACCGGGGGATCCCGCTGCAGGCGGCGTACTGCGCCAGCAAGCACGCCGTCCAGGGGTTCAACGACTCGCTGCGCGCCGAGCTGCTGCACGACTGCCCCGGGGTGAAGGTGTCGATGGTGCAGCTACCCGCGGTCAACACGCCGCAGTTCTCCTGGGTCCGCACCCGGCTGCCCCGGCATCCGCAGCCGGTGCCGCCGATCTTCACTCCGGAGCTGGCCGCCCGAGCCATCGTCTGGGCCGCCGACCGCGGCACCAGGGAGCTGAACGTGGGTGGCCCGACCTGGCAGGCGCGGGTGGCCGACGCCCTGTTCCCCGGCCTGCTGGACCGGAAGCTGGCCCGCGACGGCTACGACAGCCAGCAGACCGGTGAGAAGATCGATCCGGCGACCTGGCGGGACAATCTGGATCACCCAGGCGATGCGGACACGGACCGGGGCACGGCGGGCGTCTTCCGCGAACAGGCGCGAGACCGCTCCGCGGCGCTCTGGGTCGGCACGCACAAACCGGCGCTCTCCGGTGTCGCGCTCGCCGTCGCGGCGCTCGCACTCAGCGTTGCCGCTCGCCGTCGGCGCTGACCACCACAAGCCTCTGACCAGGGGTTCGACGCCCACGCACGGTGGGCGGCGGGGGCCCGCAACACCCGGAAGGGGTGCCTCCCTCCGACCGAATGCGGGAACTAGATACCCTTTCCATGACCCTTGTCCGCAAACCGAGGATGACCGACATGATCAAGCCGGTGCAGTTGCCGTCGCCGTGGCGGGACGCACGCCTGACCGTCGTCGTGCCCACCTACAACGAGGCGGGCAACCTTCCGACGCTGGTCGAGCGACTGCTCGCGCTGCCGCTGCCAGGGCTGCGCATCCTCGTCGCCGACGACAACTCCCCCGACGGCACCGGGGAGGTGGCCGACAAGTTGGCCATCGAGAACCCCGACCGGATCGAGGTCGTGCACCGCGCCGGCAAGGAGGGCCTCGGCCGGGCGTACGTGGACGGGATGACCCGGGCGATCGAGGGCGGCGCCGAGTACGTGGCGCAGATGGACGCCGACCTCTCGCACCCGCCCGAGGCGCTGCCAGGGATGCTCGGCGCCCTGCTCTCCACCCAGGCCAGCGTGGTGATCGGTTCCCGCTACGTGCCCGGCGGCGAGCTGGACGAGAACTGGCCGCTCTACCGCAGGGCGCTCAGCGGCTGGGCCAATCTCTACGTGCACACCCTGCTGCGGGTACGCATCCGGGACCTCACCGCCGGGTTCAAGATCTGGCGGGCCGAGGCCCTGCGCGACATCGACCTGGAGCGGGTGCGGTCCAACGGCTACAGCTTCCAGGTGGAGATGCACTACCTCGCCACCAAGCTGGGGCACACCATCCTGGAGGTGCCGATCCGCTTCGAGGAGCGGCGCGACGGCGTCTCCAAGATGACCACCGCGACCAAGGTGGAGAGCGCCCTGATGCCCTTCCGCCTCCGCAGCAAACACCGCAACATCACCAGCTAAAGCCCCAGCCCCACCCGGACCCCGACCGCCTTGTTGATCAAGGGGTTGGCGTCACCGACGGCGGCAGAGCTGACGCCAACTTCTTGATCACCGCGGGACAGCGGTGGGTGGGTGGTTCAGGGGGTGGGGTAGATGGCGCGGTGGGCGGTGGCGATGGCTGCGGCGTACGCGCGGCCGGTGAGCGCTCGGTCGCGGGCCAGGGCCGCCCGGGCGGCGTTCGCGCCGGGCGCGCCGTGTACACCGCCACCGGGGTGCGCCGACGCGCTGGCCAGGAAGAGCCGGTCCACCGGGGTGTCCGCCCGGCCCAGGCCAGGGATCGGGCGCAGGAAGAGCTGCTGGTACGCGGCAGCGGTCCCGCCGCCGAGCGTTCCACCGACCAGGCTCGGATTGCCCTTCTCCAGATCGGCCGGCCCGGCCACGTGTCGGCCCACGATCAGGCTGCGGAAACCCGGGGCCGCCGCCTCCAGCACGTCCTCCATCCGCTGCACGTGCCCGGCGACCTCCTCGGCCCGCCAGTTCCGCCGGAACGGCAGGTGGGTGTACGACCACAGCGACTCGGTGCCGGGCGGGGAGCGGCTCGGGTCCGCCACCGACATCTGCCCGACCAGCAGGAACGGGTCGCGGGGCAGCTCGCCACGGGCCAACTCGCTGGCGTAGTGGGTGAGCCCGTTCAGGTCCGCGCCGAGGTGAACGGTGCCGGCGCCGGCCAACTGCCGGTTCGTCCACGGCATCGGCGCGGAGAGCGCCCAGTCCACCTTCAGCGTGGAGCCGTCCCACCGGAAGTGCGCCAGGTCCTCCACCAGCCGCGACGGCAGCGCCGCGGCGCCGACCAGGTCGAGGTAGAACGCCGGTGCCGGCACATCGGCGAGCACGGCCCGCCGGGCCCGCCACAGCGCGCCGCCGACGGTGCGGACCCCCACCGCCCGGCCTCGGGCGGTGAGCACCCGGTCGACCGGAGCGCCGTAGAGGATCGCCCCGCCGCGCGCCTGTAGCCGATCCACCAGTGCGTTGGTGATCTGCTGCGCGCCGCCGTCGGGCACCGGCCAGCCAATCTGCTGGCCGAGCATGGCCAGCAGCCAGCCGTACACCCCGGAGCCGGCCTCCTCCGGGGACAGGTCGGTGTGCAGGGCACAGCCGGCCAGCAGGGCCGGCCCGCCGGGACCGTCGAAGAGTTCGCTGCCAAGTTTGCGGACCGGTACGACGAGCCGGCGCGCGAGTCGCAGCGCGCCGGCGACGCGCAGCCGACGCAGGAGGCCCAGCCCGCCGCGTACCGGCGGGAACGGCGAGGTGATCGCCTCCAGCATCGGCTCGGCCACGTCGAGCCAGTCGGTGTACGCGTTGAGCCAGCGCTTACCGTCCCCGGGGGCGAACTGCTCCAGCGACGCGGCGGTGACATCCGGATCCCGATTGATCACCGCAGCTCGACCGTCGGGCAGCAGGTGCGCCAGCACGTCCGGCGAGTGACGCCAGGACAGCCCGTGTCGGCCCAGGTCCAGGCCGCCCAGCACCGGCGAGGCGTACCCGAGGGGGTAGAACGAGCTGTAGAGGTCGCTGAGGTAGCCGGGCGCGGTGACCTCGGCCGAGCGGACCGCGCCGCCGGGCACCGCGGTCGCCTCCAGCACCACCACGTCCCAGCCGGCGTCGGCCAGCAGGTTGGCCGCCACCAGGCCGTTGTGCCCGGCCCCGATGATGACGGCGTCCGCGCTCGGCGCGGTGGTGGTTGTCATCGGATCCGCCTACCCGGCGCGCAACCGGGCGAAACGCGTTTGCCTCGTCGAGGCCGGGGCATCCAGCGCCGCATGTACACGGTTGCGCAGCTGGTGGGCGGGGTGTGGGGTGCGGGCGGCGACGGCGGCGAGCTGGTGGTGCGTGATCCGGCGGACGACACGCCGGTGAGCACGGTGCCGGTGGCCACCGCCGACGAGGTGGGCAAGGCGACCCAGGCGGCCCGCAACGCGGCGGCCCAGTGGGCGGCGACCGCCCCGGCGGGACGGGCGGCGGCGCTGCACCGGGCCGCCGACGCGGTGAAGGCGGTCACCGATGAGTTGGCGGCGGCGGTCACCGCCGAGATGGGCAAGCCCCTCGCCGACGCCCGCGGCGGCGTCGAGGCGGGGATCGGCACCCTGCGACAGTACGCGGAACTGGCACCCCTTCGCGGCGGGCGCACGCTCAACGGCGAAGCCGAAGCGCTGGACTTCCTGACCCCGCAGCCACGCGGGGTGGTCGCGGCGATCACCCCCTGGAACGACCCGGTGGCGGTCTCCTGTGGACTGCTCGGAGCGGCCCTGGTGACCGGGAACGTGGTGCTCTACAAGCCGAGCGAACGCACACCGGCAACGGGTTGGTTGGTGGCCCGAGCACTGGACGCGGCACTGCCGGCGGGGGTGTTGTCGCTGCTCACCGGCGGCCCGGAGGTGGGTGCGGCGCTGGCGGCGCAGGACGTCGACGTGGTGGCCCACGTGGGTTCCACAGCGACCGGGCGGGCGATCGCCGCTGCGGCGGCCCGTACCGGGGCGAAGGTGCTCCTGGAGAACGGCGGCAGTGACCCGTTGATCGTGGACGCGGGCGTCGACCCGGAGTGGGCGGCGGAGCAGGCCGCGCTCGGCGCGTTCGCCAACGCCGGGCAGATCTGCGTGGCGGTGGAGCGGCTCTACGTGCACCGGGAGGTGGCCGACGATTTCGTGGCAGCGCTGGTCCGACGCGCCGCAGCGCTGCGGGTCGGGCCGGGCCGGGACCCGGGCACCGAGCTGGGGCCGCTGGTCGACCGACGGCACCGGGACCACGTGCACGGTCAGGTGGCCGCCGCGCTGGCGGACGGCGCACGGGTGCGGGTGGGCGGCGAGGTGCCGGACGGCCCGGGGGCGTTCTACCCGGCCACCGTCGTCACCGACTGTCGCCACGACATGCCGCTGGTCCGGGAGGAGACCTTCGGGCCGGTCGCACCGGTGGTGGTGGTCGACTCGTTCGACGAGGCGCTGCGCTGCGCCGCGGACTCGCCGTACGGGCTGGCCGCCACGGTGTTGACCCCGTCGATGAGTCACGCGCAGCAGGCGTGGCGGGAGTTGCCGGTGGGCACGGTCAAGGTCAACGCGGTGTTCGGGGGTGCGCCGGGGGGTGCCGCGCATCCGCGCCGGGCCAGCGGGCAGGGCTTCGGGTACGGCCCGGAGCTGCTGGACGAGTTCACCGCGACGAAGGCGGTGCACATCGAGGCGCCGGGAGGCGGGCACTGGTGAGAACAGCACGGGCGGACGCAGGGGTGGAGCGTCCGCCCGTACCGCGTCGGTGGTGCTCCGGTGCGGCGGCGCTCAGTCGCCGCGGGCCCTGCGGGTGGCGCGGTCGTTGGCCTTCTCGATGGCCGTGACCAGCTCCGGTTTGGTCATGCTGGACCGCCCGGGCACGTCGAGTTTGCGGGCCACCGACATCAGGTGGTCCTTGGAGGCGTTGGCGTCGACGCCACCGGCGGTGGGTGCCCGTCGTTCCGGACCGCCACCGGCGGCCTGCTGGTCGCTGGGGCCCTTGCGGCCCTTCGGCTCCCAGTGGTCGCCCACCTTCTCGAACTGATGCTTCACCGCGGCGAAGGCGGTGCGGTGCGACCGCTCCCCCTCGCCGTAGGTCTCGACCGCCGAGTCGTGCGTCTTCTCCCAGGTGCGCTGCGCCTTCTCCGGGGAGCGTCGCAGCGTGCTGGGCAGGTCTTCGCGCCCGGGCATCTCGTCCTCCTCCGTGTCGACAGGGTCACTGTGACCGTTCCCCGGTGACCGGGCGGCAAACCATAGCGGCGGCGGTCGGACACCGGGCGGGTTTGTCGATTTCACCATCCGGGTACCGGCGGGCCAGGCCAGACCGGACGACCGGTCATCCGGCGGCCGGGGCGCAGGGAGCGGGCATGACGACCACGGAGCCGGGTACGACGCTCGACGGCACACCGCACCCCCAGGTGCCCCGACGGATGCGGCAGCTGAGCTGGCGGACCTGGCGCGGAGTGCTGGTACGCAGCGTGCAGAACTTCGTCAACGACAACTGCTCCGACTGGGCCGCCGCGCTGACCTACTACGGGGTCCTGGCGCTCTTCCCGTCCGCCATCGTGGTGGTGGCGCTGGTCGGCCTGGTCTCCGACGGGGAGCGGACCCTGGACACCGTGGTCGACCTGGCCAACCAGGTCGGTGCCGGGGCGGTGCTCAGCGACGACGAGGGCGGCGTGCTGAAGGTGATCCGTTCCGTGGTGCTGGAGCAGAGCAACCCGAAGCTTCTGCTCAGCTTCGGTCTGCTCGGCGCGCTCTGGTCCGCGTCCGGCTTCATCGGCGCGTTCACCCGCGCCTCCAATGCCGTCTACGGGGTGACCGAGGGCCGCCCGGTCTGGAAGCTCCGGCCGCTACAGATCGGCCTGGCGGCGATCACGCTGGTGCTGCTCGCGGTGGTCGCCCTCGCCCTGATCGTCAGTGGGCCGGTCACCGATGCGGTCGGCGACCTGGTCAACGCCGGCGGCCTGGCCCGCACGACGTGGAGCGTGGCGAAGTGGCCGGTCCTCGCCATGATCATGATGGCGCTGCTGTCCCTGCTGTTCTGGATCGCGCCGAACGTGCGCCAGCCCCGGTTCCGCTGGCTCACCCCGGGCGGCGCGGTGGCCCTGATCTCCTGGGCGGCGGCCTCCTTCGGCTTCGGCCTCTACGTGGCCAACTTCGGCTCGTACAACACCACCTACGGCAGCCTCGGAGCGGCCATCGCGTTCCTGGTCTGGCTCTACCTGTCCAACTCGGCACTGATGCTGGGCGTGCAGATCAACTCCGAGGTGCAGCGCGGGCGGCAGTTGCAGGCCGGCGACCCGGACCCGGACGAGCCGGTGCTGCCGCCCCGCAAGCCCGCCAACGACTGAGCCTCCGTTTCCCGCCCGGATGTCCGGCCCACGGCCGGACCGAGGGCCGGTGCCGGTTTATCGGCCCGGGTGCCGGGTAGCGCAGAAGGCATGGAGCGTGGCAACAGCAAGCACGGACCGAGGATCGACGAACAGATGAGTCAGGAGGTCAGCGGCCTCGTACAGGGGCCGGGGACCGGTGGCTCTCGAGTCGACGAGTCGCGGGTGCCGGAACCGGCTGGCGAGGACCAGCCGGAGACGACCACCGCCCCGGCCGGCGACCTGCGCACCGGCACCCCGCAGGGCATGAGCTCTACGGACGTCGAGCAACGCAGCCGGCTCGGCCGGTTCATCTCGATGAGCGCGCTGCCGGGCGACCGTCTGGTGCTCATTGCCAGCGCCCGCGAGAACGAGGCGCCGGACGACATCGTGGCGGCGCTGGAACGGCTGCCCGAGGGCACCGTCTACCAGACGGTCTCCGAGGTGTGGGCGGCGCTGGGCAACAAGAACGAGACAACTCGCTGGTGACCAGGATCGCCCCCGATCCGGCAATCCACCAGCGACTGAAGGAGGTTCCCCGATGAGTGGCGTTACCGAACATGTGGACGTGTCCGTACCCGTACGCACCGCGTACGACCAGTGGACGCAGTTCGAGGAGTTCCCCCAGTTCATGGAGGGCGTGCAGGAGGTCCGGCAGCTCTCCGACACGATGACCCACTGGACCGTGGACATCGCCGGGGTGAAGCGCGAGTTCGACGCGGAGATCACCGAACAGCTCCCCGACGAGCGGGTCGCCTGGCGCTCGACCGACGGCACGCAGCAGGCCGGCGTGGTGACCTTCCACCGACTGGACCAGGACAAGACCAGGGTCACCCTGCAGCTCGAGTTCGAGCCGCACGGCGTGGTCGAGCAGGCCGGCGACAAGCTCGGCATCGTCGACCGACGGGCCAAGGGCGACCTGGAGCGGTTCAAGACCTACATCGAGCGCCGTGGTCAGGAGACCGGCGCGTGGCGCGGGCAGGTGGACCGTCCGCAGCCGTGACCCCGGGCAGCAGCAGTGACCTGCGATGGCCGTCGGGACACCGGCGGCCATCGCCGTGTCCGAGCCTGCTCGGCGGGCACCGTTTGCGATCATCGTGCCCGGGTACGGCTGAAGGTATGACCGACGACAACATCAGGGTGTGGCGGGACGAGGAGCGGCTTCCGTTGGAGGAATTGGAGCGCGCCGTGTCGGGCTCCAGCCTCGACGGGCAGGCCGACGACGTGACGGGCAACGACGCCGGCGAGGAGGCCACGTTCGGGCACGGGCCGGCCGCGTCGGACCGCGACGGTGCGGTCCGGGGCAACAGCCGGGAGGACACCGACCCGCAGCGCGCCTACCGCCCGTCCACCACCGGCCGTACCGGGCCGGACGTCTGAGGATCGCTTCCGGGCTGGGCGGGCACCACCGGCACGGGACGTCCCGCAGCCGGTCGACGCGCGCCCCACTCGTAGAGCGCGATCAGCGCCAACGCGAGCACCAGCAGGGCCGATCCCAGCACCTGTACCGAGGTGTTGCCGATCAGCACGCCCAGCCCGGCCGGGACGAGCGCCGCGCCGACGCCCGAGGCACCGATCTGCATCCCGATGGCGCGGTCCGCGTGCGCCGCGCCAACCCGGTCGGCGGTGGTCAGGGTGAGCAGCGGAAACACCGGCGCGGCCGCGAAACCGACAACGACCAGGCCGAGCACCGCAAGGACGGCCGGTCCGGGAACGGCGATCAGCGCCGCGCCGACGGCCATTCCGGCCAGGCTGGCCCGCAACACCAACCCCGCCCCCAGGCGCTCGGCCACCAGACCCTGCACGACCCGGCCCACGAAGAGACTTCCCCAGTACGCGGAGACGCAGCCGCCGGCCACCGCCGCGCTGAGCCCGCGCCCCTCGGTCAGCAGCAGGAACGCCCACAGGCCGGCGGACACCTCGATGGCCACGTACAGAGCGAAGGCGAGCAGCCCTGACCAGACCGCCGGCAGCCGCAGCGTGTCCCTCACCGGGACCTGGACGATGGACGCCGGCCCGGAAGCCGCGGCGGCGGGCCCTGCGGCCGAGGCATCCGCCTCGGCGACGGCCGGGGCGTCACGACGCCAGGCCCGCACGGTGAGCGCGAACGCGACGGCGAGGACGAGTTGGGCGGCGGCCACGATGCCGTAGCCCCAGCGCCAGGCGAGCCCGGCGCTCAGCACCGCGGTCATGATCAGGGGACCGATGGCCACGCCGAGGCCGAAGAAGGCGTGCAACCAGTTCATGTGGCGGGCCCCGAAGGCCCCGGCGGCGTACGCGTTGAGCCCGGAGTCGACAGCGCCGGAGCCGAGCCCCAGCAGCAGCGCACAGCCCACCAGCACCGCCAGCACGGGGCTCACCGAGTAGCCGGTCAACGCCAGGCTGGCCAGCAGGGTGCTACCGGCGAGCAGGGCGCCCACGCCGACCCGGGCCAGCGTGAAGCCGGCCAGCACGCTGGAGGTGAGGTAGCCGAGGGTGCCGGCGGTGAGCACCCAGCCGACGGCCTCGGTCGGCACGTCGAAGTCGCCTCGGATCGAGGGCCAGGCGACGCCGAGCAGGCCGTCGGGCAGGCCGAGACTGACGAACGCGAGGTAGGACAGCAGGAGCAGTGCGGCGCGGGGACGCGCGGGCGTGGTGGACACGAGAAACCATCCTGCCGCAGGGGCACCCTAGCGCCGTCGGCACCCGATCGCTCGCCACGCAAAGAAGTCGTGTCCGTACGGTCGAGAAAACGGACAGCTCATCCAGAATCGGCCGATCGGAGGACGGCAAGCCGGCCGGTTCGCGTAAGAATTTCGGGATGCATCAGGGCTCCGGAATCCTCTCCACGCGTCAGCGCAAGCTCGCCTGGCTCGGCTTTCTGCTGGCCGCGCTTCAGGCACCCGTGTCCGCCTGGCTCGTCGCCGACGAGTCGTGGCTGTTCAGCCTCTGCGTCGCGCTGATGGTGGCCACCGTGATCATCGCAGACGACGCGGCACGGCGTCGTCCGGCCGACGCGACAAGCGACTAGCCTCCGCCGTCCGGCCGGGCCTCGTGGCCCGGCCGGCCCCGGCTCCGGCGGTGTTCCTTCATCTCCGCCTCGTAGAGATGGCGCCGCCCACCCACCAACTCGTCGCGGGCCTGCTGGTCCAACTCCCGGAACAGCGCGTGGTAGCCGTCGTCGAAGTCCTCGACGATCTGAAACGTCCACCGTCCGGCGATGACGTTGCGGCCGCGCAGCTCGGTGGCGATCCGGTCGGCGAGGCGCGGATGCCCGGCGGCCTGGAACTGTTCCACAGCGTCGTCGAGCATCAGGTCGGCATGACCGATCAACTGGTGCATCGAGTAGAGATGCCCCCGGGCCCGCTCCACACACTCCAGCGCCTCGCTGAGCTTGCCGAGCGCGGCGATGGTCGCGTCGCTGACACCGTCCGGCCGCCGGTGCCGCTCGTCGGGTCCGTCCGCCTGCTGTCCCATCCGTGCCTCCGTGCCGGGTGCGGTCAAAGCTGAGTGTTCTCCTGCTGCCCCGTCTGTACCGGATCAATCCCCCAGGTCAGCGGCGAGCGCCCCAGTGGCGCAGCCGACATCCGCCGAGCGGACGAGGTCGACGCGGTCACTGGTCGGTTAGCCTCGGTCACCATGCGTGTGCCGTTCAACCGGGTCGCCTCCCGTACCGCCGTCGACTCGGCGCGGTCCACCCTGGCCGCCCTCACCGTCTCCGTGGGCACTGTCGGGCTCACCGCCGCTGCCGCGCGCCCGGGGCTGCTGGCCCTCGTCGACCAGCATGCGGCGGCCGTCCGCGACAGCCTCGACGGCGACCGCACGCCGCTGACCTCCGCGGCGCTCGCCGGCTACGCCGAGGGGGTGCGCGCCGCCGCGCTGGAGCACGGGTGGACGCCGCCCAGCGGGGCGGTGGACTGGAGCGAGCCGGAGTGGCTGCTCACCCGGCTGGTCGCGGTCTGCGCGCTGGCTCGCGCACTCGACCAGCACTGACACGCGAGGGGAGGGCACCCCGCGTCGTACGCGGAACACCCTCCCACCCGTCGTGCCGTTCCGCCCGCTACGAGCGGTACTGCTGGGCTTCGTCCACCCGAGGCATCGCCTGGGTACGGTCACCCCCGCGGTCGGCCATCTGCCGCTCCACGTCGCTACGCCCGGCCGACGCGGCCTGACGTTGCTGCTGCACCGCCCGAGCCTCCTGGGCCGCCCGGTCCAGCCAGCCGTCCCAGCGTCTCTGCATCGGCTTCACGAGACCACCACCGACGCCGACGATCAGGATGCCGGCCACCGTGGCGAGCACCGCGATCAGCACCGGAGTGGTCACCGTGGTGGCGATACCCACCTGGTTCAGGGCGGCGATCACACCCAGCGCGATGATGAAGATCGCCGTCAGGTCGGCCAGCACCTTGCCGTACGAGAGCCCTCCCAACGCCCCGGTGACCAGATCCCGCACGGCGTTGGCGATCGCGGCCGCCACCACCACGATGACGATCGCGATGAACGCGCGCGGCAGCCAGGACACCACGCCGCTGATCAGGTCACTGATCGCGTTGGGCCCCCAGACTCCGAAGGCGAACTGCAGCGTGAACAGCAGTACGGCGTAGTACGCCAGTCTGGCCAGGATGTCGCTGGCGTCGTACTTCGTTCTCTCCAGGGCCCGTTTGATGCCGCCACGTTCGACCGCCTGGTCGAAGTGCACCCGTTCCAGCACCGTATCCACGATCTTGAGGACGGCTCTGGCGATGAGCCAGCCGACCACGAGGATGACGATGAAGGCCACTGCCTTCGGGATGAAGAGCAGCACCGACCTCCAGGTGTCGGCGATGGCATCGCCGATGTCGGCCTGCCGGACCGCGAGGGTTTTCAGCATGATGTCCCTCCTGTCGCATGGACTGCGCCGGGCGCATACCCGGCAACCGGTCCCGCACTCCGCGCAGCGCGCGGCGTTTTTCCCGACAGACCTCCGGACCGGGGCTCTGAACTGCCCAAACGGCCACTGCGACGGACTCGGCGACGGCCCGCCGCCGTGGTCGGATGCCTTTTCCGGTCGGCCGACTAGGCTGCGAACATGCCAGGAACGGTCGGGCGGGTCCCCACGCCAGCAACTCCGGGCCCGGGCGCACCCACCGGGTCCCGCCCGGCCGTCGGCGTGCTCGCCCACGACTGGGCCAACACGCCGCTGGGCCCGGCCGACGACTGGGACGTCGCCCTCCAGACGGTGGTGGAGCTGGTCCTCGCCTCGCCGATGCCGATGGCCCTGGCGTACGGCGACGACCTCGTCCTGCTCTACAACGCCGGCTACGCCGAACTGCTGGGCACCAAACACCCGAGCGCCCTCGGTCGTCCGGCCTCCGAGGTGTTCGCGGAGATCTGGGCGCTGCCCGGCGTCGGCGCGGTGATCGAGCGCTGCTACCGGCAGGGCGAACCCTTCCTGGAGAAGGAGTCCACCCTCCCGCTGGTCCGTGGGCACTCCGCGACGGTGGAGCAGGCGGTCTTCACCCGGGGCTACTCACCGGTGCGCGACAGCGCCGGGCAGATCGTCGGCGTGTTGACTGTCGCGGCCGAGACCACCCACGTCACCGAGCAGTTGCAGAGCCTCAGCGAGGTGGCCGCAGCGCTCGCCGGCACCCTCACCCTCGACGACGTGGCCCGGGTGGCGCTGCGGTACGCGATCACCACGTTCGACCCCGACCAGGCCTCGTTCGCCGTCGACGAGGGTGGCGGCGGCTGGCGCATGGTGCGTCGGGTCCGTGGCGAGTTGTTGGACGAGGCCGACGAGCGGCTCCCCCCGCTCTGGCGGCGCGCGCCGGCAGACTGGTCGGCCCCGGTGGTGCAGGCGGCCCGCTCCGGCGCCCCGTCGTTCACCCGCGACGGACAGCCGCTGCGGGACACCGCCGTGGACCGCCACGACCAGAAGATCCGCGCGATGGCGGCCCTGCCGCTGGGCACCTCGGTGGTCCGCGGCGGGCTGGCGGTCGGCTACCAGGTTCCGCACACCTGGTCCCCCGCCGAGCGGGCGCTGCTGGCCGCGTCCGCCGAGCTGATCGGCCAGGCCGCCGAGCGGGCCCGCCGTTTCGAGACCCAGCACGGCACTGCCCAACTGTTGCAGCGCAGCATGTTGCCGGAGCACCTCCCGGATCTTCCCCGGTTGCGGATCGCGGCCCGCTACGACCCGGGCGTGGACGGCAACGCCGCCGGCGGCGACTTCTACGACGCGTTCCTGCTGCCCAACGGCTCGCTCGGCGTGGTGCTGGGCGACGTCGCCGGGCACGACGTGCAGGCCGCCGCGCGGATGGGGCAGGTCCGGGCCGCGCTGCGCGCTCTGGCCCTGGCCGACCCGACGCCCGACACGGTCCTGGCCGGCCTGGATCGGCTGGTGACCAGCCTCGGCGCGGAGGCCGGCACCCACGAGCTGTTCGTCACCGTCGCGTTCGGGGTGATCGACGCGGAGCGGCGGGAACTGACCCTGGCCAGCGCCGGTCACCCCGCACCGTTGATCCGCCGCGGTGACCCGGATGGTCGGTTCCACGCCGAGTACGTCGACGTCCCGGCCGGGCCGCCGCTGGGGTTGGGCGGCCGGCCGGGCACCACGACCGTCCCGTTCCGCCCCGGTGACACCCTGCTGCTGTTCAGCGACGGGGTGGTGGAGCGTCGCCGGCAGAGCCTGAGCGCCGGGCTGGCCACCCTCAGCGACGCCATTGCCAAGGCCGGCAGCGGCGACCCCCGCGCGCTCTGCGCGGTGGCCACCGCGGCGGTCCCGGGCGGCACGGAGGACGACGTGGCCGTGCTGGCGGTCGAGCACGCGCTCAGACCGAGTCGTGGGGGGGGGGGGGGGGTGGGTGGCGGCGGGGTGCCAGCCGGGCGCGGGGTGCGGGGGTTCGGAGGGGACCGCAACCACCTCGCCAGGGCAGGGACACCGTAGTAAGAGGG
>NZ_JBITGE010000035.1:51384-77434 GCF_044456785.1 Micromonospora sp. NPDC050795 | reverse complement strand
TTCGCGCAGCCAGCGGTTCTCTTTGCGCAGCTGTGCGAGTTCGGCCCGCTCGTCGGTGGTCAGCCCATCGGCGCGGACGCCGGTGTCGAGTCCGGTCAGGGCGGTGGGGCCGGTCAGGGTGGCCCGAGGCCACTTCCCCAACGAGCAGGCCGCGCTGAAGTGTCTGTACCTGGTGACCCGGTCCCTGGACCCCACCGGAACAGGAAGAACCCGATGGACGATGCGCTGAAAACCCGCGTTGAACGCCTTCGCCATCACCTTCAGCGACCGCTTCCCCGCCCCTGAAACCTCCTAACCAAGACCGCCGAAAACACCCTTAGCGAGAAAGCCCTAGAAAGCCCCAACGCAGTGGCGGTCGGGCCAGCGAGGTGCCGGCGGGCTGCCGTTGCTGACGACGGGTGGGCAGCCTCCGGGCTACGCCGGCCTTGTCACGCCACGTCGGCGGGGGACGACCGAAGCGGTTGCTTCGGCGGCGGCGTGGGAAAGCTCGGGTAGGACGTCGCCGTAAAACTTGGCAGTGAAGTGTGGGCTGGAGTGGCGGAGCCGGTTGGAGATGACCTTCATCTGGACTCCCGCGGCGAGGCCCATGGTCGCGGCGCCGTGGCGGAGGTCGTGGAGTCGGATGGGTGGTAGACCGGCTTGGGCGGCGAGGTGGTGGAAATGATCGGTGACGTCGGCGGGGTGGAGTCGGCCGGCGGTGGGGGTCTCCCGTCTTGGCCCAGGTGGTGCCGGCTGCGAGGCGCTCGCGGTGTTGCCGGGTGCGGTGGGCACGCAGCACCGCGACGGTCTCGGTGTCGAGGGCGACGCTGGCTTCGCTGTCGGTGGTCTTGGGGGTGTCGATGGCGGTGGCCCAGCTGTGTTGGACGAGTTGCCAGCGGACGGTGAGAGTGGCGGCGTCGAGGTCGAGGTCGTCCCAGTGCAGGCCGCAGGCTTCGCCTCGGCGTAGGCCGGTGAAGGTGATGAGGTGGTAGAGGGCGTAGAGCCGGTCGCCGGCGTCGTGGGTGTGGTCGAGGAATCTGCCGGTGTGTTCGGGGGTCCAGATCATGACGGAGCTGGGGGTCTTGCCGGTGTCGCGCCAGCTGCGGATGCGTTGGTCGGTCCAGATGGCGGGCCTGGGTGGTCGGGCGGTGGGTAGTTCGACCATGAGGGCGGGATTGGTGTCGATGTAGCGGTGGCGGCGCATCGCGTCGTTGAGGGCCTTGCGCAGGGTGGTGTGGATGACGTGCAGGGTCCGGTTGCCGACGATGCGCTGGTTCTTGACCTGGTCGCGTTTGGCGGGGTCGCGGCTGGCGCGCAGGGCGGCGATGGTGGTGTTGCGTTCGGCGATGGCGTCGTACATGGCGTCGATGTGGCCGGGGCGGAGCCGGTCGATGCGCAGGTGGCCGAGGTGCGGGGTCAGGTACAGCCGGATGTGCCCTTCGTAGGAGCGCAAGGTGCCTGTCTTGATGTTCTTGCGTCCGGCGAGCCAGTCGGTCAGGTAGGCCTGCATGGTGGGCAGTTCGGTGGGGGTGATGTCCAGGTGCAGCGCTCGCCGGACCTGATCCGGAGTGGGACGGGCGCGCCGGTCTTGATGGCGGTTTCGATCAGGTCGCCGGTCTTGATGGTGGTGTGCGGGTCGGTGGGGTCGGGGACGGCGAGCGCGGCCCGGATGCGGTCGAGGACGGCGTCGGCGTCGGCCTGGGTGGCGTAGGGGCCGTGACGGAGCGGCCGGCGGGTGCCGTCGGCGCGGGCCGGGATCTCGAATCTGCCAGTGCCAGTGGCCGTGGGTGCGGGACCAGCCGCCGCCGGGCCGGCGAAGCTGGGACAGGATCGTCCCAGTCGCCGGCCCGTGGTGGTGTCGCGGCAGCCGCAGCGTTTGAAGGTGGATCCCTTCACTCATCGTCTCCTGGATGCTTCGTACGGTGCCGCCAGCGGTATCGGGTGGAATCCACTGGCGGCGGGGTCATCGCATCCACGCTCACCTTCGCGTCGGCTTCAAGTCGCCCACCGCCTGCCGCGGGGTCTGGTTGGAGGAGGTGGAGCAGCGCGGCGACCGGCACGATGATGCGGCTGCCGGCCCGGATCAGCGGTATGGGGAACTGGTTGGTGGCGGCGAGCCGGTATGCCTGGGATCGGCTGATCCCGAGCACCGACGCGGTGGTGGCGAGAGTGGTGGTCACGCCGAGGGCGCGGATGCGCTCGATCGTCCACAGCTCCTCGACGCCAGGCGCGGTGGTGCTGTCGGTCGTGGTGCTGTCGGTCGTGGTGCGGGTTGTCTGGTCAGCGGGGTTCGTTGGGCTGTTCATGATCAGGCTTCTCCTGGTTATGAGATGGATGGCTGTGCGGTAGGAGCGGGGTAGCCCTGTCGGGGTCGACCGGCGCAGGGGTGGCTGCTCCGCCACCATCGCGCCGCTCCGGTGACAGAGGCGGTGACGTCGGGTTGGTCGGCATGACCGGGCTCAGTCCGGGTAGCGCCGACGACTCGACCTTGAGGGTCTTGAGCAGTTCGGATATTCGGGTGTTGGACACGGTGTGACCGTCTGCGCGGAGGGCTTCGGCGAGCGCTGCCCGGGTCAGTGCCTGGCCGTCTGCGGAGAGCCGGTCTCGGACTTTTCGCGCCGCTGGCAGCAGCTCGGCCACCGCGCGGGGCGGCTGCGGGGACGGTCCCCGGTCCGCTCGCCGCCGCCGTTCCCGTCCGCCCCCGTGACGACGAACATCCGATGAGCGGACGGTCCGGTTGCTGGACCGCTCCCCCGCCGTGACGGCGGACCGCACGGTCTCGTCCGGTCCGCTGTCCGGACGGGTCCATCCGGCCTCATCCGGTTGGCAGTCCGCAACCGCCACGGCGGGGGCGGGCGTGGCGGTACTGGTGCGGCCGAGGGCGATCTTGACCATGACGAGGAAACCGAGCGCGGGTACGGCGGCGGTGATCCACCCGATGACCGAGGTTTCGGCCTCGACGACCTGCGCCGCCAGAGACAGGGTGACCGCACACGCCAGCACGGTGGCCGGGAACACCGTAGAGGTGTGAGCGCGTTTGCGGCGGCGTAGTTCCAGGCCGGAGGCGATGGACATCAGCTCCAGGACGATCGCGTCGGCCCAAGCCAGCCAGCCGGGTTGGCCGTGCGCGGCGGCGACGTTGTGCACGTGGGTGAAGCTGGCCGCCCCGGCTGCGCCGCCAATGGCCAGCATGATGACGACCTGGACGACGCCCTCGACGCGGCTACCCCGCTCCCCCGCGTTCGGGTCAGTGGCTGGTGCCGTCGTGGCCCATCACCTCCTCGACCCAGACCGGAACAACGAGCCGTCCGCCTGTCACAGGAGGCCGGACCGGATGGCGGACCGACCCGGCGTCGGACACCGATCGGGACGGGGATCGCACGTCGGCCGCGGACCGCCCGCCGCGGACGCGGGAACGGGATGCGGTCCCGCGGCTGTGGGAGCGGACGTTCGGTGCTCTCACAGATCTGTCAGCACCGGCGGAGCTGGTCACGACAGATCCGTGACAGACGCCGGCCGTTGCTGTGCGATCCGCAGCGGAGGTACTGTCCGCCGCCGTCGTGTCGTCGCCAATCACGCGGCCTCACCCGCTCGGCTGGAGACGTCAACGACGTAACCGGCCAGATCAGCCAGCCGCAGCCGCTGCCCTTCCCCGCCGGCCACGGCCCACACCGCCTCCCCTGGGCCGGCCCAGGCCGGCCGTCGCGGCGTGGTCGCGGGCCCCGGTGGCCACCGGCACCATCAGCGGCAGGTCGGCCAGCACGCGGCGCAGGTTGCGCTCCCGGGCGGCCGAGTGCACCCAGAACAGCACCGGCCACATCCGCCCGAGCGTGCCGAACAGCTCCTGATAGCCGTCCACCTTGCCGGCCAGGATCGACAACTGCTCGGCGCCGGTGTCGTACTCGACGAAGAACGGCACCTCTACGCCACCGTCGGCCCACCGGCCGTAGCCGTCCGGGCGGACCCGCGGCTGATACGCCCGCACCAGCCCGGGATCCTTTCGGCTGGTGAACGTTCCGGCGCGCTGGCATACCGCCTCCGGCAACCACTCCACCAGGCCGGCACCCGGATGGGTACGGGCGTGCCCGGCCAGGTTGGTAAAAACCCGTTCACTCCGAGGCGGTGCGCGAGGCTGCGGGTCGAGGTCCAGCGCCGCCGCTCCACCCGGGCGTGGTCGCGCCGCGGTGGGCGTTCGTCCCGGCTGGCCGCGACGACCTCAGCGCCGAGCTGATCTATCACGTAGTGGTACGGGTACGAGCCGCCATCGGCACGCTGCGGCCGGAACCGAGCCACCAACCGCAATCGGTACAGGGTCCGCAGCCGCCGCTGACAGAAATCGAGGGACGGGAACAGGGCGTTCGCGAGCTGGAACGACGTCAACACGCCGTGGTCGTACAACCAGCCCAGCAGCACCCGGTCACGGCCGGTCAGCTGGGACTGGACCCGAAGGACCGGATCATCCACCGGCTACCACCTCCTTTCCGGATACGGAATGCCAGCCCCAGGGGGAGAGACCCGAGATCAGGCAGGGGTCTGTCGCAGGACAAGCCGACGTCGCTGACAGACGGGCTGGCCTGCGGTGTGAGAGGAAACAGGGGGTCGGTTCGGGGGTCCGGCTGAAGACTGACGTCAACGCTGACGCCAAGCCCGACCCCCGAACGGGGATCAAGCCGGAACTCGTCACTGCCAATACCTATGGCAGTAGGTGAAGGTGTCGGCGAAAGCACGAGAACTCCTTGTTTGAGGGTGTGGATGTGGCGTTGCTGTGTGGTCGGGTCACCGGCGCCGCCGGAGCGGAAAGGATCCGGTGAGATGCGCCCCGGCACCGCCCCTGCCGTGGTCGCCGTCGGAGGCGCACGCCTGCCGGCACGGGGCAGCAGCGAGACGAATGGCCTTGGAAGGCAGTGCGGGCGCCTCCTTCTCACCGAGCGCGGAGGTAGCCGTTGGCGGGGTAAGGGCTAGCCTCTGGGGTCATGTCCGCCCCTGCGTCGCGTCCATTGCTGTTCCTTGACGTGGACGGCACCCTCATCCCGTTCGGCACACCCAGGGCGGCTCAGCCGGGCAGGCCGCATGGCCACACCCAGGGAGCGGTCCTACCGGCCGACGCCCATCCCCTGCTGCACAAGGTCGATCCAGGGCACGGCCGCCGGCTGAAGGCCCTGCCATGTGATCTGGTGTGGGCGACGACCTGGATGATCGACGCGAACGACGTGCTCGCACCCCTGCTCGGGCTACCGACCCTGCCCGTCGTCGACTGGCCCGACTCCGACGAGGTCGGCGTCCTGCACTGGAAGACCCGTGGGCTGGTCGAGTGGGCGCAGGGACGCCCCTTCGTCTGGGTCGACGACGAGATCTCTCACGCCGATCGGCAATGGGTATCGACTCATCACCACAGCCCGGCACTGCTACATCGAGTCGACCCACGTCGCGGCCTGACCGAGCACGACTTCACAGTCATCGAGAGCTGGCTCAGCCGGGCGCGGTAGGGCGAGCTCCATGCCGTCGCAGTCGACGGGCTGTCTGGCCACTCGAAACTGATGTTGGCGAACGTGCGCCGCAACGGCGACACGGTGGCCGGCTGAGCTGCTCTACGGGACAGAACGTCCGGTAGCAGGTCGTCGTCGCGTCCGGTCTGGGGCAGCCCGGCCACAGTGGCGATGGCCTTGACGGCCTCGTTCAGTCCGGTGGTCTCGGGTAGGACGAGTTCGTCGGGCCAGCCCAGGACGTCATGGGCGGCGTACCAGCCGCTCATGTCCTCGGCGGTAAACTCGCTGACTTGCGGGCGTGTGAGGTGCCGGCGCAGCGTCTCGGCCAGGGACACGTCGAGATAGCAGAACTGAGACCGCCCGCGGTGGTCGTCCCGCAGGGAGGTCAGCATGCTTCGGTAGCGGCTGCTGTGCATGATGCCCTCCAGCACGACGTGATAGCCGTGGTCCAGCGCGAACCGGACGGTCTGCCCGATCAACGCCGGTGCCGCGCCGCCGGGCTTGTCCCGCTCGCGCAGCAGGATGCGGCGCAGGTAGTCCTGCTCGACCAGGGCGCAGCCCCGGCCGTGTCGGCGTCGTAGTTCGCGGCCGATGCTGCTCTTGCCGGAGGCGGAGTTGCCCCGGATGCAGACGAGGATCGTGTCCGGGCTGCCGGTGGGTTCAGCGAGCACGACGCCTCCTCGGCTTCAGTCGTTACGCACGGTGAGTTTGAGGGCGGCGACGGTCAGCTGGGTGAGTTCAGGAAGTTGGTCCTCGCCGAGGGTGACGCCGCGCAGGTTGTCCAGCGGCGTCTTGAGGCCCTTCAGCCGGCTGCCCCGCAGGTCGGTGCCGTCGAGTTGGCAAGAGTCCAATTCCAGTCCGGCGAGGTCACAGGACCGCAGCGCGATGCGAGTCAGTCGGCAGGAGGACCACGCGCCGTTGGTGAGAGTGCAGTCGGTGAACGCGACCGAGCCGGCGGCGGCGACGCGGTGGAAGGTGGCGTAGTCGAAGCGGCAGCCGTCGAACAGGACGTCCTTGAGGCGTACGTCGGTGAGTCTGGTGCCGGTGAACCGGGAGCCGCTGATCGCGCAGCGTTCGATGGTGACGCCGGTCAGGGTCATGCCGGAGAAGTCGGTGCGGGTGATCTCACAGCCGTAGAGGCTGCCCGCTTCCCAGGTGCTCTCGCTCAGGTCCACGCCGGTGATCAGGCTGCTGCGGATGTTGGCGTCCTCCAGGTGCGAGCCTTGCCACGCTGCGCCCTCGACGACGGCCTCGGTGAGGCCGCCGTCAAGGTCCGTCGTGGTGTCGAGGTCGTCCGGTTCGAGGTCCGGCAGCAGGACCTTCACGTCGCCGATCGTGGTGGTGCGCATGTGTCCTCAACCTGTGTGGGCGCGGGGTGGGCACGCCACCCCCCGCGTCCCGTGGTGGGGCTACTTCTTCTTGTTCCAGTTGTCCCAGCCGGGTCGACTGTCGAACTTACCCTTGTTGTCCCAGGCGGGGCGGTTGTCGAACTTCGCCGCGTCAATCGACGCTACCGACCGCTCAGGGTCGACGCCGAGGCGAGCGAGTTGCTCGGGTGCGGCGTTGACGAGAGTCGCGAGAGCATTGGTCATGGTGCTCCTCCTTGAGGGGTGAGGTGGTCCGCGGCGGCGCGAACGAGGGCCTGTCGAGTGGTCCGGCAGTAGGTCGTCTCTCGGGCGGTGAACGTCGCGTGCTCGAAGTAGCGGTCGCCGGCCTGGGCGCCACGGCAGAAGTCGTAGAAGGCGCAGTGGTCGGCACAGCCGTTGAGGGCCGTAATGAACTCGGCGACGTAGCCCAGGTCGCCGGCGCCGGCAAGCATGGCGGTGATGGGTTGATGAAGGACGTTGCCGGCGATGAAGTCGCCGTATCGCGGCTCTGTGATGCCGAGCAGTTCCGGTGACAGCAGCACCACCTGTCCATCCCAGGAGACGGTCGGGGTCGGCTCGTACGGCGCGTGGTCGACGCGGCCAGCGCGGGTGGCGGCGAGATAGTCGGCCAACCGGTCCACGTCGCGGATCCGCAGCGGGCTGCCGCCAACGCGACGTGCGATAAGGCGCTGCCAGAACCGGTACGCGGCGTCCTCCGACACCGATGCCCGGTCGGCGCCCTCCTGCTCTTCGATGTTGAAGCCCACCGACTCGCAGCCGGGCAGGCCGGTGAAGAAGTCGATGAGGGCTTCCGCGTGGTCGATGGTTTCCGGGGTGACTACACAGATCACCGAATACCTCAGCCCTGCCTCGGCCAGGGTCTGTATGCCGCGCAGAGTGCGGGCGTCTGTTGACGTGCCGGCCCGGTCGAGGCGGTTCCGGTTCAACGCGCCCGGTCCGTCGATGCTGACCCCGACCTCGAACCCATAAGCGGTGAAGAGCTCGCACCATTGCCGGTTGATCAACGTCGCGTTCGTTTGGATCTCGTGACGCACCATCCCCGCGCGCCGAAGCTCCTCGAACGGGGCCAATAAATCACGGAACAACCCGATGGGAGTGGCGATGGGTTCGGCCCCGTGCCACACGACGCTCACCGGATGACCGCTGTTCTGCTGGGCGATCGACTCGGCGCAAGCCTGCGCGACCGCGCCGTTCATCAGGCGCAGGGATCTCCGGTCGGGCAGGTAGCAGTAGGTGCAGTCGAGGTTGCAAAAGCTCGTCGGCTGCACGACCAGGGTGTGGAAGCTGCCGGCGACCGCCGGCTGGCCGGTGACGTTGATGAGGCCGATGCCGTTCACGAGGAGGCCTCTTCGATGCTGGCGGCCGTGGTGGCACTGACGCGGTAGACGTGGGTGTGGCGGGCGGGCCAGCCGAGGAACCGGTCGAACATGTCGGCGGCGCTGCCCGTGACGCTCGGGTTGAGCCGATGCAGGTCGTCGATCGCGTCGTGCAGGCAGCCGGCCAGGTAGAGGAACAGGCTCACCGGCTCTTCCCGGTACTCGGCGAGGAGCGCGAGCTTCGCCGCGCCGCAGGGCCATGGCTGCCCGCACCGGCGGCACAGCCACAGCGGGCGCATCGGCAGATGTTCCACCTCGGCTGGCGCGAGCCCGTTCGCCGCCAGACGGCGCTGCTCCCCGGTCACCGGCGACCGCCCTCGCGGGCCTGCTGCTCGAACAGCCGACGCCACACGAAGGTGAGCAGCGGAGGATCAGCGCGCCGCACCTGACCCTGTGAGGACGTCCACCTGGGCTCGGGGCGCCGGGACTGGCTGGCAATCGCGTTACGCGAGACGTACACCGTCATGCCTCCACCCCCACCAGGATCGATGAGCGGCGGGCTCGCCGGGGGAATGGCGAGCCCGCCGCCGCATCACGGCGGCTGGGAGCAGCCCGCCGATCACCCACCCACGCAGCCCTCATGGCGGTACGCAGGCGGGGAGAACGCCGAGACAGTTCGTTCCAGGACGGGCCGAGCCAGCGGCCCAAGCCGTGGTCTGGTGCGCCGCCCATCAATCCCTCCATTTGCAGCTCCCTGTTAGGTCATCCCCGACACCGGCATCGACACGCGCCGGTGATCTGGGGTGAACTGAACGTAGGGGCGGTCCGTACGGAGGACCGGGAAAATCCGTACCGGGTCCGGCGGCCTTCAGCGGGCAGGGTGATGGTGTGCGAGGGATGACGGAAGACATGACCATCGGCCAGCGCGTCGCCTTCTACCGGCGTCGACGAGGCCTCTCTCAGGAGGTGCTGGCCGGCCTGGTCGGCAAGACCCAGGAGTAATTACGCAAGGTCGAGACGAACCGGGCCGACCTCGACCGACTGTCGGTCATACGCGCGATCGCCAAAGCCCTCGACGTATCCCTCGGCGATCTGATCGGCGCACCGAGCCTGTTCGAGTGGTCGGACGACTCAGGGCGCGAGACCATCCCGGCCTTGCGGGCCGCACTTCACGACTATCGTCACCTCGCGCCGACGCTGGCCAGCACGGGGGACGTCGAGGCCCCGCCCTGCGCGAGATCGAGAACGACGTCGCCGAGATCTGGACCGCCTACCAGCACTCGCGTTACGGCACCCTCGCCCGCCGGCTGCCCTACCTCATCCATGACTGCCTCACCGCCACCGAGGCGTACGACGGAGACGATGGCCAGCGCGCGCACGCGATGACCGCCTACGCCCACCAGCTGGCCGCGTTGTTCCTCACCAAGCTCGGCGAAGGTGACCTCGCGTGGACCGCCGCCAGCCGTGGGCTGGCCGCCGCCAACGCCAGCCACGACCACGTCGTCATCGGCTCGCTCAGCCGCTCCGCCGCGCACTCGCTGGCGTCCATCGGTGAGTACGCCCAAGCCCGCGGCCTCGCCGCTACGGCGGCGCAGTTCCTGGAACCACGGCTCGCCAAACCCACTCCGCAGCTGCTGTCGGTCTACGGCAGCCTGCACCTCGTCTGCGCGCTGGCCGCCGCCCGAGACGACGACCGCGCCTCCGCCGACACCCACATCGCCGAGGCCGATGCCGCCGCACAGCGGCTCGGCGCCGATGGCAACCACGTCTGGACCGCCTTCGGGCCGACCAACGTGTCGATCCACAAGACGACCGTGGCGATGGAACTCGGCGACGTGCAGCGCGCCATCGCCATCGGCGCCACACTCGACACCAGCACCGCGCCCGTCGAGCGGCAGGTTCGGCACGCCATCGAAACCGCCCGGGCCCTTGCCCGGTGGAACCGCATCGACGACGCGCTCGCCGCGCTCCTGGAGGCCGAGGTCATAGGCCCTGACCAGGTGCGCTACCACCAGCTCTCCCGCGACCTCGTCCGCGACATCCTCACCCGCTCCCGGCCACCCCGACTGGCCGTCGAACTCAGCGACCGGATGGGCGTCCGGTCGGGAGGACCGCGCTGGTAGCTGGGCTCAAATCAGCCGGCTCGTGTAGCCAGCCGCGACCAGGCGCTCGAACGCCGTCCGCACCTCGTCCGGAATCTCCTGCGGGATCGCGAACCCGCGCTCCGCGTACACCTCGATCCGCTGCGTGTCGCCGACCAGCATGTCCACCACCCGCCGCGGGTCGCCGATGCTGCTCACGTAGTCGTCCAGTTCGAGTGGGTTCGACGCGCACACCACATCGACCTCCGCCCACATCAGCCTGCAGGTGGCGTAGGCCCGGCGCTGTTGGTAGGGCCGCGACATGATCAGCACTGACTGCACCGGGATCCGGTGCTCGGTCAGGAGCTGACGCGAGTACTCCAGGTTCTGGGCGGTGTTCGTGGCACGCGGCTCCACGAAAATCGCTTCCGCGGGTACGCCCTGCTCGATGGCGTACTCGCGGTAGTGCACTGCTTCTCCACGCGGGAACCGCTCGACGGTCGTTGGGGCGTTCGCGCCGGTGAACACGATCCTTGGGAACAGGCCCTCGTGAAACAAGCGCGTCGCGATTACGGCCACGCCGAGATCGTGACTGCCCAACCCGATCCCCACGTCGCATGGGCGCAACTCGTGGCGCATGTCGTGGTATCGCCACAGCGTCTCCACATCGGCCCGGATCGCGTCAGGGATCGCCTCGGCAGGTGCCTCTGCATACCGGTTCATCAGCACCTACCAGGTCCGGTCCGCGCTGGTTCCCTCATGCCGCCAGCGTAGGGCTAGCAGGGCAGCAGGACGCCGCTGACTCCAGCACCACGCCGCTGACCTCGTCGGGACCAGGGGGCTGGCGGCGGCCAAGGCATCGTGAAGGGGTGCGGTCAGGATCCAACCTCGACGAGGCAACGCCTGCCGCCTTCGCCCGGCATCTGCCACACCTGCTCGTCCGGCCAGTGGCGATACAACAGCTGCCGTGTGGTCGTGGCGACAACGTTCGGCAGCGGCCCACGAAGCAGGTCGGCCTGCAGTCGTTCCTCCCGCTCGGCGTCCTGCGCGATCAGCAGAACCGCCCCGACCGGCACCAGCCGGTCCGCATGCCGGTAGCCGCCCAACAGTCCACCCAACCCTGACGCCGGCCGCTCGTACTCGGCGACAACGTCTCCGGTCGGGCCACGGTCGACGTGTACCAGGAATCGCAGGCACCGCCCGTCCTGCAGCCATACGCCGTAGCCGTCGGCCCGCAGCTGCGCCAGGTCGTGCTGGCGCAACCACGACGAGGTCTCCATCGTCGCCAGCCACTGGAACAACTCGCACCGCCCCGGGTTGCGCCGCGACACCTCGACCAACGGCAGAAACAGCAGGGCATCCGCCGCACTGGAGGGCCGCTGACCCAGCAGCAACGGAACCGGCCGCCCCGACTCCGTCAGGGCGTGCCGGCGCACCTCGGTCCCCTCGGCCGTGACCCCGTACCACCAGGTATGGGTCCGGTCCTCCGCCGAGCGCTCGCGGCGCACCAGTCCCGACTCGTGCAGCCACACCAGGTCTCGGTGAGCGGTCAGCCGCGACACCGCGCAGACAAGCGCCACGTCCAGCGTCGACGCGGACCCATGCTGTGCCAGGTACGACAGGATCCGCCACCGCCGCGGGGACAGCCGCCGCACGGCATCCTGGTCACCCATTCCCTGATGATCCCTCCGAGCCCCGGCGGTCCGACATCCTGTTCGCCAAGGCTGTAACAGAGAGTGGTCGATGCCCTGATCGCAAGATCGGGAACCGGGACCACCGTGACCGGAGACAGCGCTCGCCGGAGGCCGTTGAACGAGGCGTCACCGGGCCGTGCGAGCACCCACATATCCAAACCGTGGTTTTGGGGTTGATTTTGGAGATCACTGTTCACTGAATCAGCCGAAGAGCTGAGGACAGAAGAGGCGAAGCGGTCAAACCAAACCCTCAATAGTTGATCTCCACAGAGAGCGCTGCACCGCGGCACCAATCTCCAGGAACGTCTGACACGCGCCTTTCCGGCCCAGCAATGGCGCACCACGGACCGAGACAGCGGTTACTTAAAAGTAATGAGAAAGATGAGTTCTGCGCGCTGGCGTTTGACTGAGAGGCCAACTCTCACCCCTGCCAGCTAGTGCCGGATCTATTCAAATGTGAGATCGTCTATGTAACTAAACGTGCCTGGACAGCTGCATTTAGCGATGTGGGTGGTTCCGTTGGAACAGCTTCCGTTGTGGGGACCGAGCACCGACGAAGATCCGAGACCGAAGCCAGTCCTGGCACGACCAGCGACACTCCGCCTCCTGATTACAGTGAAGGCGGCACCCAACCCCTCCGCGCGGTACGGCGAGACGGTCTGCGTCGGGGCACTGGGCATGGACCCGCCCTGGACGGGTTGGATTCGCCTCTACCCGGTCCACTATCGAGACCTCGACGACGACGGCAAGTTCCACAAGTACGACATCATCCACGTCGACGCACTGCCAGCCAGTCAGGACCAGCGGCGCGAGAGCTGGAAGCCGATCGTGGACACCATCACCACCGAGCGGCACATCGCCAGCCGACAGTCGCGTCGAAACCTCCTCGATCCGCTCGTCGAAGACTCCATGTGCTGGCTCAACAAACAGGCCCGCGACGACCGGAGCGCACGATCGATCGCGCTGATTCGCGTGGCCGACATCTCGTCTTTTCAGGTCAAGCGCCATCCCGGCTGGTCGGCGGAGGATCGCAAGAAGATCGCTGGCTACCTCAACCAGCTCGACCTACTGGAATCGGCCAAGCGCAGCCCGCTTCGAGTACCACGCTTCACTGGTGCCTACCGCTATCGCTGCGCAGACCGTCATTGTCGCGGGCACCAACAGACACTCTGGGACCGGGAGTTCGTCGCCCTACAACGTCGTCTAGACCAGCTCACCGACGCGGAGGCCGCAGAACAGCTGAGAAACAAGTTCCTCACCCAGCTCTGCGCCGCCGACCGCGACGTCGCCTTCTACGTAGGCAACCAAGCGGCAAGACCGCAGTCCTTCAGCATTGGCGGTGTCTACGCACCGAGACGGCCCACCTCGCGATACCGATTGCACCTCAACCGATGATGTCGGCCAGCACGTCGGCATGGCACGAGTCCTCGACGCGGCACCAGCACGCCAATTGCTTCCCCGTAAGCTCCCGCCGCGCCCGGTCAACAAGGGCCGGCTGCCCCACAAGCCACTGCCGATAGAGGCGTAACGCCTCCGCCCGATCATGCTTCCGCAGGCTGAACGGATTGGCCCAGGGAGAACGCTGCAGCCCGAACCCCTGCCGCCCCACATACACGGCTCCGGGCGGCACCATCGGGTGATAGAGATCCCCCTGCACGCGAACCCGCAGCTGTCCCCCCACACCACCAGCGTAATCGCCAACGACTGGATGCTCGAAGAAGCGCGGCGGACGCCTCGGCGGTCGGATGCGTCAATGCCCTGACGACCGTGCAGGCTGGCCACCTCAGAAATGACGATGAGCGCGGGCGTCCGCGGAACAACGACGTGTCCCGGCAACGCCGGCCCGGTCCAACGGCTCCCGAGCACCCACCGAGCGACCACCCCACCACCGCGGTACACGAAAAAGGCCCCGACCCAGGGTTAAACCCCAGGTCAAGACCTTGATCGTTGGTGCGCCGCCAGGGACTCGAACCCCGAACCCGCGGATTAAGAGTCCGCTGCTCTGCCAGTTGAGCTAGCGGCGCTCGTTCGGCAACGGAGAGAACATTAGCACCCCTCCCGAGCGGCCTCCAATTCGGTTCCCCGGGTCCCCCCTTCGGTCGAGCTTTGCCGGCAAAAGCCCCGAACCGGGCACCACCGTCAAGATCGGGACGTGGGTTGCGGCGTCGATGCGGCACGATGTCCGCCAGGTACGCGAGAACAGAGGTGGGCATGGCACGGTTCACGCGAGCCGGGGCGGTGGTGGGCGCCCTGACTCTGGCGGCGTCGCTGGCACTGACCGGATGCGGCGGCGACGGAAAGAAGCCGGAATTCGTTGGCGGGG
Organism: Micromonospora sp. NPDC050795; assembly: GCF_044456785.1. Lineage (NCBI taxonomy): Bacteria > Bacillati > Actinomycetota > Actinomycetes > Micromonosporales > Micromonosporaceae > Micromonospora > Micromonospora sp. NPDC050795. Next base: position 63,167 of record NZ_JBITGE010000035.1, on the reverse strand, counting down.
CGTCCTCGGACGTGAGCGCCGCCCCCGACTCAGCCGCACCGTCGACACCCAGCACACCGAGTGGGCCGGCACTCACGCTGAGTCCGGCGAACGGCACGAAGAACAGGCCGGTGAGCACGGAGATCAGCGCGAAGCTCCCGGACGGCGGGAAGGTGTCAGCTGTCACGCTGACGGCGGACGGCGGCGGCTCGATCGAGGGCAAGCTGCGTAGCGATGGTTCGTCCTGGGTGCCGTCCGCTCCGCTGAAGTGGGGCACCCGCTACACCGCCACGGTGACGGCCAGCGCGTCGGACGGTACGAGCAGCCAGGGCACCAGCAGCTTCACCACGATGGCCAAGCCGAAGTCGACGATCGGCTCGGGCCTGTACCTCTTCGACGACAAGAGTTACGGGGTGGCCATGCCGGTGGTCACCGAGTTCCATCCGGGTATCCCGAAGAAGGACCGGGCGGCGGTGCAGAAGCGGATGTTCGTCAGGACCGACCCGCCGCAGCCGGGCGCGTGGCATTGGGTCAGCAACGGCACGCAGGCCTACTACCGGGCTCCGGAGTACTGGAAGCCGGGCACCACCATCACCGTGCGGATCGCCCTGGCGGGGGTGCCGTTGAGCAACGGCAAGTACGGCGACATCGACCGCAAGGCCACCGCCAAGATCGGCCGCTCGTTCGAGATGAAGGTCGACAACGCCAACAAGAAGATGACGGTGTTCGAGAACGGCACGCCGGTACGCACCATTCCGGTGAGCCTGGGCAAGAAGAGCACCCCGTCGTCGAGCGGCACGATGGTGGTGATGGAGAAGAAGGAAGCCACTGTCTTCGACACCCGCGACGACCCGGATCCGGCCAACCGCTACGTGACCGACATCCAGTTCGCCCAGCGGCTCACCTGGGGCGGCGAGTACATCCACGCCGCGCCCTGGTCGGAGCACGTGCAGGGGCGGCAGAACGTCTCGCACGGCTGCGTGAACGTGTCGATGGCGAACGCCAGGTGGTTGTTCGACAAGACCCGGATCGGTGACCCGATCACGATCAAGGGCACCGAGCGCAGGATCGCCGCCGGTAACGGTTGGACGGCGTGGAGCCTGAGCTGGTCGGAGTTCATCAAGGGCAGCGCGTTGCCGGTGCCCAGCGGTGGAGCCGGCCCGGCGGTCTGAGCCGTCGACCTCGTTGCGCCGGCTCGGCCGTTGGCCGGGCCGGCGTACTCTTGCACTCCCGCCGGTCGATGACGACGCGGCGACCCCCGCACTCCCGGCACGGAGACGAACCAGGCTCACGAAACGCCGGATAGTAGCAGGATTCGGGCACTATTGACGGCGTGTTTCGGTTCACCCTCGGCAACCGGGGCCGGCTCTGGCGCGTCAGTAAGAGACGATGGGGCAGCGACCACAACTGTGAGGGACTTCATGCGAGCTAGCCAGGACCAGCTGATCAGGCCCGGTGGGCGACGCCGCGTGTTCGCGGCAGGGCTCCTCGCCGTGGCGCTGGCCTTCACCTCGGCCTGCACCGACGGCGACGGCGGCAAGTCGTCCTCGTGGCACGGGGGCGGCGAGAACCCGGCACCGAAGGCCGCGGCGACGATCAGTGAGCCGGCGGCCGACGCCAAGGACGTGGCAGCGTCCACCGGCATCACCTTCACCACGAAGGACGCCGTGGAAACCGCGGTCGAGCTCAAGGACGCCGCCGGCAAGGCGGTCGAGGGCGCGCTCGCCAAGGACGGCAAGTCGTGGCTTCCGGCTGGCGCGCTGGCCTACGGCACGAGCTACACGGCCACCGTGACCGCCAAGGGCGACGACGGGCTTCCGGCCACCGCGACGAGCACCTTCACCACCATGGCCAAGCCCGGCAACCAGGTGCGGGTGAGCAGCTTCCTCGGTGACAACCAGGTGGTCGGGGTGGGCATGCCGCTGATCGTGAAGTTCAGCCGGGACATCCCGGAGGACTACCGCGACGACGTGCAGCGCCGGATGACCGTCACCTCGACCCCGGCGCAGGAGGGGATCTGGCACTGGGTCAGCCCCACCGAGATCCGGTACCGGCCGAAGGAGTTCTGGAAGCCCAACAGCAAGGTCTCCTACCGGGTGCAGGCCGGCGGCCTGCCGATGGGTGCGGGTTGGTACGGCCGCGCCGACCTCTCGGTGGACGTCAAGATCGGCGCTGCGGTGGTCATGACCGTCGACAACAAGACCAAGCGGATGACGGTGACCCGCAACGGCTCTGTGATCAAGACCATTCCGGTCAGCCTGGGCAAGAAGAGCACCCCCTCGTCCAGCGGCACCATGGTCGTCATCGAGAAGCTGCGCAAGACGGTCTTCGACACGTTCGAGGAGTTGGGCCCGGAGGAGGGCTACCGCACCAAGATCGACTTTGCGCAGCGCCTCACCTGGGGCGGGGAGTTCATCCACGCGGCACCCTGGTCCGAGGGGCAGCAGGGCACCACGAACGTGTCGCACGGCTGCGTCAACGTGTCGATGGCCAACGGCGACTGGCTCTTCAAGAACACCCAGATCGGCGACCCGATCACCGTCAAGGGCACCGAGCGCAAGCTGCAGAACGGCAACGGCTGGACCGACTGGAACATGAGCTGGGACGAGTACGTCAAGGGCAGCGCCCTCCCGTACGAGCCTCCGGCCGACCCGGACGCCACCACCCCGGCCCCGGACGGGGCGGTCACCCCGTCCCCCACACCGACCGCCTGAGCCAGCCGACGAAAGCCCCCTCTTCGGAGGGGGCTTTCGCGTGTCCCCTGTCTCGCCCCCACAACGACTCAGGCCCCCTCCGAGGAGGGGGCCTGAGCAGTGAAACCAACTGGGTGACTGATGGGAATTGAACCCACGACAACCGGGACCACAACCCGGTGCTCTGCCAACTGAGCTACAGCCACCATGCCGCCGTCGCCCGGCTGATCGCTCCGGGCGGGGTGCGGACCAATAATAGCCACACCCCGACGTACCTCGTCCAGCGGGTTCCCTGCTCCCCGGGACGAGCCGGCGCGGTCAGAGTTCGGCGGCGATGGCCTTGGCGGTCTCGACGTCCGGGCCGGGCAGCGGAACGAAGACGGTGCGCCGGTAGTACTCCAACTCCCGGATGCTCTCCCGGATGTCGGCCAGCGCCCGGTGCGCGAGACCCTTCTGCGGCTGACCGAAGTACACGCGGGGGTACCAGCGGCGGCAGAGTTCCTTGATCGACGACACGTCGATCATCCGGTAGTGCAGGTGGGCGTCGAGGCGGGGCATGTCCCGGGCGATGAAGCCCCGGTCGGTGGCGATCGAGTTGCCGCAGAGCGGAGCCGTACGCGGGTCCTTGACGAAGGTGCGGACGTACTCCAGCACCAGGTCCTCGGCCTCGGCGAGGGTGACCGCCGAACGACGGACCTCCTCGGTGAGGCCGGACTTGGCGTGCATCGTCTGCACGACCTCCGGCATCCCCTCCAGCGCCGCTTCGTCGGCGTGGATGACCACGTCGACACCGTCACCCAGCACGTTGAGGTCGGGATCGGTGACCAGTGCCGCAACCTCGATCAGTTTGTCCCTGCCGAGGTCCAACCCAGTCATCTCACAGTCGATCCAGACGAGGAGATCAGCCACCGGCACAGCCTACGCGCAGCCCACGCCCCGCGGCTGCGCGCTCTCGGCGGACCGGACCGCTAGGGTTTCGGGGTGCCAGCAGAACCCGTCGCACCGCCCGCCGTCACCGAAGACGATCCCGGCGGCCGTACGGTCCGTCGTCTGGTCGCGGTGGTGGCCCTCGGCGCGGTGCTGCCAGCGCTGTACCTGCCCGGCCTCGTGCACAACTTCTTCGATCTCAAGATCTACATGTCCGCGATGGACTGGTGGCGCGTCGGCCACCCGCTCTACGACTACGTCCAGCCCGACCGGGTGCAGGGCGAGTTGTACTTCACCTACCCACCCTTCAGCGCGTTGCTGCTGTGGCCGTTCGGTCTGTTACGGCTCGGCGCCACCGTGGCGATCTTCACGGCGCTGACAGTGCTGGCCGTGGTGCTGACCACCCGGTGGCTGGTGACGCCGGTGATCGCCCGACACGCCCTGCCCCGCACGTTCACCCTGGTCGCCGCCGTCCTGCTGGTGCTGGCGGTGGAGAGCATCCGCGAGACGATCACCTTCGGCCAGATCAACATGCTGCTGGTCGTGCTGATCCTGGCCGATCTGCTGTTCGCGGTGCCGCAGGCGCGACGCTGGGCCGGGGTGGGCGTGGGGCTGGCGACGGCACTCAAGCTCTTTCCCGGCATCTTCATCGTCTATCTGCTGGCCACCCGGCGGTGGCGGGCCGCGGCGGTGGCGAGCGCGACCGCCGCGGCGGCGACCCTGCTCGCGGCGGCGATCGCCCCTCGTGACTCGTGGCGGTTCTGGACGCACGAGCTGTGGACCACCGAACGGGTGGGACGCACCGACATCGTCGGCAACCAGTCGCTGTTCGGCCTGCTCAGCCGGTTCACCGAGCCGGAGAAGCCGGACCGGCTGCTCTGGTTGCTGCTGGTGGCCGCGGTCGCCGGCTACGGGCTGTGGCGGGCCGCCCGCGCGGCCCGGGCCGGTGACGCGTTGACCGGCCTGACGTTGACCGGGTTGGTCGGTGCCCTGGCCAGCCCGATCACCTGGACCCACCACATCTACTGGTTCGTGCCGGCGGTGGTGCTGCTCGCCGACGCGGCGTTGAGCGCGGACCGCCCGGACGAGGCACGCCGGCGTCGGTGGCTGGCCGGGCTCGCGCTGGGCATCACCGCCGTGACCATCTACGGCGTGGTGACGTTCCAGGCCTGGGGCGCGGGACCGGTCCGCACCCACGATCCGGTGGACTTCGTCGTGCAGAACACCTACGTGCTGCTCAGCCTGCTGCTGCTGGCGGCGTTGCCGGTGCGCTCGGGGCTCGATGCGGAAAATCGCACCAAATGGACAGACCTCCCGAGTGGCCATGTTCGCCGCTAATCTGTCCTCATCTACCTCAAGCGTCGCTCGGGTAGCACCGCTCCCCCGGTGAGGGTGGCCCTCCGCGTCGGCAGCGCGGCGGGCCACTCGCCGTCTCACCCACCAGCACCGGCCGGGTCGTCACCCGACCGGGCCGCCACGGGCCGGGTCGTCGCCCGGTGCGGTCACCACCGGCCGGGCCGTGGGCTCGTCCACGTCGGCCGGCGGCCAGGCGAGACTCAACGTCACCTCCGGCGGGCGGGGCAGCCGGACCGGTTCGTCCAGGTCGGCGAGGGTGGCCGCGCGGGCCGCGCCGATCGCCGACCGGGCGGGCTCCGGGGCGCCGGAGCCGACCGGGGCGAGTTGTCGGAGCGGCAACGGCGACGTCGACTCGGCCTGTCGGGGGCCCAGGCCACTCAGCGAGGTGACCCCGAGCCGACCGGCGAGCACCGGCACCTGATCCGGCTCGACCACGAAGATCACCTCGCGTGGCCGTAGTGGCCGCAGCAGGAGCAGCGCCGCGCACACCACCAGCAGCACGCCGACCGTCAACAGACCCCAGGTGGCCGGGCCGGTCCACCCGACCCGCAACTCGGCGTGCAGGTCCAGAGCGAGGTCGCCCTCCCCGTCGGGGCGCATCACCACCAGGCTCATGGGCTCGCCGGCGAGGTCGTCCGCGTTCCACTCCAGCGAGCCGATGCCCTCGCGTACCCAGAAGGGTTGGCCCAGCGGCGTGACGGACCCGCCGGCCGGCGCGACGCCCGGGGTGTCGGCGGCCGGTCCGGCCGGATCGAGCCGGACCGGCAGCGGGCCCCGGGCCAGCGCCACGCGGCGGACCGTGGCGTGCGGCACCGCCTCCAGCCACCCACGCACCTCGGCGGTGGGCGCCAATCCGACGAAGGCCGGCCCGCCCGTGGTGCGGGCGTCCAGGCGCAGCCGGGTCTGGGCGGTACGCGCGAAGGGCGCCTCCTGCCGCAGCAGCCGGTCGAGGTCGGTGACGACGATCGCGTGACCGGGCGTGCGGACCGTCTCGAAGCGGGCGGCGAAGGACCCGCCGGGGTCGGCGTGTCGGGTCACCAGCCACAGCCCGCCACCGGCGAACAGCGCCGGAATCCCCACCACCAACAGCAGCACTCCGGCGATCATCCGCACGAACCGCATCCGCACCGTCCCCCTCCGTAGCCAAATACCCGGCCGACCTTACCGACGTACACCGTCTGATCAGGGGATATCCACGGCACGGTCGGCATCGGCTCCGAAAGCACGCTGGCCCGCCGGAAGATCCGGCGGGCCAGCGGGTGAAACAGGGTCAGACCTTCGCGACCGGTTCCCGGCGGGTACGCGTGAACGCCAGCCCGCCCAGCACCAGACCGGCCAGACCGGCGACGAGACCGGCCACACCGAGGCCGACCGCGAGCCCGTTGCCGTCGTCGTCGTCATCGTCGTCGGGCGAGGCCACGGCCGCGCTGGGCGAGGCCGAACCCGCCGGCGCCGCCGCGGCGGCCAGGGTGAGCACCGGAGCGGGGTGCTCCGGCTCCTCGGCACCCGGCGCCGGCTCGTCGATCCACCGCGAGATGTTGCCGTCCGAGTAGGTCTGCAGGACCTTGAAGACCATCGAGTCGACCTGCGGCAGCGGCCCCAGCGAAACGGGGAACTCCTGGAACTGACCCGGCTTCACCCCCGCGTCGGCGGAGGCCGTCCAGGTGATCTTGGAGACGGCTTCGGTGAGCTGACTGCCGTGCACCTCGATCGGCGGGTCCACCTTGCGCTTCTCCGTGGCGACCGTCCAGCCGGGCACCGGCATCGTCGACACCGAGCCGACCGGGGCGTTCTCCGGCAGCACGACCTCCAGCTTGGTGGTCGACGCGCTGTCGCTCTCGTTGGGCACCCGGAACGCCACCCGGGCGTAGCCACCCTGGGTTGCCTCCTTCGGGTTCACCGTGACGTGCGCGGACGCCGGTCCGGCGAAGCCGAGCACAGCGGTGGCGGCGGCGGTGAACGCCAGGGCGGCAGCGGCGGTTGCGGTACGCCGGAATCGGGTCATGGGTTTCGCGAACCTCTCTAACGGATGGGCACGGTGGCGGTCACCGTGGCCTGGTCGATGTCGGTCGTTCGGGCGGTGATCTTCAGCTGCCACTCGCCGGCGGTCGGCATGCTGATGTCGCCGTAGGCGTGACTGTCCGTCAACCGCAGCAACGGCACCTCGATCGGCTCGATCCCGGCCGAGGGCAGCGCGGCCGTCGCCTTCCACTCCGCGACCAGCAGTGGCTGGTTGGCCTTGTCGTACGCGTACAGGTGCACCGTGTTGTTGCCCCGCCCGGCCGGGCTCACCTCGACCTCGACGGACAGGAGCGGGCTGGAGAGCCTGGTGCTGAAGAGGCCGGACTCGGCCCCGGCGGACGGCCCGGCCGCGGCGGTGCGCGCGGGCGTGGTCTGCACGAGCGTGGCGGACACGGCCAGCACCACGACGGTGACGGCCAGCTCCACCAGGACCGCCCGGCGCACCGGTACCGGGCGTTGCGCCGCGACGCGGCTGCGCACCAACTTCCGGGAGTACGCGGCCACGGCGATGACGATCGCGAACAGCCCGATCTTGGCGAGCAGCAAGCGCCCGTACGTGGTGTCGAAGAGCGCCTGCGGGGTGGCCACCTCGATCAGCGCCTGGACGGTGCCGGCCAGCAGCAGCGCCGATACGGCGAGCGCCGCCCAGCGCGACCAGATCGGCAGGATCGCGCCCAGCTCCCGCTCGTCGGCCTGGCGCAGCAGGAAGACGGCGAGCATGAGCAGACCACCCAGCCAGACCGCCATGCTGCCCAGGTGGACCGCGTCGACCGCCACCGAGACCGCCGGCGCCGGGGAGGCCGCCGCGTGCCCGGCCAGCGGCCAGGTCAGCAGGGCGGCGCCGCCGAGCACGGCCAGGATGATCGCGTCCGCGCGGCCGGCGGGCCGGGCCAGCAGCGGGCGGAGCAGGAAGATGGACGCTGCCAGCAGGCCGAGCCGGACCAGGTGAGCGGCGCCGAAGGTGCTGCCGAAGACAGTGCCGAACCCCTCGCCGGTGACGTCGAAGAGACCACCACCGGCCGTGTAGGGCACCTGCAACCACAGGTCGGCGAGGGTGGCGAAGGCCACCAGACCGAGGCCGGTCCAGGCCAGCCGGGTCGGCCCCCGGCGGGAGAGCCGGCGCGGCCACAGGGCGGCGAGCACCAGCGCCGGCCCGACCAGCAGCACCAGGCCGGCGTAGCCGAGGAAGCGGGCGACCTTCACCGCCGTCTCCACCACCGGGTTGGCGCGGCTGTCAGTGCCGGAGTCGACGGGTGGGGTCGAGGGCGCGCCGACCGAGTAGGTGAACGCGCCGGAGACCGGGTGACTGTCGGCGGAGATCACCCGGAAACTGACCAGGTAGGTGCCGCGCGAGCCGGCCGGGTCCACCGGGATGGTGACGACAGCGTCACCGAACGACGGTTCGCCCCGGTCGGCCCGGGAACCGTCCGGTGCGATGATCCGGATCTTGCCGGGCACCTTGCGGACCGACTCACTGAACGTGAGGACCACCTCGGACGGCCCGCTCGGCACGATGGAGGAGGCGGCCGGGCTGCTGCTCTCCAGCACCGCGTGGGCGCTGGCGGAGGTGGCTGGCGCGATCAACAGGGCGACGACGGTGACGAGCAGGCCGGCGGCTGCCGCCAGCCTGGCGGCCCAGCGGCGGGGGGCGACAGTCATGCCGGACATGGTCGCCGATAGGTGTGCCTTTCGGCGACCCGAGGGGGGTGGGGGCGTCGGTGGTCGCACGTCATGAACTGGTAGTCGGCCCGGAACGGAGAAAAGTTCCCGACGTGGCGCAGACCATCCAAGGGTCGAACGACCCTGACGCGCCGCCAGCTGCCGCGTAACCTGGTGTGTCGTGATCCCTGTCCCGCGTGACTCCGGTGCCGTCAGTCCGGCAGAGCCGGCCGACGAGGTCGCCCGGGACCCGGCAACCGAGTGGGCGCTGACCGCCCGCGACGGCGACCCGACCGCCCAGGCGGCGTTCGTCCGGCTGACCCAGGCCGAGGTCTGGCGGTTCGCCGCCGCCCTGGTCAACCCGGACAGCGCCGACGACCTGACCCAGGAAACCTACCTGCGGGCGTTCCGGGCACTTCCGGCCTTCGAGGGTCGCTCCAGTGCCCGCACCTGGTTGCTCGGCATCGCCCGCCGGGCCTGCGCCGACCACCTGCGCACTGTCATCAGGCGTCGGCGGCTCGACGAGCGCCTGGCGGCGAACGCGTACACCGACCGACCGCACCCCGACCCGGCCGGCCAGTTCGGCGCCACCGACCTCGTCCGTCGCCTCGGCCCCGAGCGGCGCTCCGCGTTCGTGCTCACCCAACTGCTCGGCCTGTCGTACGCGGAGGCCGCCGCCGTCGAAGGGGTGCCGGTGGGCACCATCCGGTCCCGGGTCGCCCGGGCCCGGGACGACCTGGTCGAGGCGGTCGGCGACGCCCTGACCGGCTGAACGCGGAACTTCCGGCGCGGACGGGACGACAAATGAGCGTGACACCACCTTCCACCCGGTCGGGTCGTTGGCCACTGGTCCGCCCGTGGCTCGGCATCGCGGCCCGACTCGGCCTCGCCGCCGTCTGGCTGGTCGCCGGCGCGTCGAAGGTCAGCGACCTCGCCGCCTCCGGGCGGGCGGTCAACGCGTACCAGGTGATGCCGTACGACGTGGCGACGGTGATCGGCGCGGCGCTGCCCTTCGTCGAGCTGGCGTTGGGCGTGCTGCTGCTGCTCGGGCTGGCCACCCGGCTCGTCGCCGGGGTGTCCGCCGCGCTGCTGGTGGTCTTCATCGCGGGCATCGCCTCAGCCTGGGCGCGGGGGCTGGCCATCGACTGCGGCTGCTTCGGCAGCGGCGGGCAACTGGCGGCGGGGCAGGCACCCAGTTACCTCCCGGAGATCCTCCGGGACCTGGGATTCTTGGTCTTGGCCGGATTTCTACTGATCTGGCCGCGTACGCCGGTATCGGTGGACGGGTGGTTGTCCGGCGAACCCGTTGTGGAGGACGAGGATGAGTAGTCGCAAGGGGCAGCGGGACGCCGCCCGGGTGGTCCGCGAGCAGTTGGCCCGCGAGCGGCGCCGCCGCCGCACGATCTGGGTCTCCGCCGCCGCCGTCCTCGTCCTGGTCATCGCCGGCGGCATCGGCTGGGCCCTCTGGTCCAACCAGCGCTCCGACAGCTTCACCACCCCGCCCGGCGCCAACGACGCCGGCACCGGCATCGTCACCGGCGGCGGGCCGGTCACCGTCGACGTCTACGAGGACTTCCTCTGCCCGGCCTGCAAGCAGTTCGAGCAGACCAGCGGGTCCACCCTCGAACAGTTGGTGACCGACAACAAGGCGAAAGTGGTCTACCACCCGGTCGCGTACCTCAACCGCTTCTCCACCACCCAGTACTCCACCCGCTCCTCGGCCGCCTCCGGCTGCGCGGCGGCGGGCGGCAAGTACCACGAGTACGCCAAGGCGCTCTTCGCCCAGCAGCCACCGGAGGGCAGCGCCGGGCTCACCGACGACACCCTCATCGACATCGGCACCAGCGTGGGCCTCGACCGGGGCTCCTTCGGCAGCTGCGTGAAGGACGGGACGTACAAGGGCTGGACCGAACACGTCACCGACGACGCCAGCCGGAGCAACGTCACCGGCACGCCGACCGTCAAGGTCAACGGTCAACCCGTCGAGAACCCCACCCCGGACGCTCTCACCGCAGCCGTGGCGGCGGCCGGCAAGTGATCCGTACCCTGCTGGGCCGCGCCGGCCTGGTCGCCGCCGCCGCTGGCCTGGCGACAGTGATCAGCGCGGCGCCCGCCGCCGCCCACGGCGCGGACGCACCGGACGGCACCGACTACCGCACCCGGACCACCGGCGTCGCACCGGCACGGCCAGGGCTCGAGGTACGCGTCATCGAGGCGGGCGCCCGACTGGAACTGACCAACCGCACCGGCCGCACCATCGAGGTCATCGGCTACTCCGGCGAACCGTACCTGCGCGTCGGCCCGGACGGGGTCTTCGAGAACAGCCACTCCCCCGCCACGTACCTGAACCGCACCATCGCCGGGGACACCACGCTCCCGGCCGAGGCCGACCCGGCCGCCGCACCCTCCTGGCAACGGGTCGACGACGGCACCACAGCGCGCTGGCACGACCAACGCGCGCTGTGGCAGGAGTCGGCACCACCGGCCGCGGTACGCGCCGCACCGGACCGCGAGCACCGGGTCCGGGACTGGACGATCCCGCTGCGCGACGGCACCGACCCGATGGTGATCGGCGGCACCCTGGACTGGGTGCCGCCCCCGGACGCGTACACCTGGTGGGCCGTGACCATCGTGGGGCTGCTCGCGGTGGGCGCGCTCGGCCTGTTCGCCGCCACCGCCCCGGCCGGCGCCCGCGCGCTGTCCGCGCTCGGCGTGCTGCTGATCGTCGGCGGCGCGCTGGCCGTCGGGTACCCGGTGGGACGGGAATTGGACGCGGGGGCCCAGGGCGTGGGCGGAGTGCTCGTCGGGCTGCTCTCCGGGCAGATCTGGCCCCTGGTCACCGGCCTCGGCGCGATCGCCGCCGGCTGGTACGCGCTGAGCCGCCGCCCCGCCGCCGACTTCGTGGTCGCTCTGGCCGGGGCCTGCCTGGCGCTCTTCGCCGGAGCGTCAAACGCCGCCGTGTTCGCCCGCGCCATCGCCCCGGTGCCCTGGTCGCCCGCGACCGCCCGGGTGATGGTGGCGCTCTTCCTGATCACCGGGGCCGGCGCGACATCCGCCGGCATCCTGCGCCTGCACGCCACCTCCCGCACCACCGCAGCAGCAGTCCCAACCCCAGCCCCCTGACCCCCGCCCCGCACCCGCGCCCCG
>NZ_JBITGE010000035.1:0-51286 GCF_044456785.1 Micromonospora sp. NPDC050795 | reverse complement strand
GGCGCCCGCGCCCATGCCCCGCGCCCATGCCCCGCACCCGCGCCCCGCGCCCGCGCCCATGCCCCGCGCCCATGCCCCGCACCCGCGCCCCGCGCCCGCGCCCATGCCCCGCGCCCATGCCCCGCACCCGCGCCCCGCGCCCCACGGCCCGCGCCCCGCGCCCATTCCCGCGCCGATCTTGCACTTTGGGTTGGCCATATGCGGCTTTCGCCCCGAAAGGCGGGGACAGAAAGTGCAAGATCGGCGGGGGCGGGGGGTGGGGTGGGGTGGGGTTTAGGGCTGGGGGGTGAAGCCGTAGGGCAGTTCCAGGCGGTGTTTGGTCAGCAGGGGCGCGTTGTTGAGCAGGGTGGTGGTGGGGGCGTCCGCGACGATCCGGCCGTCGTCGAGGATCACCGAACGCTCGCACAGCTCCGCCGCGTACGGCAGGTCGTGCGTGACCATCAGCAGGGTCACCGGCAGGCCGCGCAGGATCTCGGCGAGTTCCCGACGGGCCGCCGGGTCCAGGTTCGACGACGGCTCGTCGAGCACCAGGATCTCCGGGTGCATGGCGAGCACGGTGGCCACCGCCACCCGGCGACGCTGCCCGAACGACAGGTGCTGCGGAGCCCGGCCCCGGTGCTCACTCATCCCCACCGCGGCGAGCGCCTCGTCCACCCGGGCGGCCAACTCAGCCCCGCGCAGACCCAGGTTCGCCGGCCCGAACGCCACGTCCTCCGCCACCGTGGGCAGGAACAACTGGTCGTCCGGGTCCTGGAAGACGATGCCCACCCGGCGGCGGACCTCGGCCAGGGTGGCCCGATCCGGGGTGACGGTCAACCCGCCGACACTCACGCTGCCCTCGGTCGGGGTGAGAATGCCGTTGAGGTGCAGCACCAGCGTGGTCTTGCCGGCACCGTTTGGCCCGAGCAGCGCCACCCGGTCGCCCCGCGGCACGTTCAGGTCGACCCCCTGAAGGGCGACGTGCCCGTCCGGGTACGCGTAACGAACACCCCGAACGTCCAGCGAGACAGCGGTCTGCACGACACCGATCATGACAGCACGACGGCGGTCGCGGCGATGGAGGCCGCCAACACCGGTACGGTCGCCGCGACCAGCCACTGACCGGCGCTCGCCGCACCCTCGCCCTGCCACACGGCGGGCATCCTTCCGGTGTAGCCGCGGGACAGCATCGCCAGATAGACCCGCTCGCCGCGCTCGAAGGCGCGCAGGAACAACGCCCCGATCCCGGCGGCGAAGCCCCGCAGTTGCCACAGGAAACGTGGGTCGTCTCCCCGGGATATCCGGGCCACCCGCATCCGCCGTGCCTCGCCGACCAGCACGTCGAGGTAGCGCAGCATGAACGCGGCGATCTGGGTGAGCACCTGCGGGCAGTGCAGCCGGTCCAACCCCACGATCAGGTCGCGGGTGGTGGTGGTCGCGGCGAGCAGCAGCGAGGCGAGCACCCCCAGGGTGCCCTTGGCCAGGATGTTCCACGCGCCGTGCAGCCCGTCCTCGGACAGGCGCAGGCCCAGCACCTCGACCCGGTCGCCGGTGCCGAGGAACGGTAGGGCGACCGCGAACAACACGAACGGCAGTTCGATCAACGCGCGGCTGAGCAACCACCGTGGGCCCACCCGGGCCAACGCCGCCACCGCCGCCACCAGCACGGCGTACGCGCCGAAGGCCCAGAACGCCTCCCGTGGGGTGGCCACCACGGCGAGGGTGAAGACCACCATCGCCACGATCTTGACCTCGGGCGGGAGCCGGTGCACCGGCGAGTCCGACTCGCGGTACAGCACGTGCCCGTGACCGGCTCCCATCCGCGTACCCCTGTTCAGCTTGTCGCGGCGGCGCGCGCCGTCGCCGCGTCATCCTCGGCGGGCGTGGCGTCCCCGGTGGGCGTCGCCGCGTCAGCGCCGGTCGGCGTGCCGCCCCGGCGGCGCAGCAGCCAGAACCCGCCGGCCCCGACCGCGAAGGTGACCAGCACCCCGAGCACCCCGGAGAGGCCGGTGGAGACGAAGCTGTTCCGCACGCCCCGTACGCCGTAGTCGGCGAGCGGGCTGTCGGCCAACTCGTGGTCCTTCGCCTGCTGGGCCGGGCAGCTGCCGCCGACGATGTTGTCGTCGGCGTCGACGGTGCAGCCCTTGAGCAGCGACGAGTCCAACCCGTCCGGGTGGGACGAGGCGTAGTTGCTGACCACGCCGGCGAGCAGCAGGGCGACCAGCAGGCCGCCGGCCAGGAAGGCCCACGAACGGTTCTTCATCGGACACCTCCGGAGACCGGGACAGCGGGGGTGGTGGGGGTGCGCAGGGAGCGCAGCGCGTACACCAGGTCGGGTCGCACCTTCGCGACGGTGAGCACGGTGGTCGCGGTGATCAGGCCCTCGCCGATGCCGATCAGCAGGTGGGTTCCGGCCATCGTGCCGGCCAGGCCGGCCAGGTTGCCGCCCAGGTCGGTGGTGCCGCCCAGCCAGTACTGCACGACGAAGCCCTGGGACGCGACCACCACGCTGAGCATCGCCGCGACGAACGCGGTCACCGCCAGACCAGCCCGCGTCCGGGGCAGCACCCGCAGCAGCAGCGCGATCAGCGCGTACGCCGCGGCGGTGCCGAGCAGCGCCATGTTGGTGATGTTGAGGCCGAGCATCGCCACGCCGCCGTCGCCGAAGACCAGCGCCTGTACGACCAGCACCACGGAGACGCAGAGCGCGCCGACCCACGGACCGACAAGCATCGCGGCGAGCGCCCCACCGAGCAGGTGGCCGCTGACGCCGGCCGTGAAGATCGGGAAGTTGAGCATCTGGACGGCGAAGATGAACGCCGCCACCAGGCCGGCCATCGGGGCCAGCCGGTCGTCCAGGTCGCGCCGGCCGCGCAGAACGCAGAAGGTGAGCGCGGCAAGAGCGAGCGCAGCGAAGATCGCTGCCACGGGACCGTCGATGATCCCGTTCGAGATGTGCATCGCCAGTGTCTCCACGCGACCTCCTACGCGTCAGCGGGCCCAACCGGGCCAGCGTGGGACAGCCTATTTCCCAGGACTAGTTGTTGCCAGAGCCTGGCAACAGGGCATGGCCTTGATCACCTCTACCTGGTCAGGCGCGTGAACGGCGGGTTTCCACCAGCCGACCCCCTGATGATCACCCCCGCGCCCCGGCCGACAGACGGCAGGCGCGCGCTCGCAGCGACGGCCCGCGTCGTCGGTGATGGCGCTGGCCGGCACGGCGGTAGGGTCGGGGCCATGACCTCGCCCGACCGACTCTCCCCCGGTGACCCAGCGCCCGAGTTCACCCTCGCCACCGACACCGGCGACCAGCTCTCCCTCGCCGACCTGCGAGGTCGCAAGGTGGTCCTGTACGCCTACCCGGCCGCGATGACTCCCGGCTGCACCAAGCAGGCCTGCGACTTCCGCGACTCACTCGCCTCACTCCAGGCCGCCGGCTACGAGGTCGTCGGCATCTCCCCGGACAAGCCGGAGAAACTGGCGAAGTTCCGCGAGCGCGACGCCATCACCTTCCCGCTGGTGTCCGACCCGGACAAGTCGGTGCTGACCGCCTACGGCGCGTACGGCGAGAAGCAGCTCTACGGCAAGACCGTCACCGGCGTGATCCGCTCGACGTTCGTGATCGACGCCGACGGCAAGGTCGAGCGGGCGCTCTACAACGTCAAGGCCACCGGGCACGTCGCCAAGCTCCGCCGCGACCTGGGCCTGGACTAACCTGTCGTACCGGGGCGCTACGGTCCGTCAGTGGTCCGATACAAGTACACGCCGGAAGCACTGGCCGCCGCTGCCGCCGTCGCCCGCAACATCACCGAGGTGATGCGGTTGCTCGGCGTTCGCGTCAGCGGTGGCTCACACGCGCACATCAGCCGACAGCTCAAGCGGTTCGGCATCGACACGTCGCACTTCACCGGCCAGGCACACAATCGAGGCGTGCGTTGGCGGCGCACGTCCCCCACGGAGTTGCTGGTAGTGCTGCCGGCCGGTTCCCGCCGAATCCCGGGGATCCGCCTCAAACGCGCCTTGGCGACAATCGGCCTGCCGGAGACCTGCGAGGTGTGCGGCACCGGGTCAACGTGGCAAGGCGCCAGGCTGACGCTGCACGTGGACCACATCAATGGCGATTTTCTCGACAATCGGCCGCGCAACCTTCGTCTGCTCTGCCCTAATTGCCACAGTCAGACCTCTACATACGCTGGTCAGCGACGGCCTGCACTCGTGGAGCCCAAGGTGGTCTACGATCCTGATGCGGTTACTCCGACCGGCTTCCCGATAGGCAGGCGACTGCCGCGTCGGCTGGAGTGTCCGTGGACGCTGGTGGAGTACAGCTTCAAGGGGCCGTAGCCCAACGGCAGGAGGCATGCGGTTTAGGTCCGCACCAGTGCGGGTTCGAATCCCGTCGGCCCCACATCGCCATCGAGTGGCGACGGATCCTGGCTTGGTCGGAGCCAGGATCGGTTGTCGGGCACGTCACTGCCGCGGGTCGTGGCCCTGGTCGTTGAGCCAGGATGGCGAACGTGAGTCTGCGCTTCGTCCTTGATCCTGACCTGACCCCGCAGCTACGCGCCGAGATCGTCGACCTCTGGATGGACGTCAGCAACGCGGGCGGGGCGGTCGGCTTCGTACCACCGGTCACCGCCGCCGACGTGCACGTCACCGCCGATCCGACCTTCGCCGGCATCGCCGACGGACCGGACCGGCTGTTGGTCGGCTACTCCGGGGACCGGCTGACGGCAATGCTGATCTTCAGTGACAACCGTTTTCCGCTCACGGCGCACTGGTGCACCGTGAAGCGGGTGATGGTCCACCCGGACACCCAGGGCGCCGGCTACGGCTCGGCGCTGATGGTGGAGGCCGAGCGTCTGGGCAGGGCGTTGGGCCACGAGGCACTGCACGTCACGGTGCGCGACGGGCTGGGGTTGGACAAGTTCTACGGTCGCCTCGGGTTCCGGGAGGTCGGCCGGCTTCCGGGCGCGTTGCGGGTGGCCCCCGATGACGACCGGGACGAGATCCTGATGTGGCTCGATCTGACGGTGGCCGACTGAGCGGTCAGCCCTCGCACCACCGGGCGTTGGCCCGGGCCGAACTGGTGGTCGGCGCGTCGGTGGCCGGAGCGCTCGTCCTCGCCACCTCGACCGAGCGACGGGTCGGCGTCGGCGTGACGGCGGGTCGGCTGCTCGGCGGACGGGTCGACGCGGACGGACGGCGTGTGGCGGCACCGGCCCCGGGTCCGTACATCCGGACCGTGTTGTTCTGCACCTGGCCCGGTGCCATTCGGATGCCGCCGGCGGTGACCCGGTTGCCGTACACGTCGGTGACCCGGACGGTGAACGGGCCCGGCCCGGCTCCGGAGGCGATCAGCCAGTAGTTGTAGTCCTGCCGGGCGGCCGACTGCCAGGGGTCGCTGTCGCGCTGCCGGACCTCGACGGACCGCAGCGGGTTGCCGTGGTTGCCGACGCGGACGGCGAACCACCACTGCGACGCGCCTTCCTTGATCCGGAAGCTGAGTGGTCCGGGCAGCGGCGGGTTGACGACCGCGCGGTAGGTCACCGGAACGAGGCCCTGGACGGGGTCGGCGATCCGGGCGAACGCCTCGCGGGACAGGTCGAGGTGGCCGGGCTCGCACTCCGGGCACTGGTCCATGATGAGCACCCGGACGGTGCCCTTGGGGCCGACGACGTCGAGGAATCCGCCGCAGGCGGCACCGGCGGAGTATTCCGTCGGACCGAGCGCGACGTAGAGCCGGTTGGCGGGGGCAGCCGGGTTCGAGCAGTTGCCGCCGGTGCCCTTGGAGTCGTAGAAGGTGGCCTTGCCGGTGTGCGTGGCGTTGCCGGTGGGTGGTGCGGCGGCCAGCGTCCGGCCGGCGGCGCAGGCCGGGGTGGAGCCGGATCGCAGGGTGAGGGTGAGCCCGAGGGTCGCCGCGAGGACTGTGACGCCGGTGGCCACCAGCCAGGGTTTCGCGCAGGACGACGGCGCGGGCCGGTCCTCTGGAGGATGGTCCAGGTCGATGTTGATGTCGACAGCGCTTCCGTCCGTCACGTCGGCGATGCTGCCGGACCGGTCGGGTACGGACAAGCGGGCTAAGCCAAAGCTAAGACAGCATCGACGGACGGTGACCGTGAGGTGCCGGTTGCTGGTCGGCTCCCGGTCAGGGCGCGATGACGACCGGGGCGTCCACCGTCAGCGGTCCGCTGTCGAGCGGCACCAGGTTCAGTCCGAAGAGGAGCTTCTGCTTGACGTTGCGGTGTCGCCCGAGGGTGCGCAGCGGCTCCCTGGTGCGTACCCCGGTCTCCTGGTCGGTGGTGGTCACCACGCAGCGGTCGCACGGCCCGGCGGCCTGGAACGTCCGGTCGCCGATGCGCAGCCGCCGACCCACCCAGTCGTCCTCGGCCCAGGCCGGCGCACCGCTGACGACCAGGTTGGGTCGGAAGCGGGTCATCGGTACCGGTTCCTCCCCCGCTTCGGCCAGCCAGTCGTTGAGGGCGTCGAGGGAGGTGGCGTTGGCCAGCAGCACCGGGTAGGCGTCGGCGAAGGTGACCTGGTCGCCGGTGTCGTGTTCGCGGGTCCCGGCGGCCAGGTGGCGGGTCGGCTGGGCCAGCCAGACCAGTCGGACCGGTCGGCCGAGCAGGGCTCCGAGCCAGTCGTCGGCCGCGTGGCCGGCCGGCAGCGCGGGGACACCGAAGGTGCGGCTGCGGAAGGTGCGGACCGGGACCGGTTCGCCGCCGGCCGGCTCGGGCACGTCGAGGTCGGGTTGCCCGTCGGCGCGCAGTGACAGGCCCCCGGGGTGCACGGAGGCGCGCAGGCCGACGAGCCGGGTCGTGTCCCGCTGGGTGACGCCGACCCCGTCGGCGTCCACGACCATCCAACGCCGGTCGCCGGCCAGACCCCACCGGTGCACGAACGCGCCGTCGTGGTCGAGCCGGTGACAACCCTTGACGGGGTACGTGTGAATCGAGGTCAGCCGCACCCGGCTACCATGCCACGCCGATCCCGTCGCCCGGGTACCAGTGGTTGGCCGGGGTCTCCCGGTAGGCGAGGAACCGGCGGCCGGTGCGTTCGGCGTGCTCAGCGAGCACGTTGGTGCTGGTGACGTTGTCGGTGAGCAGGATCGCGCCGGGCGCGAGCTTGGGTTCCACGGCGTCGAACTCACGCTTCTCGTGGGCTCGGCTGTGGTCGCTGTCGTGCAGGAACAGGTCGACCGGGCGGTCCAGCGCGCCGATCGAGGCGATCGAGTCGCCGATCACCAGGTCGACGACCTCCGACCACGGCGCGACCCGGGCCAGGTAGCCGGCCTCGGGGTTGATGTCCAGGGAGGTGACGCGGCCCGGGTGCCCCTCCTGTGCGTTGCGCAGCAGGGCGGACGCCAGGACGACGCTGCCCAGTCCCTTGTCGACACCGGTCTCGACGACGTGGGTGGGGCGGGTGGCACGGACGATGGCGTACCAGCCGATTCGCCGGGCGTAGCGGATCTCCTTGTCGGCGAGGCCGCGCCGGTCGGAGGCGGCGATCGCCGCCAGGAGGTGCTGGCGCAGGCCGTCGTCCGACTCGATCTCGCTGAGGTACGCCCGTACCTGTTTGACCGGGATGTCGCAGACCACGCTGACGAACCAGGCGAGGTGGTTGCGGCTCAACGAGGTGAGGTCGTACGTGTAGTTGTGGTGCTCGCGGGAGGTCAGCAGCCAGCGCGCTGAGCGGCGCAGCATCTTCGCGTCGTGCCGCGCGACCGTGCGAAGCCTCTTGGGAAAGGCGGCGATCGGGGCGAGTGGAGTACGCGCGACGGCCCGTCGGAGCTTGATTCGATCCACGGGTGCCGTTGTAGCAGGGTTCGGTCGGCAGCGGGAGTGTCCTCGCGAAAGCCGATGCTCACGGTGCCCACACCCTGCCGCAGGGGCGGCAGAATAGGGCCTGGAAAACGTTCCCGGGCCGGCGTTACCGGCAGTCCGTCCGAACGCAGGGTCGGGTTCGCCGCCCCGGTCGGCAGGCATGCGATAGCCGAAAGGACGAGGGTGCACGACAGGCGCATGGAATCAGTAGCATCGCCGGCATGTCTGGTGCTCAGCGGTACACCGATGCCGACACCGAATTCTTCGACCCACACGCAGCCGATCCGCAGGAGGATGTCCCGGCCGGGGGCAAGCGGCGACGTCGTGGCCCTCGCTGGCGTCGCGTCCTCGTCATCTGCCTGGTAGTCGCAGCGATCCTGGGCGGCGGCAGCATGATCGGTGGCGCCCTCTATCTCCGTTCGGTCGAGAAGGACATCGACCGGGTGGACGCCTTCGCCGACATTCCCGAGGAGGGGCGTCCGCAGGCGGTGGCCGGCGGCGCGATGAACATCCTGATCCTGGGAAGCGATTCCCGCGACCCGGAGAGCACTGGCGGCTCGCGCACAGACACCATCATCGTCGCGCACATCCCGAAGGACCGGTCCAGCGCGCAACTCGTCTCGATCCCTCGGGACACCTGGGTGAACGTGCCGAAGGCCAAGAACGGCCAGCACGGCGGCCGCGATGCGAAGATCAACGCAGCGTACGCCTGGGGTGGCATTCCGCTGATGGTGCAAACAGTCGAATCGTTCACCACGGTGCGAATCGACCACGTCATGATTGTCGACTTCGCTGGCTTCAAGGAAATCATCGACGCCCTGGACGGCGTCGACATCAACGCGGAGAAGTCGTTCACGTCGATCCACCCGCCGTTCCGCAAGTTCGAGCAGGGGATGCAGCGGATGGACGGTGAGACGGCCCTGGACTACTCCCGCCAGCGCAAACAGTTCGCTGACGGCGACTTCGCCCGCATCCGTCACCAGCAGCAGGTCATCAAGGCCATCCTCGACAAGGCCGTGTCCGGCGGCATCGTCACCAACCCCGGGCGGCTCAACTCCTTCGTCAAGGCGACCTCGAGCGCCGTGGCGGTGGACGAGAAGATGTCACTCGTCAGCATGGCGACAGACCTGCGGAACCTCCGTGGTCGTAACCTCACCTTCCTCACCAGCCCGACGAAGGGCACCGGTCGAGTGGGCAGCGAGAGCGTCGTCTTCGCGAACACCGAGAAGGCAAAGACCTTCTATGATGCCGTGCGCCGGGACTCCGTTGACGAGATTCTCGCCAGCGCCAAGTAACCCCTGGGCCGGCGGCCATTGCCGTCCGCCGCCTTGTCTCGAATTACGGACCGGCCAGGTCAGCCGGCCGTCACGGGGAGGTCCACAATGTCCAATCAGCCCGCTATGTGGCATCGACCGGTGCCGGCCGAGGACCGGGCCGGCAACGCCACCGACGCCCAGGGCGACGGTGAGGGGGACGACGAGGGGAATCGCGGCGGGAGTCGCCCTCCCGCCTACCAGTTCCCCGGTTACCAGCCTGCCGGCTACCAACCTCCCGGTCACCAGCCTGCCGGCCACCAGACTTCCGGCCACCAGACCCCGGTCTTCCCGGCGCCCGCCGACCGGCGCTCGACCTCACCGGCCCCGGCACCCGCGCCCGCACCTGAGGAGCACGAGCCTCGCGCCGGCCTGGACACGACCGCCGTCCTGCCGTACGCCGGCTCGCGCGCCTCGACCCGGACCCGGTGGCTGCGGGCCTGGATGATGACCGCGCCGGTCGACGTCCTGGCACTGCTGACGCCGCTGCTCGTCACCCAGCAGTACTGGCGCGGCACCCTGGCCATGACGGTCCTGACCGTGATCGTCTTCGCCAGCGGCGGCCTCTACCGGGCACGACGGCACGTGAGCTTCCTCGACGAGGTGCCGAGCCTCTGCGGGCGTCTGCTGGCCGCGGCGTCCGCGGTCGCCATCGTCGCGGCGATGCGTCACGAATCCGCCGAGTACGTCTTCAGCTTCACCCGCGGTGTCGCCGCGTCGGCCGGGCTGGTCATCCTCGGGCGGGCCGTCACCCGAGAATTCGCCATCGTCGCCCGCAAGCGCCGGTGGGTCGAGCACAACACCATCATCGTCGGCAGTGGCCCCACCGCCGTGGAACTCGCCCGGCTCCTGCGCCGCTACCCCCAGTACGGCCTGCGCTTCGTGGGTTGTGTCGACACCCCGGACGGCCCGTCGGCACTGCCGCTGATCGGATCCCTCGACGACCTCGACAGCCTCGTACGGCTGCGCGAGTGCGACGTGGTGATCGTCGCGGACGCGAACTGCTCCGAGACCTCACTCATGGAGATCCTGGCCCGGCCGCGGACGGCGGAGTGCGACCTGTGGGCGGCCACCCCCCTCTGGGGGTCCCGTTCGCACGGCGACCACATCGGCGCGGTCCCGGTCGTCAGCATCGGCGACATCACCCTCTCCGGCCCGCAGTCCGCGCTCAAGCGCGCGTCGGACATCGCGTTCGCCTCGGTGGCGCTGCTCCTGCTGAGCCCGGTGCTCCTCATCTGCGCTGTCGCCACGCTCATCGACGGCGGCCCCGGCATCTTCTTCTACCAGGAGCGCATCGGTCGGCACGGCCGACCTTTCAACATCATCAAGTTCCGGTCCATGCGTCCCGTCGACGAGCACGAGTCGCAGACCAACTGGTCCATCGCCAACGACCGGCGGGTCGGGCCGATCGGCCGGATCATGCGCAGGACCTCCCTCGACGAGCTTCCGCAGCTCTGGAACATCCTCCGTGGCGACATGAGCGTGGTCGGCCCCCGACCCGAGCGCCCCTACTTCGTCGAGAAGTTCTCGGCCGAATACCCCCAGTACGCGATGCGCCACCGCGTTCCGGTCGGGCTCACCGGCCTGGCGCAGGTCAGCGGGTTGCGCGGCGACACCCCGATCTCCGACCGGGCCCGCTTCGACAACTTCTACATCGAGAACTGGTCCCTCTGGCTCGACGTCAAGGTGGTGCTCCGTACGGTGACCGAGGTGTTCCGCGCCGGCGGCCGCTGATCCGCCCACGCACCGGCACACCGCCGGGTACGGCCAACGGCCGTGCCCGGCGGCCGTGTGCAGGTCGTACCCCCAACGCATGGAGAACGCTATGCCGAACGTATCCGTCGTGATCCCCACCACGGGCCGCCCCAGCATCGCCGACGCGGTGCTCTCCGCCCGATCCCAGCAGGGCACATCCGTGCACATCGTGGTCGTCTGTGACACCCCGGAGGTGCCGCAGACGGTGCGGAACCTGGGGCAGCACATCGACCGGGTGGTCTGCACCGGCGGCGGCCGGCGCGGGTCGTACGCCCGCAACCTCGGAGTCACCCACGCCATCCCGGGCAGCCACGTCGCGTTCCTCGACGACGACGACACCTGGCTGCCGACCAAGCTGGCGGCACAGGTCCCCGCGCTCGAGCGGGTCGCGGCGGCCGGGTTCCGCCCCGTCGTGTCGTCCCGGATCCTGCAACGTAAGGACGGCGCGGAGCCGCTGCCGGCACCGGCACCGGCAGAGGTGATCCCCGACGGCATGCTGCCGGAGGACTACCTGTTCCGCCGCCGTCACCTCGGCATCGGCCGGCAGTCGCTGCCCACGTCGACGCTCCTGACCACATACGAGTTGGCGACCGAGTGCCGCTGGGACGAGACGCTCCCCCGACACCAGGACTGGGACTGGCTGGTCCGGGTCGCCCGGCTGCCGCGCGTGAAGATCGTCCAGGTGGAGGAGGCGACGGCCGTCTACACGGTGGGCAGCCCCGGGTCGATCTCGGCCGGCACCGACTGGCGTACCTCGTGGCACTGGGCCCAGCGCTGGGAGGGAGTGTGGGCACCGGGGACCTTCTCGGACTTCATCGCGGCCCAGACCCTCCGCTACGCTCTCCAGGCCCGGGACCGGGAGGGCGTGCGGGAGATGGTGCGGGCGATCCGCCGCAACTCGCCTCCGTCCGCCCGGAACGCAGTGCTGGCGGCGCTCGGGCTCGTACCCCGGTCGACCCTGGAACGGGTCGCCATGCGCAAGTCGAAGGCCCCCAGCAGCCCCACTCGACCGCTTGAGACCGAACGGCCACACTGATGCGTCTGCACTTCGTACTGCCGCAGCTCGAACCGCTCTACGGCATGGAGCTGGCGGCGGCGCTGCTGATCCGCGGCCTCCAGGCCCAGGGGGTCGAGGTCTCGGCAACCGTCGTGTCCCGGGGGGTCCCCGCCGAACTGGCCGACCTGGACGTCGACACCCTGGGCCTCGGTTCCCGGATCACCCGGTTGATGGAGTCTGTTCCGCCGCTGCGGCGGCGCCTGCAGAACCTGGCACCGGACGTCCAGATCGTGGCCAGTGGGCTGTGGGGCAGCGTGCCGGTCGGTGCCGCCCTCGCCGGTTCCGGCCGCCGCTACGTCGCCTGGGAGCACTCCCTGCTGCCGGAACGACTGCGGATCGACCGACGGGTACGCACGCTGGCCCGGTTCTCGCGGCTCAAGGGGCTGCGTCCACGGCTCGTCGTCGCCGTCTCCAACGGTGTCGCCCGCACGGTTGCGCAGCTGGCGCCGGGGCAGCCGGTGGTCACCATCACCAACCCGATGCCACCTCGGCCCTTCGTCGCACCGCGTGAGGTGGTGGACCACCGACGGATCAACCTCCTCACCACTGCCGCCTTCCGCCCGTACAAGAACCACTCCTGCGCCATCGCCGCGCTGGCCCTGCTGCCGGAGGCGTACCACCTCACGCTCGCCGGCGACGGCGAGGAACGGGATCTGCTGCACGCGAAGGCCCAGGAACTGGGTGTGCAACACCGGACCACGTTCCTCGGCCGGGTGCCGGGCGTCGCCCAGCTACTCGCCGAAGCGGACCTCCTGGTTCACCCGTCCCGTGCCGAGACCTTCGGGTTCAGCCTGGTCGAGGCCGCCGAGGCGGGCCTGCCGGTGGCGGCCCTCCCGGTGCCCGCGCTGGACGAGATGATCCCGACCTTCGTGCCTGGAGCCTTGGCGGCGGACACGTCGCCGGCCGCCCTCGCGGACGCGGTGCTCCGGCTGACCGGTGCCCAGCGGCCGACACTGGCCGACTTCGAGAAGTCCTGGCACGCCCGGTGCGCGGCGCTGGATCCCGCCGAGGTCGGCCGCCAGTGGGTGGAGGCGTTGAACAGGTGAGTACGCCCTCCGGTGCGGTGGGCTCCGTCGAGCCGACCGCACCGCGGCCACGGTCGCACCGGCGTCCCCCGAGCGGACGCGACACCTTCCTGAAGCGGTCCGGGAAGTTCTTCACGGGCACACTCCTGCGGACCCTCGCGCAGGGCGTGCTCTTCGTCCTGCTGGCCCGGGAGATGTCTATCGACACCTACGGGCTCTTCGTCGGTGTCACCGCCCTCGTCGCCGTGGTCTCCCCGTTCGCGTCCGCCGGCGCACCGAGTCTGATCTTCCAGAGCTACGCCGAGGCCCCCAGCGAGTGGGCCCGACACCTCACGCGGGGCCTGGTCCTGACCGTCGTCTTCGGTGTGGGCGCGACAGTGTTGGTGAGCGCGGCCGGGGTGGCGATCTGGGGTAGCGAGGTCAGTGCCGTCGACATGCTCTGCCTCGCTGCCGCCGACCTGGTGGCCTGGCGGCTCATCGAGGCCGTGGCCGCGTCCGTGCAGGCCCGGGGCAAGGTCTTCGTCGCCTCGGTCATCCCCGCCCTGCTGCACGTGTTCCGGCTGGTCGGCGCGCTGGTCCTCGCCACGGCGGACGAGCCGATCTCCCTTCGGAACTGGGCTCTCACCGCGCTGGCGGTCTCCGTCGTGGTCTGCGTGCTGGCCACCTGGTACGGATTGCGCGGCGGAGGGGGTGGTTCCTGGTCCGTCGGGCCGGCACTCAGCCAGGCCCGCAGCGGACTGCTGTTCGCCGTCGGCCTCTCCGCCCAGACCGTCTACAACGACATCGACAAGGTCATGCTGTCCCGGATCGGCACCACCGAGGCGGCGGCGATCTACGCTGCGGCCTACCGGGTGGTGGACTTCGCGTACACGCCGGCCCGGTCGATGTCCGCGGTCGCCTACCCCCGCTTCTTCGAGGTCGGCCGCGAGGGACCCCGGGCGGCGCTCGGGCTCGCCCGTCGCCTTCTGCCTCGCTTCCTGATGTTCAGCGTGCCGAGCAGCCTGCTGCTGGTAGCAATGGCCTGGACCATGCCGCTGATCTTCGGACCGGAGTACGGGGACGCGACCCTGGCGCTGCAGGGCCTCAGCGCGATCCTGGTCCTGAAGTCGATCCACTACCTGGCCGCCGACGCCCTCTCTGGAAGCCGACTCCAGGGCCGTCGTACGGTGTGCCAGATCGCGGTGGGCGTCGTCAACGCGGGGCTCAACGTGTGGCTCATCCCCGCCTACGGATGGCAGGGCGCGGTCGTGTCGAGCCTCCTGTGCGACGCTCTGCTCGGCATTCTGCTGTGGGGATGCCTCGTCATCGCCCTGCGGCGACACCCGCACCGCGATGCCGTCGCCGCTCCGGCAGCGGCACCTGACCGAGAAAGGGTCTGACGTGACCACCATCTTCGGTGTCCTACTGACCGTCGGTGGCGTAGCGGTGGCTCTGTGGTTGATCCGAATGAGGCGGTCCGTCGCCACCGCATTCGGCGACCCCGCATCGGCGGTCGCCCTGGTCGGCTTCGCGTTGCTCACCAACGCGGCCCCGGCGCTCGCCGGCAGCCACAGTTCGATGCTGATCGGCGTGCTGGTGGTCGCCCTGCTGGGCTGGCTGGTGCTCTCCGGCCGTGGTCTCCTCCGCGGCCCGTCCGATCTGTGGCTGCGGATCTCGCTGGCGATGGCCGGCGGGCTGCTCGTCTGGTGCGCCCTCATCGACGTCGTCACCGGCACCGGGATCTACGGGTCGCGGTTGCCGGCGTACGGGGCGGCCGGGCTCCTGCTGATCGCCGTCTGGATGATGGCCGCCCGCACCACGGTCAGCGTACGGGCGATGGCCTACACCGGGCTGGCGGTCCTGGCGCTGCTGGCCATTCCGACCGCTCTGTCCGGGCAAGCGGCGTGGCGGGCGTGCACCGGCGGGAAGCTGGAGAAGTGCTCTCTGGCCGGTGCGCTGTTCAAGAGCTTCTACAACTCCGAGAACTATGCGGCGATGCTGGCGTCGTTCACCCTGGTCGCCGCGTTCTGCGCGATGCGCCGCGCCGAACTGGTGGCGACGGCGTCGTTCTGCCTGCTGGTCATCGTCGCCACCGGCTCCCGCACCAGCTATCTGGCCGTCGGCGCGGTAGCCGTCTGGATGCTGGGCGCACTGCTCGTGCAGCGTCTGCGACCGAGCCCACGGATCCCCTTCGCGCTCTGCGTGGCGCTGGTCGTCGGCGCACTGACAGCCGCCACCTATCTGATGTGGAGCGCGTCGAAGACCACGCTGAGCAACCGCGGCAACATCTGGGTCGCCGCCCGCGAGTACCTCAGCGGCCGGGAGGCCGTCGGCGTGGGCGTCTCGAAGTGGTACTACCTACAGGACATCGAGAAGGCACCGACCCACTTCTTCCACTCCGGGTACGTCCTGGTCATCTTCTCCGGCGGGCTGATCGCGCTGACCCTGTTCGGTCTGTGGATGGCCACCCTGCTGCACCGCAACGTCGAGGACGGGCACGCCTTCACCGCCAAGGCACCGGTGGTGCTCCTCGTCGTCTACTCGTTCACCGAGGTCGTCTGGAACCCGCTGTCGGTGGACGGGCTGACCTGGATCATCGTGCTGCTGGCCCTCACCGCGTCGGCGTCCGCCGCCCCGGCCCGCAACCCGACCCCGGGGCCGGTGGACCTGGTGGACCGCCCAGGTCGGTTCGCCGCCCTCAAGCGGTTGACGGGTCGGCACGACGCCGTCGCCGCGCGGTAGGAACCCAGGACGCCGCGCCGGTCGGAGTGACTAGGCAGCACCGATCGGCAGGCCCTTGAACGCCAGCAGGCCGACCCCGGTGGCGTTCACGCACCAGGGCCCGGCGTCGCCCCGGTAACTCAGCCCGGTCGCGCCGTCGGCCGGGCCGGACAGACTCAGCACGAGCCGCCCTCCCTCGCGGTACTCGACGGCGGTGACGCTGGCGGTGCTGCCGTCGACCGTGAAGTCGGTGCCCGCGCCGGCCCGGACCGTCAGCGGGTCGGTGCTACGGAGCTGAACCACCACCTGGGTACGCCGAGCATCGGTGAAGGCGGCCGACCGAGGGTTCGGGGCAGACACGCCCTCGCCGGGGCCGCGGTGGATGTCGCGGGCCAACACGGCAAACGCCTGATCGCCCAACTCGCGGTAGCCCTGCTCCCAGGCGAAGTGGCAATCCTCCCGGCCCGACAGGGCCGTTGTCGACAGCACCGTCACCTTCAGGGTGTCGACCAGCCGTCGCTGGGCCTCACGCAGCGGGCCGCCGGAGGTGTTTCCGCACGGTGAGCTGGCGACCTGGACGACGTAGTACCGGGTGCCGCCGGCGGTTCGGAACCCCACCTCCCGACGCCAGTCCGTCAGCAGCGCGGTGAACCCGGCGACGTGCCCGGTGGCGTTGTTGTTGTCGGCCTCGCCCTGGTACCAGAACACCGCCCGGACCTCGCCGATGACGTTCGCGGCGCTGAGCCGTTGCCGCAAGCGGCCGTAGTTGGTGCGCAGGTCACCGGGGTTGCCGTCGTTGCGTTGGAAGAACGACACGACCTTGCTGCTCTCCGCGCCGTTGATCACGGCTACCGGCACCTGGTAGGTGTCCATGAGTCGGTGGGCAGCGCGGATCCCCCACTGGCCGACCGAGCCGGGCTGCCGGACCGTACCCGAGACGGCGTAGTTCCAGGTACGGTCCGCGCCGGAGAGGACCCGGTCCCCGGTGGTCGAGCCGAAACTGCGGACGTACGGGGACTCCTCGCCGATCGACGAGCCCCGGTGACTGGCCGCCACCGCGTTGGACTGGCCCTGGATGACGTACACGTCGCCGGACACCACGCCCTCCCAGAGGGCCGCCCGCCGGGCGACGCCGTCGCCGAGCACGTGCAACTCGAATCGGTACTCCCGAAGCGCGGCGGTGATCCGTTGCCGGAACGCGAACTCACCGCCGGGCCCGATGGGCACCGTCTCGTCCCAGCCGTCGGCCCCGCTGACGACCTTGAGGCGTACGGCGCGGACCCGCGGGTCGGTAGCCTTTCCCGCCACCGGCACGACAGCGCCGCCGGCTGCGTCCCGGGGGTACAGCTGCCGATCCCGAGGGTGCTGACCAACGGTGAGGACCGAGGCGCGGGCGTAGACCGTCAGCCGCCGTTGGGTGTACGTGCCGGCGTTGCCGGCGGCCGTCCAGTCGGGCTGACCGGTGGGGGCGGTCCCGATGCCCACCGACAGCGGCTGGACGTCCGAGGTGAAGCCGTTGACCGCGAGAACCGTCTGCGGGGCCGCCGCTGCCGGGCGGGTGGCAGCGATCGTGTGCACCTGGAAGGAGCCGTACCCGATCGACGAGTACACGTCGTCGTCGGCGTCGTACCGGTCGGTGGTGGCGCCGGGGACCTGGCCCGAGTTGACCGGCCCGTACTTGTTCGGCCACATCTCCAGATAGCCCGTGAGACCGGTGCCGGTGGCCAGGCCCGGCGCGTTGGTGGCGACCTCCAGATCGGCGATCCGTTGGCGGACGATCTGACCGGCCCGGGTCGGCAGGCCGAGGCGTCGGGCGTCGGTCGTGAACGGCGACATGGCGGTCCACACCCACTGCGTACCGGTGGGGCCGGTCAACTCCAGGCAGTAACCGATCCGGTCGAACCCGCCAGCCACCGCCCCGGCCCGGTCGAACAGGAGGGCAAGTGGCCTCTTGGGGTCGTTCCGCTCGGGCAGATCGAGGGCGCTGACCGGGGTGAAGCCGGCCATGCCGTGCGCGTTGGCGGCACAGGCGGTGCCGTCTATGGGGGCGACGGGCGGCGGGGTGTCCACGTCGGCTGCCGACCAGGCCGCGTCCGGTGCGCCGGTTTTCGTCGGCCACCAGCCGAGCACGGGGACGGCCGCCAGGAGCAGGACGACCACCCCGAAGCCGATCCAGGCCGGTCGGGGCAGCGATCCGAGGCGGGCCCACGGAGGGTGGGGACGAGACACCCGGGAACCTCCACAGTGTGGGCAGCGTGTCGTGCCCCAGATTAGGCGATGCGCCGTACCCGACGACGCCGGCACGACCTCCGGCCGAACCGGTGCTGATCCGGGGCGTAGGTTGGTCCCGCTGTCTGAAATGATGCCCGCCATGGCCGCAACGAGCACGACAACGGCGGCGGGTAACCGCTCCGCCGGTGTCGACCTCCTCCGGATTGTCGGAATCGCCGCGGTTGTCGCGGGCCACGTCTGGAGCGACGATCTGACCCGGGCGTCCATCTACACCTGGCACGTTCCCGTGTTCTTCGTCCTGACCGGCTACTTCTGGTCGCCCGGCCGACCTCTCGGTGGGGAACTGCGCAAGCGGTGGACGACCCTGGGCGTGCCCTACGTGGTGTGGTTCCTCATCCTGGTCGCGGCACTGCTCGCCGCTGACGCCGCAACCGGCCAGGTCGCACCGGGCACCATCGGTGACGCGCTGTACGGCGGCACGGCTGCGGTCCGACCGTTCTCCGCCTTCTGGTTCGTCTCGGTGCTCTTCATCGCGGCGGTCGCGTTCCGGTGGCTGGAGCGGTTCCCCGCCGCGGTCGCCTGGACGGTCGCGGTGGTCGGCCTGGTCACGGCGTACCTCGCGCCCAGCGTTGTCACCGCCGGCCCGCTCGGGCTCTTCCTCGTCCCGGCGTGCCTGGTCTTCGTGCTGGCCGGGCGGCTGCTGCGGCGGCTCCGCCCGCGTCTTCCGGCCAGCGCCGGTGCGGCAGCACTCTCGATCGGGGTCGGCTTCGTGCTGCTCGGCCTCAACCGGGACCTGGACCTCAAGGCCGGCGACTTCGGCTCCCCGGTGCTGGGGGTGCTGACCGCGGTCCTGATCAGCGTCGGTCTCATCCGGCTCGCGGAGGAACTCGACCTGCGCATCGGCGCGCGGGCGTCGCGGGTGATCAGTCGACTGGCCGGCTGCGGCATCGCCGTCGTGCTCAGTCACGCGGGCATCCTGTGGGTGCTGAAGACGCCCAGGTCCGGTGGGGTGCTCGACCTGGTCGCCGCTCTCGTGGTCCCCTGGGTGTTCGCGTGGATCGTCATCAGCACGCCGCTGGGCCCGTGGTTGACCGGCACCCGGATCGGCGGTTCCGCGCGGGCCGCCAGCGGCGTGGCGCCTCGGCCGGGTGCCGCCCAGACGCACTAGAAACGGCTGTTGCGCCGGCGCGCCAGGAGCATTGCCACCGCCACCACGACGGCGACAGCGAGCGCGCCTCCGGCCGCGGCGATCACCGGCACGGCCCAGCTCGACCCGCCTGAATCGTCGCCGGGCCCCCGGCTGTCGATGGCCGCCTGTCGGTACGACTGGGCCAGCAGGTTGGTCGGGGAGGTCCGCGCGGCCTCGTCGAACCGGGCGATGGCCTTCGACTCGTCTCCGGCGAAGTACGCGTCGAGGCCGCTGCGGTACTGGTTGTCACCCTTGCCGAGCGTGTTCGTGACGCCGGCAGTCTGGAGGAGGGCGGTCATGGCGGAGACCGGCACGACGAGGCGGTTCGCCTTGTCAGGCCGCAGAACGTCGTTGTCCAGCATGCCCACCACGCGGCCGCTCGGGTCGATGGCGATCCCGCCCCGCGAATAGAGCCCGAGATCCTCATTGATCCGGTACGGGTTCAGCGGAGTCGAGGAGTCGATCCCGGTCACGGTCACCGTCTTCGACAGCACCGTGTAGGTGGCGGCGCGGAAGCTGGTGTCGGTGGTGCCGTAGCCCAGGACGAGCAGTGACGTCTCCGGGCTGACGCTGGCCGACGTGTTCAGCTCCGACGTGGGCAGGTTCTTCTGATCCAGCTTGATCAGGGCGATGTTCCCCGCCTCGATGGGGAGGGCCCGGACGACGGTGCCGGCAATCGCCGGGCTGTCCGTCACCTCGCCCTTGGCGATGTTGAGCTGCCCGTACAGCCGGGTTTCCGGCTGGTCGCCGGCGTTCGCACCGGTCAGGACCGAGGTGCTCAACCGACTGCGGGTGTAGGTGCTGATGTCCTTGGCCTGCAGGCTGCCCTCGGAGACGAGCCGGTTGGCCACGGCGTTCAGGGCACCCCCGACCAGGACGTCCGGGGTGGGCTGCACGCACTGGCTGTTACTGAGGACGTACCCCTCGTGTTGGACGACCACGCCACTGCAGCGCCGGCTGAAGGTCACCGGGGCCTTGTCCAGCAGGGCACCGCCGGCCTTGTTGCGGACGTACCCGGTGAACACGACCTCCACGAAGACCATGGACGGCCCGGCGACGGCCAGTGCCCGCTCCTCGGGGCTGCGCAGGGCGGCCTGCGCCCAGGGCTTGAGGCCGGGGGCGAGTGGGGTCGCGGCAGGGAAGCCGCTGGAGGTGGCGGTCGGCGGCGCGTCCGGTTCGTCGGGCTCATCCGAGCTGAGGGCGTAGATGCCGGCACCGCCGCCGACCACGGCCACCAGGGCCAGCGCGGCCACACCCGCCCAGAGGCCGGTACGCCGCTTGGGCGGCGCCGAGGGCTTGATCCGCCGTACGGGGGCGGCGTACGGGTCGAACGGGGGCACGTCGGCCGGTGGGCCGGACACGGCGGCCGGCGTCGGCGCGACGCCGTGGCCGGCCGGCCCGGCGGGTGATGCGGGTGCGCTCGACGCCGGCGCGGCCGAGACGGGATGGGCAGGCGACTGGTTCGGGATCGCGGCCGACTGCACCGCCCACGGGGCATGCGGCATGTCGACGACCGGCTGCGGCACACCCGACACGGGCTGCGGCACGCCGGAGACCGGCTGCGGCACGCCGGAGACCGGCTGCGGCACGCCGGACACGGGTTGCGGCACACCCGACACCGGCTGCGGCACGCCGGACACCGGCTGGGGAGGGGCGGAGACGGGTCGGGGGGCGGCGGGCACCGGTTGGTATTCCACGCCGAGCGCGCGGAACAACTTCTCCGGGGCGGGTCCGGCCTCGGCGGCGTACGCCACCCAGGGCGCGGCGGCCGAGAAGTCGGCGTACGTGATCGGGGGTCCGTCGGGTGACTGGGCGAGCGCGTTCGCGACCTCGGCGAACGCCTCCCGCCAACCGGGGGCGGCGGCAACCGTCGCGTCCAGCACGGCCACGCTCACGAATCGGCCCTGCTCGTCGATGGCGGCCCAGGCCTTGCCCACCGGTGAACCGCCCAGCAAGTGGGTGAACCTGTAGGGGCCTTCCGGCTGCATGCCAACTCCTCCGCTCGACCGCCAGGCGCATGGTACCGACCGGTGACACAGTCAGTCGCCTGGCGGTCACCCGTCACATCGTCGTCGCCGTCACCTTTGGCTGATCACGACCACCGGCTCCGGTCCGGACGTGACGCGTTCCACGCGATAGTCGGCGAGCGCGGCCTGCCACACCGGCTCGCTCGGGTGGGTGTACGTGCGGACCAGCCAGACCCGGGTGCCGGGCGGCTGTTTCGCGGCCCGGGCCAGAATCTCGTCGAGGGCGTCCTTGATGGACTGCTTATCGGCGGCGGCGGGTTTCGGGAGGATCACGTCGGCGCGGGTGGGCATGGTGAGGGTCCAACCGACGGTGCCGCTGACCGGCGCGACCAGCTTCAGTGGATCCTGGTCGGAGTAGAGCGTGAACCCGAACCAGGCGGGCCCGCTGACCACGACGAGGTCGTGCGGCCCCTTGTGCGCCGCGACGTACCGGGTCGACGACCCGATGTCGGTGATGGCCTGGTGTGCCCGCCAGACCCCGGGTTCGTCGCCGTCCAGGCGATACCAGCGGTGGTTGACGGCGGCGAAGCTGGCGAGCACGACGGCGCAGGTCACGGCGGCCACCACGTCCGGTGCCAGCCGGGGCAGCCCGCGGCGGACCAGGGCGACGGTCAGGTCCGCCAGACCGACGATGCCGATGCCGGCCACCAGGCCCGCCACCACGATCAGGAAGTGGGACGTGCGCGGGTCGAGCAGCGGGTAGATCCCCGCGACACCCAGCCCGCTGGCCGCCAGCGGCAGCAGGAGGACGGCGATCGCCGGGGCGGCGTGTCCGCGTCGGAACAACGTGACGACGCCGAGCACGAGCAGCACGGCCAGGATCGGCACGGGTGCGCCGAGCATCGGTGACAGGGCCTTGGTCTGCCGTACGAGATGTGCGGGAAGTTCGGAGATGCTCGGCAGGAAGTCGTCCCAGTAGTCCCGCATGGCATCGCTGTTGCCCCGGGCGGACACTCCGAAGTAGACGGCCGCGACGAGTGCGCCGGCGACCAGGCCGGCGACGGTCGCCTCGACCGTCCTCGCCCACTCCCGACGCATGGCGACGGAGAGCAGCAGACCGCCGAGTACACAGACCGCGACGATGGCGGTGGTGTGACTCAGCAGCATGCCCAGACCCACTGCGGCCACCACCACCGCGAGCCGTCGCCGAGACCAGGCGCGCCCGGTCCAGGTGGCCAGGGCGAGCAGGCAGACCGCCACCGCGGCGTCAGCCGTGTACTGCTTCAGGTCGTGGCGGGTCTGCTGGACCGGCAGGAGCAGGACGGCGAGCCCGCTGACCAGACCGATGAGGATGCCCCGGGCGCGCTCGGACGCCAGCGACCGGCCCAGCAGGTAGGCCGCGACGACGGTCAGCAGTTGGAAACCCAGGGGTACGACCCGGAAGTGGTCGATGTCCGGGACCAGTCGGAGCAGGAAACTCCACCCTATCGGGCTGGACGAGGTCGTCACCGGCAGGTCGGCGAGGGGGAAGCGGACCGAGAGCGCGACCCACGCCTCGTCGCCCCAGTACTGGGCTGTCAGCCACGACCGGATGTCGTTGACGACGAAGAAGGCCCCGATCAGGGCGATGATCGGCATCGCCTCACCGACCGTCGCCCGGACGTGCCGCTCGGGCGTCGGCGCGGCGACGCGAATGGGCGGGGCGTCCTCGACTGCGACCACGACGCTCCTTCTCGACGACGCGAACCATGCTCACGCTGGCCGCCCGCATGTTACGAGCCGCGACGGCTCGATGGGGGGCGGGGGTGACCCGAGGTGGTTGTCTATGAAAGTTTCTATGCATAGAGTCAGCTCATGAATGAAGGAGCTGTCGCGGCACCCGCTGACCGGGTGCTCGACCTGTTCCAAGGGGTGCGCCTCACCCCCACCCAACGCCGAATCGCGCACTGCCTGGTGCAGCACGCCCCCGGCGTGGCGTACCTGTCCGCCGCCGAGGTCGCCGAGCTGGCCGGCGTGAGTCAGCCGTCGGTCACCCGGTTCGCCGTCGCGCTCGGCCACGACGGCTACCCGGCCCTGCGCCGCCGGCTGCGCGACCTCACCGGCTCGACCCCGGGCGGCTCGACGGACACCGGCAACGAACTCCAGCAGGCGGTACGCGCGGAGATGGGCAACCTGGACCGGTTGGCCGGTCAACTCGCCGACCGGGACCGGATCGCCGAGACCGGGCGGTTGCTCGCCGAGAGTCGCCCACTGCCGGTGCTCGGCCTGCGCGCCGCCGCGCCGCTGGCCGCGTACTTCGCCTACTTCGCGGCGAAGGTGCACCCGGACGTACGGGTCCTCGACGACGGCGGCAGCCTGCTCACCGACCGCCTGGAACAGGCGGCCGAGGCCGGGGCGTCCGCCGTCCTGGCCTTCGTGCTGCCCCGCTACCCCCGGGAAACCCTGGACGCGCTGCGCGACGCCCGCCATGCCGGGTTGACGGTGGTGGCGATCACCGACTCGCCGGTCAGCCCGGCCACCGAGCACGCCGATGTGGTGCTCGCCGCCGCGGTCGGCGCGCAGCTCGTCTTCGACCTGCACACCGCCCCGATGACCCTGGCCATGGTGCTGTTGCAGGCGATCTGCGACGCCACACCGGCCGACACCCAGCGCCGACTGGAGGCATTCGAAGCCTCCGCGGCCCGCCGACAGTTGTTCCTCGGTTGACCGGAGGAGAACCAGAGATGACCCAGCCCATTCGTGCCGCACGGGGCAGCCAGCTCACCACCCGCGGGTGGCAGCAGGAGGGCGCCCTGCGGATGTTGATGAACAACCTCGACCCCGAGGTGGCCGAACGCCCCGACGACCTGGTGGTCTACGGCGGCACCGGCAAGGCGGCGCGGGACTGGCCGTCGTACCACGCGTTGGTCCGCACGCTGACCGACCTGCGTGAGGACGAGACGATGCTGGTGCAGTCGGGCCGTCCGGTCGGGGTGATGCGCACCCACGAGTGGGCGCCCCGGGTGCTGCTGGCCAACTCGAACCTGGTCGGCGACTGGGCGACCTGGCCGGAGTTCCGCCGCCTCGAACAGCTCGGCCTGACCATGTACGGGCAGATGACGGCCGGTTCTTGGATCTACATCGGCACCCAGGGCATCCTCCAGGGCACCTACGAGACGTTCGCGGCGGTGGCCGCCAAGCGGTTCAACGACACCCTCGCCGGCACGCTGACGTTGACCGCCGGCTGCGGCGGAATGGGCGGCGCGCAGCCGCTCGCGGTCACCATGAACGGCGGCGTCTGCCTGATCGTGGACGTGGACCGCACCCGGCTCGACCGTCGGGTGCACGACCGCTACCTGGATGAGGTCGCCGACTCCCTGGACGACGCGATTGCCCGGGTCCGCGCCGCGAAGCGGGAGCGCCGGGCCCTGAGCGTGGGCGTGGTCGGCAACGCCGCCGAGGTCTTCCCGGACCTGCTGAACCGGGGCGTAGAGATCGACATCGTGACCGACCAGACCAGCGCGCACGACCCACTCGCGTACCTGCCGGTGGGGGTGGAGCTGGCCGAGGCCCGGGACTACGCCGCCGCGAAGCCGGTCGAGTTCACCGACCGGGCCCGCGCGTCGATGGCCCGGCACGTCGAGGCGATGGTCGGCTTCCTCGACGCGGGCGCCGAGGTGTTCGACTACGGCAACTCGATCCGGGGTGAGGCGCAACTCGGCGGCTATCAGCGCGCCTTCGACTTCCCGGGCTTCGTGCCCGCGTACATCCGGCCGTTGTTCTGCGAGGGCAGGGGTCCGTTCCGGTGGGCGGCGCTCTCCGGCGACCCGGCCGACATCGCGGCCACCGACCGCGCCATCCTCGACCTGTTCCCTGAGAACGAGTCGCTGGCCCGGTGGATCAAGTTGGCCGGTGAGCGGGTCGCCTTCCAGGGCCTGCCGGCCCGGATCTGCTGGCTCGGTCAGGGCGAACGGGACCGGGCGGGCGTGCGGTTCAACGACATGGTCGCCTCCGGCGAACTCTCCGCCCCGGTGGTGATCGGCCGGGACCACCTGGACACCGGCAGCGTCGCGAGCCCGTACCGGGAGACCGAGGGGATGGCCGACGGCTCCGACGCCATCGCCGACTGGCCGCTGCTCAACGCCCTGGTCAACACGGCAAGCGGGGCGTCCTGGGTGTCCATCCACCACGGCGGCGGGGTGGGCATCGGCCGGTCGATCCACGCCGGGCAGGTGTGCGTGGCCGACGGCACCGCCCTCGCCGGTCAGAAGATCGAGCGGGTGCTCACCAACGACCCGGCGATGGGCGTCATCCGGCACGTCGACGCCGGCTACGAAAGCGCCCGCGAGGTCGCCGACCGCACCGGGGTCCGGGTACCGATGACGGAGGGGGACCCTGCGTGAGTGACGACCTTTCCGCCCGGTTCCGGGCGCTGTGGGACGAGATCGCGCCGGTCGGGCGGGACGCCGACAGCGGCGGGTATCTGCGGTACGCGTTGACCGAGCCGGAGCGGGAGCTGCGCGCCTGGTTCCGGGCGCAGGCCGAGCACCGTGCCATGCCGGTCACCGAGGACGGCAACGGCAACCTCTTCGCCCACTGGGGTGACCCGGAGGCGTCCGACGCGGTGCTCACCGGCAGCCACTTCGACTCGGTGCCGCACGGCGGGGCGTACGACGGGCCCCTCGGCATCGTGAGCGCGTTCCTCGCCGTGGACGAGCTGCGCGCCGCCGGCGTCACCCCCGGCCGACCGCTGGTGCTGGGCGCCTTCGTCGAGGAGGAGGGAGCGCGCTTCGGCGTACCGTGTCTGGGGTCGCGACTGCTCACCGGGGCGCTGTCGGTCGAACGCGCGGCCGGCCTGCGCGACGCGGCCGGGGTGAGCTTCGCCGAGGCGCTCGGCGACCGGCCGGCGGGCGCCCGCCCGGACTTGCTGGACCGGTTCGGCGCGTTCGTGGAGTTGCACGTCGAACAGGGCCGCGCGCTCGTCGACACGGACGCGCCGGTAGCGGTGGCCAGTGCGATCTGGCCGCACGGCCGGTGGCGCTTCGACGTCGTCGGCGAGGGCAACCACGCGGGCACCACCCGGATGGCCGACCGCCGCGACCCGATGCTGACCTACGCGTTCACGGTGCTGGCGGCCAACAAGGAGGCCCGGCTGCGCGGCGCGCACGCCACTGTGGGCCGGGTCGCCGTCGAACCCAACGCCACCAACGCGATCCCGTCGAAGGTGACCGGCTGGCTGGACGCCCGGGCCGCCGACCCCGAGACGCTGACCGGGCTGGTCGACGCGGTACGCGGGAAGCTCGCCGAGCGGGCCCGCCGCGACGGTACGACCGTGACCGTCACCGAGGAGTCGGCCACCCCGGTGGTCGCGTTCGACGGCGGGCTGGCCGAGCGGCTGGCCACGCTGCTCGACGCGCCGGTGCTGCCCACCGGCGCGGGGCACGACGCCGGGGTGCTCGCCGCGTACCTGCCCACCGCGATGCTCTTCGTGCGCAACCCGACCGGCGTCTCGCACTCCCCCGCCGAGGCCGCCACCGACGACGACTGCGCCGCCGGGGTACGGGCGCTGGCCCGGGTGCTGGAGGAGCTGACATGCCGGTGACACCGAACCGCTGGCTCGCCGAGTACGCCTGGCTGCCCGAGCACGCCGAACCCACGCCCGACGTGCTGATCGAGGTCGAGGACGGCCGGATCACGGCGGTGACGCCGCTGCTGGGAGCGCACGGACCGGAGGCCGGGGTCGAGGTGTACGCCGACGCGGTGCCACTGCCCGGCCTCACCCTGCCGGGCCTGGCCAACGTGCACTCGCACGCCTTCCACCGGGCGCTACGTGGGCGTACCCACGCCGGGCGGGGTGACTTCTGGACCTGGCGGGACCAGATGTACGCCGTCGCGGACCGGCTGGACCCGGACACCTACCTCGCGCTGGCCCGGACCGTCTACGCCGAGATGGCGCTCGCCGGGATCACCTGCGTGGGCGAGTTCCACTACCTGCACCACCGACCGGACGGCGGCGCCTACGACGACCCGAACGCCATGGGCGCGGCGCTGGTGGAAGCCGCCGCGCACGCTGGGATCCGGCTCACACTGCTGGACGCCTGCTACCTGACCTCCAGCGTGGACGGTCAGCCCCTCGCCGGGCCGCAACGCCGCTTCGGCGACGGTGACGCGGGCCGCTGGGCCGAGCGGGCCGCGGCGTTCCAACCGACGGACCCGCACGTCCGGGTCGGCGCGGCCGTGCACTCGGTGCGGGCCGTCCCGGCCGACCAGTTGCGCACTGTCGCCGACTGGGCCCGGGAGCGGCAGGCGCCGCTGCACGTGCACCTCTCCGAGCAGCCCGCCGAGAACGACGAGTGCCGGGCCGTGCACGGGCACTCGCCCACCGCGCTGCTCGCCGAGCACGGCGTGCTCGGGCCGCACACCACCGCCGTCCACGCCACCCACCCCACCAGCGCGGACCTGTCCCTGCTGGCCGACAGCCGGACCGGGGTGTGCCTCTGCCCGACCACCGAGCGGGACCTCGCCGACGGCATCGGCCCGGCCCGGCTGATGGCCGACGCCGGCATCCGGTTGAGCCTCGGCAGCGACAGCCACGCCGTGATCGACCTGTTCGAGGAGGCTCGGGCCGTCGAGCTGGACGAGCGGCTGCGGACCCGCCGGCGCGGCCACTTCGCGCCGCTCGACCTGCTGAACGCGGCCAGCGTCGCCGGGCACGCCGCGCTGGGCTGGGCCGACGCCGGAAGGATCGCGGTGGGCACCCGCGCCGACCTGGTGACGGTACGCCTGGACAGCGCCCGCACCGCCGGGGTGCCGCCGGTGGGCGCGTTCTTCGCCGCCGGCGCGGCGGACGTCGAGCAGGTGGTGGTGGACGGCCGGGTGGTGGTGGCCGAGGGCCGGCACCTGACCGTCGACGTGCCGGTCGAACTGTCGTCCGCGATCGAGGCGGTGACGCCCGCATGAGCGGCAGCCTGCTCGTCGACAACATCGGGGAACTGGTCACCAACGGTGCCGGCGAGGGCCCGCTCGGCATCCGCCGCGACGCCGCCGTGCTGGTCGAGGCGGGTCGGGTGGTCTGGGTCGGGCCGTCCGCGTACGCGCCGGCCGCCGACCATCACGTCGACGCCGGTGGTGCCGCCGTGCTGCCCGGGTTCGTGGACAGCCACGCCCACCTGGTCTTCGCCGGGGACCGGGCCCCCGAGTTCGCCGCCCGGATGGCCGGTCAGCCCTACACCGGCGGCGGCATCCGGACCACCGTCGGTGCCACCCGGGCCGCCACCGACGAGGAACTGCGTGCCACGGTGCGCCGGCTGCGCGGGGAGGCGCTGCGCCAGGGCACCACGACCATGGAGATCAAGAGTGGGTACGGCCTGACCGTCGCCGACGAGGCCCGCTCGCTGCGGATCGCCGCCGAGACCAGCACCGAGACCACCTTCCTGGGCGCGCACGTGGTGCCCGCCGAGTACGCCGACCGCCCCGACGACTACGTGGGGTTGGTCTGCGGGCCGATGCTGGCCGCCGCCGCTCCGTACGCGAAGTGGATCGACGTGTTCTGTGAGCGGGGTGCCTTCGACGTGGACCACGCCCGCGCCATCCTGGCCTGCGGTCAGGCCGCCGGCCTGGGCGTACGGCTGCACGCCAACCAGCTCGGCCCCGGCCCCGGGGTGCAACTGGGTGTGGAGCTGGACGCGGCCAGCGTCGACCACTGCACCCACCTGAGCGACGCCGACGTGGCCGCGCTGGCCGACACGGCCCACAGCGACGGGTCGGGCACCCGCACCGTGGCGACCCTGCTGCCCGGCGCGGAGTTCTCCACCCGCTCGCCCTACCCGGATGCCCGCCGGCTGCTCGACGCCGGTGTCACAGTGGCGCTGGCGACGGACTGCAACCCCGGCTCGTCGTACACCTCGTCGATGCCGTTCTGCGTGGCCCTCGCGGTCCGCGAGATGCGGATGACCCCGGCGGAGGCGGTCTGGGCCGCCACCGCCGGTGGCGCACGGGCGCTGCGCCGCGACGACATCGGTGTCCTCACCCCCGGCGCGCGGGCCGACCTCGTCGTCCTCGACGCGCCGTCACACCTGCACCTGGCCTACCGGCCCGGTGTTCCCCTGATCCGCCAGGTAATACGCAACGGAGTTCCGCAATGACGCACGTGACCATCCAGCCCACCGGAGTCTCCGCCGACGACGTGCTCGCGGTGGCCCGCGGCACCGCCACCGTCGTCCTCGCCCCGGCCACCATCGACGCGATGGCGACGAGCCGGGCCATCGTGGACGGCATCGAGTCGTCGGGCCGTCCCGTCTACGGGGTCTCCACCGGGTTCGGCGCGTTGGCGAACACCTTCGTCGCGCCGGAGCGGCGGGCCGAGCTGCAACACGCGCTGATCCGCTCGCACGCCGCCGGGGTGGGCGCCCCGATGCCGCGCGAGGTGGTCCGGGCCATGATGCTGCTGCGCGTCCGGTCCCTCGCCCTGGGCCGCTCCGGGGTCCGGCCGCTGGTCGCGGAAGCGCTGGTCGACCTGCTCAACCACGACATCACCCCGTGGGTCCCGGAGCACGGCTCGCTGGGCGCCTCCGGTGACCTGGCGCCGCTGGCGCACTGCGCGCTGGTACTGCTCGGCGAGGGCTGGGTGCTCGGCCCGGCCGGTGAACGGCAGGACGCCGCCGACGCGTTGACCGCCGCCGGGCTCAAGCCGATCGAGCTGGCCGCCAAGGAGGGGCTGGCG
Source organism: Micromonospora sp. NPDC050795 (assembly GCF_044456785.1). NCBI lineage: Bacteria > Bacillati > Actinomycetota > Actinomycetes > Micromonosporales > Micromonosporaceae > Micromonospora > Micromonospora sp. NPDC050795. The sequence goes on along the minus strand of NZ_JBITGE010000035.1, from coordinate 21,548 downwards.
CTGATCAACGGCACGGACGGCATGCTCGGCATGCTGCTGCTGGCCATCCACGACGCGGAGCACCTGTTCGCCATGGCCGACGTGACGGCCGCGCTGGCCATCGAGGCGATGCTCGGCTCGGAGCGGCCGTTCCTGCCCGAGCTGCACGCGATCCGCCCACACCCCGGTCAGGCGACGTCGGCGGCGAACATCCACCGCCTGTTGCAGGACTCCCGGGTGATGGACTCGCACCGCGACGACCTGGCGCACGCCGTGCAGGACGCGTACTCGATGCGCTGCGCGCCGCAGGTGGCCGGCGCGGCCCGCGACACCCTGGACTTCGTCCGCACCGTCGCCGGCCGGGAGCTGGTGTCCGTTGTGGACAACCCGGTGGTGCTGCCGGACGGCCGGGTCGAGTCGACCGGGAACTTCCACGGCGCACCGCTCGGCTTCGCCGCGGACTTCCTCGCCATCGCCGCCGCCGAGGTGGGCGCGATCGCCGAGCGGCGGGTCGACCGGCTGCTCGACGTCACCCGCTCCCGGGAACTGCCGGCGTTCCTCTCCCCCGACGCCGGTGTCAACTCCGGGCTGATGATCGCCCAGTACACGGCGGCGGGGATCGTCGCCGAGAACCGTCGACTGGCCGCCCCCGCCTCGGTGGACTCGCTGCCCACCAGCGGAATGCAGGAGGACCACGTCTCGATGGGCTGGGCCGCCGCCAAGAAGCTGCGCACCGTCCTGGACAACCTGACCAGCCTGCTCGCGGTGGAGCTGCTGGCCGGCGTACGCGGCCTCCAACTGCGCGCCCCGCTGGAGCCGTCGCCGGCCGGCCGGGCGGCCGTCGCCGCGCTCGGTACGGCAGCCGGGGAGCCCGGCCCGGACGTGTTCCTCGCCCCGGTGATGGAGGCGGCCCGTGCCGTCGTCGCCGGGCCCGAGTTGCGCGCCGCCATCGAACGGGAGGTCGGCCCGCTGGGCTGACCTCCGGCGGGTCGCTGTCGTCCGCCGCGGGTCAGGCGGCGGGCGGCAGCACCTTGGCGATCAGCTTGGCCAGCTCGCGCAACGCCTTGCCCCGGTGACTGATGGCGTCCTTCTCCGCCGGGGTCAGCTCGGCGTTGGTCCGGTCCTGTCCGTCGCCCAGGAAGATCGGGTCGTAGCCGAACCCACCGTCACCGCGCGGCGCGCGCAGCACCCGACCGGACTGCCGGCCGTCGACGAGGTGCTCCTTGCCGCCCGGCAGCACCAACGCGACGGTGCAGACGAACGAGGCGGCCCGCTGCTCGTCGGGCACGTCGCCGATCTGGTCCAGCACAAGCTGGAGGTTGGCCCGGTCGTCGCCGTGCCGGCCGGACCAGCGGGCGCTGAACACCCCTGGCATCCCGTTGAGCGCGTCGACAGCGAGCCCGGAGTCGTCGGCGATGGTCGGCAGGCCACTCTGCCGGCAGCCCTCCCGCGCCTTGATCAGCGCGTTCTCGCCAAAGGTCAGGCCGGTCTCCGGCAGCTCCGCGTACTGCTCGATGTCGTCCAGCCCGAGCAGGGCGATCCGGTGCGCGCCGAGCGCGCCGTCCAGGATCCGCTGAAGCTCGACCAGCTTCTTACGGTTACGGGTGGCGAGCAGGACCTTGTTCATGCGAGTGCCTTCCGCTGGGCTTCGGCCAACTCGGCGCAGCCGGCGACGGCCAGGTCGAGCAGGGCGTCGAGCTGGTCGCGGGCGAACACGCCCGCCTCGCCGGTGCCCTGCACCTCGACGAAGTCGCCGGTGCCGGTGCACACCACGTTCATGTCCACCTCGGCGGCGACGTCCTCCTCGTAGCAGAGGTCGAGCCGGGCCTCCCCGGCGATGATCCCCACGCTGACCGCGGCCACCGAGCGGTGCATCACCTTCTCCGGCTTACCGGCCAACGACTTGCGGGCGGCGAGCCAGCTCACCGCGTCGTGCAACGCGACGTACGCGCCGGTGATCGCGGCCGTGCGGGTGCCGCCGTCGGCCTGGAGCACGTCGCAGTCGAGCACTATCGAGTTCTCGCCGAGCGCCTTGAGGTCGATGCTGGCCCGCAGACTACGGCCGATCAACCGGGAGATCTCATGGGTACGGCCACCGACCCGGCCCTTGACGCTTTCCCGGTCGGAGCGGGTGTTGGTGGCCCGGGGCAGCATCGCGTACTCGGCGGTCACCCAACCGAGCCCGGAGCCCTTGCGCCAGCGGGGCACCCCCTCGGTGACGCTCGCCGTGCAGAGCACCCGGGTGCCGCCGAACTCGACGAGCACCGAGCCCTCCGGATGGGTGCTCCAGCCTCGGGTCAGGGTCACCGGTCGGAGTTGAGAGGGCCCTCGCCCGTCAGGTCGCGCCATCCCTGCACCCTATGCGGTGCGGCTGCGCACCTCGCCCGGGGTGCCCCGGAGAACGTCCGCGCCGTGCACACCGAGGAACCCGGCGACCGCGGCCGGCCAGCCGAACTCCTCGGCCCGTGCCCGGGCGGCCCGCCGCCGCTGCGCCTCCGGTCGGGCCGCCAGGCGCCGCACCGCCGCCGCCATCGAGACCCCCGAGCCGTACGCCGCCAGGCCGGCCCCGCCGACCACCTCGGGTAGCGCGCTGGCCGCGTTGACCACCACCGGAGTGCCGCAGGCCAGCGCCTCCAGGCCGGCGAGACCGAAGGTCTCCACCGGGCCGGGCGCCAGCACCACGTCCGCGCTGGCCAGCAACGCGGCCACCGCGGCGCGGTCCGGCAGGAAACCGGTGAACGTGACGGGCAGCCCCGCCGCCCGCCGGGCCAGCGCGCCGCCCAGTGGGCCGTCGCCGGCCATCACCAGCACCGCCGGTACGCCCAACCGGCGCAGCTCGGCGAGGGTCTGCACGGCCAACTCCGGCCGCTTCTCCGGGGACAACCGGGCGCAGTGCACCAGAAGCAACTCGCGGTCGTCGGCGTACCGCTCGCGCACCAGGGGGTCGGCACGGTGCGGGCTGAAGGTGTCCAGGTCCACCCCGAGCGGCACCAGATCGACGTTGTCGGCGCCGATCCGGTGGAACTCCTCGGCCGCCCACCGGGTCGTGCAGACGATCCGGTCGTACGCCCGACTGGTCGCCCGGTTGAGCCGGTCGGCGGTCGGGCGGCGCAGCGCGTCCGGCACCCCCCACTGGCCGAGCAGCCCGGTCAGCGACTCGTGCGACACCATCACCGACGGCACCCCGTGGGCCCGCGCCCACTGACCCGTCCAGCGCAGCGACAACCGGTCGGAGACCTCCAACCGGTCCGGCGCCAGGTCGGTGAGCAGCCGAGCCAACCGGCGTCGGCCGGCCAGCAGCCGGTAACCGCCGCTGCCGGGCAGCTCCGGGCCGGGCACCGTGACGACCCGCCCCCACGGGTACGTCTCGTCGGCGGCCCGCTGGCCGGGCACCACAAGCACCGGTTCGTGCCCGGCCGCCCGGTAACCCTCCCCGAGGTGCCGCAGTGCGGTCCGCAGGCCGCCGGAGCGTTCCGTGACGAAGTTGGCGAGCCGCACGATCCGCAGCCCACCGGCCGCTCCGGTCACGAGGCGGCCGGCAGGCCGACGGTGGCGGAAACCGCGCGTACGGCGTGGTAGTGCCCGATCAGTTCGTCGCCGACAGCCGCCCAGCTGCGGCGACTGACCGCGACCCGGGCGGCCAGCCCGTAGGCCCGCCGCCGATCGGCGTCGCCGGCCAGCTCGGCCACCGCCGCGGCGAGCGCGTCGCCGTCGTTCGGCGGCACCAGCAGCCCGGTCACACAGTGGTCGACAAGGTCGACCGGGCCGCCGCTGGCCGGCGCCACGACCGGCACCCCGGAGGCCAGCGCCTCCTGGATGGTCTGCCCGAAGGTCTCATGCGGTCCGGTGTGCACGAACAGGTCCAGGCTGGCGTAGAGCCGCGCCAGGTCCTCGCCCTGCTGCACCCCCAGGAAGTTCACCCCGGGCAGTTCCCGCGCCAACTGGCGGTGGGTCGGGCCGTCGCCGGCCACCACCACCCGTACGCCGGGCAGTCGGGACGTCGCCGCCAGCAACTCCACCCGCTTCTCCGGGGCGAGCCGGCCGACGTAGCCGACAAGCAGCTCACCCCCGGGTGCCAGCCGGTCCCGCAACGCCGTACACCGCTTGGCCGGATCGAAACGGACCGCGTCCACACCGCGCCGCCACAGCCAGATCCGCTGCACCCCGTTCGCGATGAGGTCGGCGGCGGCCCGGGTGGAGGGGGCGAGGGTGCGCTGCGCCGAGTTGTGGATCTCGCGGATCCGCCGCCACGCCGCCGCCTCGCCCCAACTGACCCGATACGCCCGCGCGTACGCCGCCACATCGGTCTGGTAGACCGCAACCATGGGCAACCCGTGCCGGCTGGCCAGCGTGGCCGCCCGGGCACCCAGGACGAACGGACTGGCCAGGTGGACCACGTCCGGCTCGGCCGACAGCAGCGCCCCGGTCAATCGGGCGGTGGTCGGCACACCCAGTCGGAAGCCCTGGTAGCGGGGCAACGGCACGCTCGGGATGCGCACCACCGGGTACGGCAGCCGGTCGATGCCCTGCCGGCCGGCACCCGGTGGGGCGGGGGCGATGACCACCGGCTCATGGCCACGATCGAGCAGGTGCTCCGCCGTCTGCACCACGGAGTGCGCGACGCCGTTCACATCAGGTGGGAACGACTCGGTCACGATGGCGATCCGCATGCCCACACCGTGCGCGTGCCACTGGTGCGTCAGACGACCGCCCGCTGACGGGCCGGCGAACAGTACGGCACAACACCGCTGCCCGAACCCGGGAACCGGGACCCGGTGCGTCAGATGTCGTAGCTGGCGCCGGGCCGGACCACCTCGAGCGGCCCGCTGTACGCGGCGGCGGCCGACTCCAACGTGTGCGCCTCGCTGCCCCAGGCGGGCACCAGGTGCGTGAGCAGCAGTCGACCCACAGCGGCCTTGGTCGCCGCCTCGCCGGCCTCCCGGCCGGTCAGGTGCAGATCCGGCGGATTGTCCACGCCGTCGAGGTAACTGGCCTCGCAGAGGAACACGTCGGCGTTCTGGGCGAGCCGCAGCAGCGCCTCGCAGGGCGCGGTGTCCGACGAGTAGCACAGCGAACGGCCCTCGTGCTCCAGCCGCACACCGTACGTCTCGACGGGGTGGTTGACCCGGTCGACGGTGACGGCGAACGGGCCGATCGGGAAGGTGCCCGGCTGGAGCGCGTAGAACTGGTACACGTCCTCCACCGAACCGTCGTCCCCGTAGGCGGCGCTGAGCCGGTCCGGCGCGCCGGCGGGCGCGTACACCGGCAGCGCCGGGTAGGGGCCGTCCGGGGCGTACCGGCGCACCACCACGTAGAGCACGGCGTCGAACATGTGATCACAGTGCAGGTGGGTCAGCAGGATGGCGTCCGGGGCGTGCAACCCCGCGTACCGCTGGAGGCTGGACAGCGACCCCGAGCCGAAGTCGACCAGGAGCCGGAAACCGTCGGCCTCGACGAGGTAGGCCGAGCAGGGCGACTCGGGGCCAGGGAAACTGCCGGCACTCCCCAGAACGGTCAGTCGCATCGAGTGGTCTCGCTGTCACTGTCAGTAGCACCCGTGCCGGCGATAGTCCCAGCCATGATCTCTACCGACGCGTACGCCACGCTGCGCAGCCTACGCTGGCGCACCCGGCAGCAAGAATCATCCAACGGAAGTTGTCACGAACGTGACACCTGCTCGCGGTACCTCACGACGCGTACGGGCCGTCGACATTCGTCGACGGCCCGTATAGTCGGCAGACCAGATCGGTCAGGCCCAGAGCTGCCCCTCCAGGGCGTCCTCGGCGTCAGCGAGGGTGCCGCCGTACGCGCCGGTGGACAGATACTTCCACCCACCGTCGCAGACCACGAAAGCCACATCGGCCCGCCGGCCGTCGCGCACCGCCTCGTGCGCCACCGCCAAAGCGGCGTGCAGGATCGCACCGGTGGAGAAGCCGGCGAAGATGCCCTCCACCTCCACCAACTGGCGGGTACGCAACACCGCGTCCCGGGTGCCGACCGAGAACCGCCGGGAGAGCACCGAGGCGTCGTAGAGCTCCGGAACGTACCCCTCGTCGATGTTGCGCAGCCCGTAGACCAACTCGCCGTAGCGCGGCTCGGCAGCCACGATCTGAATGCCCTCGACCTTTTCCCGCAGATAACGCCCGGTGCCCATCAGGGTGCCGGTGGTGCCCAGCCCGGCCACGAAGTGCGTGATGCTGGGCAGCTCGTGCAGCAGCTCCGGCCCGGTCGTCTCGTAGTGCGCCCGCGCGTTCGCCTCGTTGCCGTACTGGTAGAGCATCACCCAGTCGGGGTGCTCGACGGCGATCTGCTTCGCCGTGGCGACCGCCTGGTTGGAACCACCCGCCGCCGGCGAGAAGATGATCTCGGCTCCGTACATCCGGAGCAGCTGCACCCGCTCGGTGGAGACGTTCTCCGGCATCACACAGACCAGCCGGTAGCCGCGCATCTTCGCCACCATTGCCAACGAGATGCCGGTGTTGCCGCTCGTCGGCTCGAGGATGGTGTCACCCGTGCGGAGCCGGCCAGCCTCCTCCGCCGCCCGGACCATGAACAGCGCCGCGCGGTCCTTGATGCTGCCGGTCGGGTTGCGGTCCTCCAGCTTGGCCCAGAGCCGCACCGGAGGGGCCCCCTCGGGCGCCGTCGGGGACAGTCGGGGCAGGCCGACCAGCGGCGTACCCCCGCAGGCGTCGAGCAGGCTGTCGTACCGCGCCATGGCGGCCGACCTCAGCGAGCCGCGACGGCGTCGCGGGCCACCGCGCCGACGGCACCCTGCGAACTGATGCTGTGCGAGCTGATCGCCGCTGCGGCGGCGCTGTGCGAGCTGATCGCCGCTGCGGCGGCGAAGCCGAACGCGCCACCGGCCACCGCCGGCAGGATGGTGACGCTGTCGCCGTCGGAGAGCTTCGCGTCGAGCGCACCGAGGAAACGGACGTCCTCGTCGTTGACGTAGACATTGACGAAGCGGTGCAGCGTGCCCGCGTCGGTGATCAGCCGGCCGCGCAGACCGCCGTGCCGGGAATCCAGGTCGGTGAGCAGATCGGCGAGCGTGTCGCCGGTGCCCTCGACGACCTTGGCGCCGCCGGTGTAGCTGCGCAGGATGGTGGGGATGCGAACCTCAATGGCCATGATGGGGAACTCCTCGATCGGGTGTGCCTACGGTGACGGGACGAGATGGCTGCGGCGCTGACAGGTCAGCGGTCGGAACACTCGTAATCGACCGTCGCCGGGCTCTGCCCGAACATGTAGGACTGGACGGCGTGCGGGTCGACACCGGCCTCCACGACACGGACCGGCTCCTCGGTGATCACGCCGTCGACGATCCGGAACGACCGGATCTCCTCCGAGTCGGGCTCACGGGTCGAGACGAGCAGGTAGTGCGCCCCCGGCTCACCGGCGAAGGAGACGTCCGTCCGCGACGGGTACGCCTCGGTGGCGGTGTGCGAGTGGTAGATGACGACGGGCTCCTCGTCCCGGTCGTCCATCTCCCGCCACACGCGCAGATGCTCCATCGAGTCGAACTCGTAGAAGGTCATCGACCGCGCCGCATTGTCCATCGGGATGTGCCGGGTCGGGGTGTCGCTGCCGACGGGACCGGCGACCACGCCGCACGCCTCGTCTGGGTGATCCCGGCGCGCGTGGGCGACGATCGCGTCAATGATCGACCGGTCGATGCTCAGCACGTGCACCAGCCTAACGCCTGCCGGGCACAGGCCGAAGTGGTGCCGGTCACCCTTAGTCGATCAAGGCGTTGAGCAGCGACTCCTGTAGATACCCGAGATAGGCGTAGACCGAAAGCTGGAACACCCGGCTGGAACCCGGGTCCTCAGCGACAGCATCGTCCAGCTCCTCGCCCAGATCCGTGCCGTCCTTGATCTCCAGGCGGACGCCCATCGCGAGCCGTGCGTCGTTCAGCGCCCGCAACCACGCCTCGGCGGCCTCGGCGTCCAGCCGCACCTCGCCGCCGGCCTCGTCCGGCAACGCGGCCAGGATCGCCCCCGCCTGATCGATCTTCGCGGTCTTCAGGTCGCCCTCGGTGTAGCGACGAAACTCCGCGGTGCCCGGAGCGTCCTGCGGGTAGACCGCCGGAAAGAGCCGACCGACCACCGGGTCGGTGTGGTCGAAGCCGTCGGTGAGTAGACCCACCACCTCGGAGGCGACCTTGCGCAGCACCCGCACCTCGTCGACGGCGAAGACGGCGACGTAGTGACCGGCCTGGCGATGGAACATGCTCATGATCTGTCCACCGTCGCCCACAGCCCGTACGCGTGCAGCTGCGACGCGTCGTGCTCCATCCGTTCGCGGGCACCGGTGGAGACCACGGCACGGCCCTTGTGGTGCACGTCCAGCATCAGCTGTTCGGCCCTCTCCCGGCTGTAGCCGAAAAGCTTCTGGAAGACCCAGGTCACGTACGTCATCAGATTGACCGGGTCGTCCCACACGATCGTCACCCACTGCCGGTCGGACGCCGGCACCTCGTCAGTGTCCGGCGTCTCGACCGGTGCAACCTGCGGAGCCGCCATGCCCCCATCGTGCCACCGGTTTCCCGGAACCGAGGAACCGGAACGCCGGACCGGCGCGGATCACCCACCCCGGGCCCTCCCGACCCGCCCCGGACGCCATCGGCGGTGGGGTCCGGCCCGGACCCGGACCAACCGGTGGGCGCACCGTCAGGCGAGCAGAATGCCGTGATCGACTGCATCGGAGAGCACCACGCCCAGCGAGAGGCGGATCACCTCGAACCGTCGGGAGATCTCCCTGGACAACCCCAACTCGACCTCGCGCACCGCCCGCTGGGACCAGGCGCGCGCCGCGCTGTGGTCGCCGTTGCCCGGCGTACGCCACTGCTGCCAGCACCCGCCGGAGAGCGCCACCGCAATGGGCGGGAGCACCTCGTCCCGGGACGCCATCGGATAGCTGGCGGCGGCGTCGATCGCCTCCAGGCCGGTCAACTCGGCCACGCCCGCCGTGCTGGTGATCAACAGCACCTTGTCCAGTTCGTGGCCGGGCCGGTGATCGGCCAAGCCGTACCGCACAGCGGTGGCGATCCGGCGGCGCACGCCTTCGGCCGGCGGCGCGCCGAGCACCTGGGACGCGACGTCGGTCATGATGCCGCGCACCGCCTGGTCGCACTGCGCGGTCGCCAACAACGACAACGCCGCCATCTCACGGTCGAGGAGATCCGGCAGGCCGGTGAGGCCGACTCCGAACACGATCTCCTGAACGGCCCGAAGGTGGATGTTCGCCAACTCCAGGGCGAGATGCTGGCGGATCCGCTGAGCACACGAGCGGGCGTGGCGGTCGAGCCGCTCGGACCAGTCACCCGGATCGGCGGCCACGGCCACGCGGCCCTGCTGGCCCGGCAGGATCGGCGGGTCGACGCTGGCCCGCTGCAACCCCTCACGCGACGCCCAACCCACCAGCGCCCGCCGTAGGTCGGCGGCAGTGTCGGCGCCGTCGACCGGGAACCATCGCGCGCCGGCCAGCGCCGGCACCGCGGCCAGGAGCGCCGCCCGATGCGCCTCCACAGTGACCGCGACCGCATCCACCTCGGTCTCCGCACCCCCGACCGGCGGGACGGACGCCCCCGCGCCCTCCGTAGTCGCCGTGCCGTCGGCCAGCGGAGCCCACCCCGCCGCGCCCGGGGTGACCGCGAAGACGACCTCCACCGAGGTCGGGGCGACTTCGGCGAGCAGGTTCAACTCGGCGGCGGTGAAGGCCTGGTCGGCGGCGATCACGAAGAGCATCGCGCCGGCCCGGCCCACCGCTTCGAGCAGCACCCGGGTGCCGGACACACCGAGGGTGGCGGTGTCCGGAACGTCGACCAGGGTGAAGTGACGCAGCAGCGGCTGGGGCACGCTCAGCTCGACACGCCGGGGCGGGCGGGCCAACGCCGGACCGGCGGCGTCCCGGTCCGCGCCGTAGGAGTGCGGCTGCCGGTAACCGGGCACGAACGCCGCCCGGGTGGGCACCTTGGCGTCGCGCACCACCAACCAGCTGCCCGCCGGCACCGTGAGCATGACCGGGTCGAGCTCGAGCAGGGTGGCCAGCACAGCACGCCGCTCGGCACCCGCCGGGCCAACGGCGACCACACCGAGCGGCTCATCCGGGGCGGCGCCGGACACGCCGACCCGGGTGGGGAGGGGGCCGCAGGTCGGTAGGTCTGCTGGGCCGGTCATGTCGTCCGGCGAATCGACCGAGGGGAGAGGGCCCTGCTTCATCAGGTGCCTCCCGTTGCAGGTGACCAGGGGTCCGGTCGCGAAATTTCCGGTACGTCAACCCGGATGTCGGAAGACTACGGGCGGGCCGGCGACCGGGCGGAACGCCTCGAATACTCAGCGGTAATTGTGCGATTACTCAACTTCGCACGGTGACGGTGCGGGCGCGGACGGATTCCGGTCGATATGCTGCGCGAATGAGTCGATGGGAGTTCGTCGGCCGCACGGATGAGCTCAACCGTTTGCTGGAGGCCGTGACCGGCGAGGCCGGCCGCGGGCTCTTCTTCAGCGGCAGCGCTGGCATCGGCAAGAGTCGCCTGCTGCGGGAGGGCGTGAGTTCGTTGCCCACCGACCGGTTCGCGATCTGGTCCATCGCCGCCAGTGCCACCACCGCGGCACTGCCGTTCGGTGGGCTCGTCCAGGTCCTCCCCGCCGAGCAGCCGCAGGGCCTCTCCCCCGCCGGCATCCTGCGCTGGGCGCTCAACGTGCTGCAACAGCAGGCGGCCGGCCGACGGATCGTGCTCGCCATCGACGACGCCCACCTGCTCGATCCGCCCTCGGCCGCACTCGTGCATCTCGTCGCCCGCGCCGAGAACGCCACAGTGGTCGGCACCCTGCGCGACGGCGAGCAGATCCCGCTGCCGATCCGCGCACTCTGGACCGACGACCTGGTCGAGCACGTCGAGCTGACCCCGATGCCGCAGGAGGAGACCACCGACCTGCTGGCGGCGATCCTGGGCGGCCCGGTCGACGCCAACTCCGCCGACCGGCTCGGCCGGCTGTCGGCCGGCAACCCGCTGCTGCTGCGCGAGCTGGTGCACGCCGCCAACGGCAGCGCCGAGTTGAAGCGCACGTACGGGATCTGGAAGTGGACCGGGCGACTGGAACTGGCGCCCAACCTGACCGACCTCATCGACACCCGGGTCGGCAAACTCACCGACGGCGTCCGCGCGGTCGTCGAGCTGGTCGCGTTCGGCGAACCACTGGGCCTGCACCTCCTGAGGCAGGCCGCCGAACAGTCGGACGTGGAGACCGCCGAGGAGCGCGGGCTGATCACCGTCATCCAGCACGACCGGCGCACCAACGTCCGGCTGGCACACCCGCTCTACGGCGAGGTGATGCGCCGTCGCTGCCCGGTCAGCCGCACCCGCCGGCTTCAGGCACACCTCGCCGAGCTGCTCGAGCGGGTCGGCAAACGCCGACGCGACGACCTGCTGCGGGTAGCGGTCTGGCGACTCGACTCGGGCACCGCACAGGATCCGGCTCTGCTGCTGGACGCCGCGGTGCAGGCTTTCACCCGCTACGACGTACCGCTGGCGACCCGCCTGGCGCGGGCCGCGCTGCACACCGACGGCGGCTACGACGCGGCGGAGCTGCTGGCCACCATCCTGATGTTCGCCGACCGGCCCGACGAGGCGATCGACGTCCTCGACGCGGTCACCCCCGAGCCCGGCGACGAGCGGCGGCTCTGCCGGTGGCTGACCGTACGCGGCATGGTCAGCTACTGGGGGCTGAGCCGGGAGTCCACGGTGGAGGAGATCGCGAGCCGGGCCGAGCAGCTCAGCGACTCCGCCGACCGGTCCCGGGTGCACGCATTCGAGGCGATCATGCGCCTGCACCGCCTGGACACGGCCACCGCGGTGCAGCTCAGCCGACGGGTGCTCGACCGTCCGGCGGCGGGCGTCGCCGCCCGCGAGCTGGCCCGCTCCACCATCGCGTACGTCCAGGCCGCGCAGGGCGAACTGACCCGCAGCGGTACGGCGATCGCCCAGGTGCACTCGGCCGCGGCGAGCTGGCGCAACGACATGCCGTACCTCCAGTTGGCCCTGGAACTGGCCCGAGGCACCCGGCTCATGCTCACCGGTGACCTGGCCGGGATCGACGCGATCGTGGCCGACGAGTTCGCCGACCTCGCCGGAGCCGGCGACTTCCGCCTCGGCACCGGCTACCTGGCCATCCTCCAGGCGTACGCGGCCCGGCTGCGTGGGCAGAGCGACGCGGCCATGCGGACCTCGCTGGGCGCCTGCGCGGTGCTGGCCACGAGCCGGGTCTACGCCGGTCTGGCCCAGGCCGAACGCGCCCAGGCGGCGGCGCTGCGCGGTGACGCCGCGCAGGCGGTTGCGGCGATGGCCGAAGCCGACCGCACGCACGCGCCGGGCATGGCGGTGCTCTACCCGTGGCTGGAGCAGGCCCGGGGCGCGTCGCTCGCCGCCTCGGGTGACCTGCCGGGCGCGGTCAAACACCTCGGCGACCTGGTGGACCGGCTGCGCTCCGACGGCTTCGCCGGTCACGAGGTGCATGTCCTGCACGACCTCGTCCGACTCGACCAGGCGGGCATGGCTGTCGGCCCCACCTGCTCCGACGGCAGCCGCCGCACCGTCGCGCAGCGCCTCGCCGAGCTCTCCGAGCGGGTCGACGGGGTGCTCCCGCCGCTGCTGGCCCGGCACGCCCGCGCCGCGGTGACCGACTCCCCCACCGATCTGCTGGCGGTCGCCGACGACTACGCCGCCCTGGAGTTGACCGTCTACGCCGCAGAGGCCACCTCCCAGGCCGTCCAGCGGCTGCGCCGGCAACACTCGGCCGCCGCCAACGACGCCCGGGAACGCCTCGCCGGGTTGCTCGGGCGCTGCGACCTGATCCGGACGCCGGCGCTCCAGGCCGGCGCGCCAGTGCTCACCGAGCGGGAGTGGCAGGTGGCGCGCCTCGCCGCGCACGGCGCTCCCAGCCGGGCCATCGCCGAACGGCTCTACCTCTCGGCGCGCACCGTGGAGAACCACCTCCAGCGGATCTACGCCAAGCTCGGCGTCACCGGCCGGGCCGAACTGTGGGCGGCGTTGCGCTCGATCCCGGGCCACGACGGCGGCGACCCGAGCTGAACCTTAGGCTGGGGCGGTGAGCATCCACCGCCCCGCGCTCCTGACCGACCACTACGAGCTGACCATGGTCAGCGCCGCACTGAAGGACGGCACCGCCGACCGCCGGTGTGTCTTCGAGGTGTTCAGCCGCCGGCTGCCCAGCGGTCGCCGGTACGGCGTGGTCGCCGGGACGGCCCGGCTGATCGAGCTGATCCGCGACTTCAGGTTCGACCCCACCGAGGTCGATTTCCTGCTGCGGACCGGGGTGGTCGACGAGACGGCGGCGGCGTGGCTCACCGACTACCGCTTCACCGGCGACATCGACGGGTACGCCGAGGGTGAGCTGTTCTTCCCCGGTTCACCGATCCTCACCGTCTCCGGCGGCTTCGCCGAATGCGTGGTGCTGGAGACGGTGGCGCTGTCCGTGCTCAACCACGATTGCGCGGTGGCCGCCGCGGCGGCCCGGATGGTGACCGCGGCGCGGGGCCGGACGCTGATCGAGATGGGGTCGCGTCGGGCACACGAGGAGGCGGCGGTGGCCGCGGCACGGTCCGCGTACCTGGCCGGGTTCCGGTTCACGTCCAACCTCGCCGCCGGCGCGCGCTACGGCATCCCGACGGCGGGCACGGCAGCGCACGCGTTCACCCTGCTGCACGACGACGAGCGGGCGGCGTTCGCCTCGCAGGTCGCCACGCTGGGCAAGGACACCACGCTGCTGGTCGACACGTACGACATCAGCCAGGGCATCCGCAACGCCATCGCGGTGGCCGGGCCGGACCTGCGGGCGGTACGGATCGACTCCGGCGACCTCGCGGTGATCGCTCAGCAGTCCCGGGAGTTGCTCGACTCGCTGGGCGCCACCGAAACCAAGATCATCGTTTCCGGTGACCTGGACGAGTACGCGATCGCCGCGCTGGCCGCCGAGCCGGTGGACATGTACGGCGCCGGCACGGCCGTGGTCACCGGCTCCGGGGCACCGACCGCCGGGCTGGTCTACAAACTGGTCGAGGTCGAGGGCCGGCCGGTCGTGAAGCGCTCCGAGCACAAGGCCACCATCGGCGGCCGGAAGGTGGCGGTCCGCCGGCACAAGCCGACCGGCACCGCCACCGAAGAGGTCATCGTCCCGCAGGGCGTTCCCGACCGGCAGCCCAACGACCGCCTGCTCCAGCAGTCGTACGTGGTCGCCGGCGAGTCGGTGCCGCTGCCTACCCTCGACGAGTCACGGGAGCACCTGCGGGAGTGCCTGATCTCCATCCCGTGGGAGGGACTGAAGCTCTCGGCCGGCGACCCGGCCGTGCCGGTCACCGTCGTACCCGCTGGCTGAGTCATCCCCCGAGCAGCACCGAACGACCGTGCGGAGAGAGGAAACCCCCCGATGGCCAACGCGCTGATCATCGTGGACGTGCAGAACGACTTCTGCGAGGGCGGCTCGCTGGCCGTCGCCGGCGGCGCAGGGGTGGCCGCCGGCATCTCCCGGTTACTCGCCGCCGAGCCGGACCGGTGGACACATGTGGTCGCCACCAAGGACTACCACGTCGACCCGGGTGCCCACTTCGGCGATCCCCCGGACTTCGTGGAGTCCTGGCCCCGGCACTGCGTGGTCGGTACCAGCGGTTCGGAGTTCCATCCGGAACTGAACACCGCGAAGGTCGAGGCGATCTTCCACAAGGGCGAGCACGCGGCCGCGTACTCCGGTTTCGAGGGCCATGCCGACGACGGCGAGTGCCTGGCCGACTGGCTGCGCCGGCGCGACGTGGACCGGGTCGACGTGGTCGGCATAGCCACTGACCACTGCGTCCGGGCGACGGCGCTGGACGCCGCCCGGGAGGGTTTCGCCACCACCGTGCTGCTGGAGTTGACCGCCGCCGTCGCCCCGGCGACCACCGACGTGGCCCTACGCGCCATGGAGGGCGCTGGGGTGCTCATGCACGGCCAGCCTGTGATCAGGGCCGCATGAGGCGCTAATTGGTTGGCCAAGGGGCGGCCGCCGGTCGAGGATGTCGCCGGAGGTACGGACCCACGTGAACATGAAGCCTTACCGGCGGGCGCTCGCCCTGCCCGGCCTGCGGTCGCTGCTACTGGTTGCCGTCCTCGCCCGTATCCCGCTCACCGCGACCGGGGTGACACTGACGTTTCACGTGGTCCTCGATCTTGATCGGGGCTATGGGGCGGCCGGTCTGGTGGGGGCGGCGGTCACGGTTGGCGCGGCGATCGGTGGGCCGCTGCTCGGCCGACTCGTGGACCGGCGTGGACTGCGCCCGGTCCTGGTGCTCACCGCGATCGCTGAGGCGATCTTCTGGTCCACCGCGCCGTCGCTGGCGTACCCCGTGCTCCTGCCGGCCGCCTTCGTGGCCGGCTCCCTGGCCCTGCCCATCTTCTCCGTGGTCCGTCAGTCGATCGCCGCGCTGGTACCCGAGGACCAACGCCGCCCCGCCTACGCACTGGACTCGATGTCGGTGGAGCTGTCCTTCATGATCGGCCCAGCGTTGGCGGTGGCCCTGGTCACCGCGATCTCCGCGCAGACCACCATGTATCTGGTCGGTGGCGGCATCGTCGCCGCCGGAATCGCTCTGTGGGTCGTCAACCCCCCGATCCGGGAGGCCACCGAGCCCACCGGCCCACAACGCCGGGTGCCGCGCCGGGAGTGGCTGACGCCGCGACTGCTCGCCATCCTGGCGCTCAGCGCGGCCGCGACCCTGGTGCTCGGGGGCACCGACGTGGCGGTGGTCGCTGTCCTGCGGGCCAGCGGCGAGGTCGGCTGGACCGGCGTGGTCCTGGCCATCTGGGCGGTCGCCTCGCTGGTCGGCGGTTTCGCCTACGGGGCCGTACACCGCTCGTTCTCCCCGCTGGCACTGACCGCCGCGCTGGCCCTGTGCACCATTCCGGTGGGGCTGGGCGGGGCGCACTGGTGGCTGCTGTGCCTGGCGCTGATCCCCGCCGGCGCGCTCTGCGCGCCGACCATCGCGGCCGGCTCGGACGCGGTCAGCCGCCTGGTTCCGGCCGAGGTACGCGGTGAGGCGATGGGTCTGCACGGTTCCGCGGTCACCGTCGGCATCGCGGTTGGCGCACCGCTCGCCGGCGCGGTGATCGACGCCAGCGCGCCACTGTGGGGCTTCGTGGTGACCGGGGCGCTCGGCGCGCTGGTCACCCTGGTGGTGCTCCCGATCGAGCTGCGCCGCCGCCGCCGCATCGCCGAAGCGGCCACCCCGCCGCCCGCCGAGGCCGACCTCACCCTCACCACCCGCTGACAGCCTGGCCCAGATCCAACGGCCCGCCCCGGACCGGGCCATCCAAGCCGGGCACGCCCCGGGCGGCCGCCCAGACCGGGCCGCGCGCTGCCGGCCAGGCGGGCCAGGCCGGGCAGGCCAGGGCGGGCAGGCCAGGGCGGTGTCGGCCAAGGGCGCTCAATATCTGACGTAGCTACATCGGCCCGGTCAGTTCCCGGTGTGCCGGGATAACTGCAGATCGCGGTGTCCGCCCGACAGTGGGCAGGCATACACGCCATTAAGCGTGATGTCTGTGAGTCATCGTGATGACTCACAGACATCACGCTCACTAGCGACTTCGCCTGCCCTGGCGCCGCGGCGACGCCAGGCGGGCCGAGCAGGCCAGCCGGGGCCAAGCTGCACCGGGCCGAACCTGACCAGGCCAAACCAAACCAAACCGAGCCGAGCCGAGCCGGGCCGAGCCGAGCCGGGCCGGGCCGGGCCGAGCCGAGCCGGGCCGGGCCGGGCCGGGCCGGGCCGGGCCGGGCCAGACCGGACCGACGCCGAGCCGGGCCAGACCGGACCGACGCCGAGCGGGCCTCGGTAGCGATGGGGAGCAGCTGAGACGAGGGCGAGCAGTAGGAGTGACAGTGGCTGGAAATGGCGACAGGCGCCGCTCCCGGTGTCCCGGGGGCGGCGCCCGTCGTACTGCTGAGCTTGAGCGTCAGTGCCGGTCGACGTCGCTCGCGGTGTCCTCGCGGTAGCTGGCTCCGCCGTCCGACTCGCTGGTGAGCGGCTTGGCGCCACCCTCCGGCGGGCCGGCCAGGCTCTGGCCACCGGCCGCCAACTCCGGGAACTTCGCGTCGAACGCCGGCCGCTCGGAGCGGATCCGCGGCATCCGGTCGAAGTTGCGCAGCGGCGGCGGGCTGCTGGTCGCCCACTCCAACGAGTTGCCGTGACCCCAGGGGTCGTTCACCTCTACCACCGGGCCGGTCTTGTACGACTTCCAGCAGTTGTAGATGAACGGCAGCGTGGAGATACCGGTGATGAACGCGCCGATCGTGGAGATCGTGTTCAGCGTGGTGAAGCCGTCGCTGGGCAGGTAGTCGGCGTACCGACGGGGCATGCCCTCGTTGCCGAGCCAATGCTGCACCAGGAACGTGGTGTGGAAGCCGATCATGGTGAGCCAGAAGTGCACCTTGCCCAGGCGCTCGTCGAGCATCCGGCCGAACATCTTCGGGAACCAGAAGTAGATGCCCGCGAAGACCGCGAACACGATGGTGCCGAAGAGCACGTAGTGGAAGTGCGCCACCACGAAGTACGAGTCCGACACGTGGAAGTCGATCGGCGGGCTGGCCAGCAGCACACCGGTGAGACCACCGAAGAGGAACGTGACCAGGAAGCCGACCGCCCAGAGCATGGGCGTCTCGAAGCTGATCTGGCCCCGCCACATGGTGCCGATCCAGTTGAAGAACTTCATACCGGTCGGCACGGCGATCAGGTAGCTCAGGAAGCTGAAGAACGGCAGCAGCACCTGGCCAGTGGCGAACATGTGGTGCGCCCAGACGCTCATGGAGAGCGCGGCGATCGCGACGGTCGCGGCGACCAGACCCTTGTAGCCGAAGATCGGCTTGCGGGAGAAGACCGGGATGACCTCGCTGATGATGCCGAAGAACGGCAACGCCACGATGTAGACCTCGGGGTGCCCGAAGAACCAGAACAGGTGCTGCCAGAGCATCGGCCCACCGGTTGCCGGGTCGTACACGTGCGCGCCGAGGATGCGGTCCGCGGCGAGCGCGAAGAGCGCGGCGGCCAGCAGCGGGAAGACCAGGATCACCAGAAGGCTGGTGACCAGGATGTTCCACGTGAAGATCGGCATCCGGAACATGGTCATGCCGGGCGCACGCAGGGTCAGCACCGTAGTGATCATGTTCACGGCGCCGAGGATGGTGCCCAGGCCGGAGATGGCCAGACCCATGATCCACATGTTGGCGCCGACGCCCGGCGAGTGCTCGACGCTGCTCAGCGGCGCGTACGCGAACCAGCCGAAGTCAGCGGCGCCACCCGGGGTGATGAATCCGGCGGTCGCCATCGTGCCGCCGAACAGGTACAGCCAGTAGGCGAAGCTGTTCAGCCGGGGGAAGGAAACGTCAGGCGCGCCGATCTGGATCGGCACGATGTAGTTCGCGAAGGCGAACACGATCGGCGTCGCGAAGAACAGCAACATGATCGTGCCGTGCATCGTGAAGAGCTGGTTGTACTGCTCCGGCGACAGGAACTGCAGCCCGGGTCGGGCCAGCTCAGCACGCATGACCAGAGCCATCAGGCCACCGATCATGAAGAACACGAACGCGGTGATCATGTACATGATCCCGATCTGCTTCGCGTCCGTGGTTCGCAGCAGCCGCGCGATGGCCGACCCCTTGACCGGCTCCCGGACCGGCCAGGGCCGGGTCACGACCGGCTTGGGTGCGACGGTGGTCACGAGTGGCCTCCGGTTCTCGGTTGTCCCGCTCGGCACACGCTGGTTATCGGCGGGCCGTCATCCGCAAGGAGGATAGTCCCCGGCAGGTCGCAGCGCCGCGTGGGGTGGCGTGACACGATCTACTACGGGCCTACAGCGGGCCGAGCAGGAGCCGGTAGTGCTCCCCGAAGATCCGGTCGCCGCGTCCGCGCAGCAGCGGGTCGCGCAGCGCCGGCGGAACGTCCCTGGTGCGGTTGCGGTCCCGGGTCCGGTCCCGCACCCATCGGGTACGCGGACGGCGACGACTCTCGTACGCCACCAGGGCCGCCTCCACGCTGTTGGCGGCGCGCAGCGACTCGGCCAGCACCACGGCGTCCTCAAGGGCCATTGCCGCACCCTGCGACAGCGTCGGCGCGGTGGCGTGCGCGGCGTCGCCGACCAGCAGGACTCGCCCCCGGTACCAGCGACCCAACTCCACCTCGTCGGTGATCCCGACGTGCACCTCGTCGAGGGCCGCCAGCACCTCGGGCACCGGGCCGCGGTAGTCGGCGAAGAGGTCCCGAAGCCGGGCGAGGGGGTCGGCGGGCTCCTCGGTGCCGGCCTCGTCGGCGTAGATGTGCAGCCGTCCGGCACCGATCGGCACCATCAGGAACCCGGAGCGCTGGCCGAGCAGCGCGGTCCACTCGGTGACCGGTGGGCCGTCGCGCAGGAGGGCCCGGTAGACGACCTGCCCGACGGGGCGGGGCGGCCCACCGAGCGCGGCCAGCGCGCGGACCGAGGAGCGTGGCCCGTCGGCACCGATGACCAGGTCGTACTCCGTGGTGGTGCCGTCGGTGAAGGTGACGCCCACCGCGCCCGGGAGCAGCTCCAGGGTGCGGACCTCGGCGCCGTGCCGGACGGCGCCGCCGGCACCGCTGAGCAGCACCCGGTGCAGGTCGGCCCGGGGCAGCGCCCGGCACTCGCCGACGCCGGCCCAGAGGGCGTCGAGGTCGACCTCGCAGAGTTGCGCGCCGGCGGCGTCGTAGAACCGCTGCCGGTGGATCACCTGCCCGATCGGCCGGACCGGGTCGTGCAGGTCGAGCCGGTGCAGCGCGCGGGCGGCGTTGCCGGGCAGGTAGAGACCGGTCTCGGTGGACTCCCCCGGTGGCAGCTTGTCGGTGACGTCGGGCCGGAAGCCCGCCAGGCGCAGCGCCCGGGCTACGGCCAGGCCGGCGATGCCCGCGCCGACGACGAGGATGCGCAGGGGGGAGCCACCCATGGTGGTGTACGCCTCCGGAGGGGGAGCGGCACGCGTTGGAGGCAACACGCTACTCGGAGCGATCGGCGCACACCAGGCCCAATCGGTCCGCTCCCCGCCGCTCGTCGGCGACCCGAGTCGCTTGGCTGGCCGTCCGTCGGCAGCCGTCCGGCGGGGCATGGCAATCCTCACAATTCACCAGTTCGACGCGAACGGTTGCGCACCAGTTTCAGACATGTAAATGTGTCGTTGAGCGTGGGAGCGCTCTCGCACCACCCCACCACATCCGGCGCCCGGCACGCGCCGAGTCGAGGAGTGTCATGAAACGTCAACTTCGGGCCCTGGCCGCCGCCGGGTTGCTGGTCGCCAGTTCGCTGGTGGCCGTGGCCTTCGGGGGCAGCGCCTCCGCCGACACCCTGATCTGCGAGCAGTACGGCTCGACAGTCATCCAGGGCCGCTACGTGGTGCAGAACAACCGCTGGGGCACCACCGCCCAGCAGTGCATCAACGCCACCAGCAACGGCTTCGAGATCACCACGCTGAACGGGAGCAGCCCCACCAACGGGGCGCCCACGGCGTACCCCTCGGTGTTCTTTGGTTGTCACTACACCAACTGCTCCCCCGGCACGAACCTGCCGATCCAGGTGAGCCAGATCAGCAGCGCCACCAGCAGCATCTCCTACCGCTACGTCAGCGGTGCCACTTACAACGCGTCGTACGACATCTGGCTGGACCCGTCGCCCAAGCGGGACGGGGTGAACCAGATGGAGATCATGATCTGGCTCAACCGGCAGGGTCCGATCCAGCCCATCGGCTCGGTCGTCGGCACCACGAACCTGGCCGGCCGCACCTGGGAGGTCTGGCGGGGCAGCAACGGCTCCAACAACGTCATCTCCTACGTCGCGTCCTCGGCGATCTCCAGCCTGAACTTCAGCGTGCTGGACTTCATCAACGACACCCGTAACCGGGGCGCGATCACCAACTCCTGGTACCTGACCAGCATCCAGGCTGGCTTCGAGCCGTGGCAGGGCGGTGTCGGCCTCGCGGTGACCTCGTTCTCGGCCAACGTCAACGGTGGCGGCAACCCCACCACCCCGCCCCCGACCACCCCGCCGCCGAGCGGTGGCGCGAGCTGCGCGGTGAAGTACACGGCGAACTCGTGGAACAACGGCTTCACGGCCGACGTGCAGATCACCAACACCGGGTCCAGCGCGATCAACGGTTGGACGCTGAACTACAGCCTGCCCGGCGGGCAGACGGTCACCAACGCCTGGAACGCCACGGTGAGCCAGAGCGGGTCGACGGTGACCGCCCGCAACGTCGGCCACAACGGGTCGGTCGCACCGGGGGGCACGGCCAGCTTCGGCTACCAGGGCACCCTGAGCGGGGCCTACTCGTCCCCGACCAGTTTCTCGCTGAACGGGGCGACCTGCTCCCGCTCCTGAACTGACGGTGGGGGGGGGGCCCCGCCGGGGCCCCCCCCCCCCGGGGGGGGGGGGGGGGGGCGCCGGGGGGGGGGGGGGGCGGCGGGGCGGGGGCCGGCGGGGGGGGTTGTGCCCCCGGGGGCCCCCGCCCCCGGGGGGGGGCCCC
>NZ_JBITGE010000034.1:0-79386 GCF_044456785.1 Micromonospora sp. NPDC050795 | reverse complement strand
GCGGCGCCAGCACAGCCCACTCATGGTTCGTCAGATCGCCTCGTGCCACACAGGCCTAACGAGCGAGATTCATGATCCGCGAGACAGAACCTAGCGGTTGGGGGATCTTTGGCGCGATCTGCATTGCTATGGTGATCGTGTCGATTTGAAGGAGTGGGCTGCGTCCACCGGCGTCGCATACGTCACCGCTCGGCGGCAGTACGCAGCCGGTGCCCTGCCTGTTCCTACGTATCGGGTTGGTCGTCTGATCATGGTTGGCGAACCGGTGACCGGCGTTGCCCGCGACTTCGCGCAGACTGTGGTGTACGCCCGGGTGTCCTCGGGCGATCAAAAGCCGGATCTGGATCGGCAGGTTGCCCGGGTGACTGTGTGGTCTACCAGCCAAAACCTGCCTGTGGACAGGGTGGTGACCGAGGTTGACTCGGCGCTGAACGGCCAGCGAAGGAAGTTCCTCGCGCTGCTGCGCGACTCGGCCGTGTCGACGATCGTGGTCGAGCACCGTGATCGGTTCGCCCGGTTCGGTGCAGAGTACGTCGAGGCGGCCCTGACCGCGCAGGCCCGCCGTCTGCTGGTTGTCGATCCCGCCGAGATCGATGACGATCTGGTGCCTGACGTGACGGAGATCCTGACGTCGCTGTGCGCGCGTCTGTACGAGCGTCGCGCGGCCGCGAACCGGGCTCGCCGTGCGGTGCGAACCGCCACCGAGGCCGAGTCGGCGTGAACACGATCCAGGCGTACCGTTTTGCGCTGGACCTGACCCCACGTCAGGAGCGCGTGGTGCTGGCGCACGCGGGTGCGGCCCGGGTTGCCCACAACTGGGCACTCGGCCAGATCAAGGCGGTCATGGGCCAACGCGCGGCCGAGCGCACCTATGGCGTCGCGGAGGCGGACCTCACGCCGGCGACTGGCTGGACGTTGCCGGCGCTGCGAAAGGCATGGAACTCCGCGAAGGACGAGGTGGCGCCTTGGTGGCGGGAATGCTCCAAGGAGGCGTTCAACACCGGACTCGACGGACTCGCCCGCGCAATGAAGAACTGGTCGGACTCCCGCGGCGGGAAGCGTGCCGGGCGGTCGGTCGGGTTTGCACGCCGCAAGACCAAGCGCCGCACCACGCCGAGCGTGCGGTTCACCACCGGCGCGATCCGGGTGGAGCCGGACCGTAAGCACGTCGTACTGCCCCGACTGGGTCGGCTCGCGCTGCACGAGTCCGCCCGGAAGCTGGCCCGACGCCTTGACAATGGCACGGCCCGGATCATGTCCGCCACGGTGCGCCGCGACGGTGGGCGCTGGTATGTGTCGTTCACCTGCGAGGTGCAGCGCACCCCATGCGTCCCGGCGCCGCCAGCGTCTACGGTGGGTGTGGACCTGGGGGTGAAGCACCTCGCGGTGCTGTCCACCGGGGAGGTCGTCGCTAACCCCCGCCACCTCGCCCAGGCTTCGCGGCGGTTGCGGCGGCTGGCTCGCCGCCAGTCACGTCGTATCAGCCCGGACTGGCGGGTGCGGCGCGCCGAGTCGAAACGGTGGGAGGGCACGCGGCGCGCTCTGGCCAGCGTCCACGCCCGGGTAGCGCACCTACGTCGAGACGGGCTGCACAAGCTGACTACCCGGCTGGCCCGCGAGCACGGCACCGTCGTGGTGGAAGACCTCAACGTGGCGGGGATGCTGCGTAACCGCAAGCTGGCCCGACACATCGCTGACACGGGGTTCGCCGAGATCCGGCGGCAGTTGACGTATAAAACCCAATGGAGCGGTGGCCAACTGATTGTGGCCAACCGCTGGTATCCATCCAGCAAAGCCTGTTCGGGCTGCGGCGCGGTGAAAGCCAAGCTGGCCCTGTCCGAGCGCACCTATACCTGCACCACCTGCGACCTGACCCTTGATCGGGATCTCAACGCCGCACTCAACCTCGCCGCGCTCGCGCGGAATGTAGCCGACGACCGGAGTGGCCGGGAGTCGCTAAACGGACGTGGAGCCGACCGTAAGACCCCGCTTGCGGGGCTGGTGGCCGTGAAGCGTCTACCCGGCACCGCGCCCGCGGGTCAGACCGGGACCGTCCCACCGCAAGGCGGGGCTACCGATCGTGTGCGCACTAAAGCGCACTGAACGGTAACGGTGTGTCGCATCAGTGTGCGCGCGGTCTGGTCCGCGCGCCGGGTCGCCAGGTGCGCGGTGGGTGCCGGGCGCACCCACCGCGCACGACTCAACCTGGGCGATGTCAACCCGAGGTGCAGGAGCGGATCTGTGGGCGGGCGCTGCTGTTGCCGTTGGTCATCGTGGTGAAGCCGAAGGTGTTGCCACTGCCGTTGGACCGCATGGTCATGACCGTCCCGCTGCTGTCCCAGGTGGCGGTGCCGTTCCAGACGGTGGAGACGCGCTGCGGCGAGGTGATGGCCACGACCACGGTCCATGTGCTGGCGCCGCTGACCGTCACGGACGTGTTGTACCTGTCGCCCCAGACGTTGGGGGTCGTGGCGGTCGCTGTGCAGGTGCCGCCGGAGGGCGGTGGGGTGGTCGGCGGCGGGGTGGTCGGCGGGGTCGTGCCGTCGGGCGCGACCGCGCGGCCGGTGGACGGCGAGATCATGCCGGGGCACAGGTTGCGGCTGGTCAGGTTGGCCATGATCTGGGGGATGGCGTCGCGGGTGTTCTGGATCCCGTCGTGCATCAGGATGACCTGACCGGCCTGGAGTCGACTCGCGTTGGACACGATCTGGCTGACGCTGGCGCCGTTCCAGTCCTGCGAGTCCACGTCCCAGATCACCTGGCGCATGCCCAGTGACGACGCCACCGACTGCAGGGTGGAGTTGGTCTCGCCGTACGGCGGCCGGAACAGCACCGGCCGGCTGCCGGTCGCCGACTGGATCGCCGAGCTGGTCTGGGACAGGTCCGACTGCATCTGGGACTGGCTCATCGAGGTCATGTGGGCGTGGTTCCAGCTGTGGTTGGCGACCCACATGCCGGCAGCCACCTGTGCCTGTGCGGCCGACCTGTTGTTCTGGACGTTCTGCCCGACGTTGAACATCGTGGCCCGTACGCCGTTGTTGCGCAGCACGTTGAGCAGCGCGCTGGTGCTGCCGGTCGGGCCGTCGTCGAAGGTGAGGCCGACGTAACCGTTGCAGGTGGCGGCGCTCGACGGGGTCGAGGTGGCGGCGAGGACGACGCCGCACATGGCGACCGCGGTGGCGAGGACGGCGAGTGCCGCGCGCAACCGCCTCGACCACAGGGCCGTGCGGGGGAGGAGTCTGCTCATCTGGTGCCCCTTCTCGCAGACCCGGACGGCGGACGGCGCAGTCCGGACCGGTGTGGTGGTGGGTGGATCACGGCCTGCTGTCGCATCGACCTCAGTGGATCGGAGTATTACAGCGAGAATTCGAACACGTCAACAAGTTCCGGAATCACTCCGGAACAGAGCAGGGCGGCTTGTGGTGCATGCAGGTGTCGTGGCCAGTTGCGACTGCGCCGAGGTTGATCCGCCGGGGAGTCGATCGACGCTAACCGCAGCGTTGGAGAGAAGCATGATCCGGAAATTCATCGGAAGTATCGGCGGCCGGCGACGGAGTTGTCACCGTTCGAGGGTGATGGATTAGTAAAGATTGTGAACAGATGATGTTAGAGTCACTTGCGTCGATATCCGGCTCGGATCTCGGCCACTGGGGCCCGAGGAGGGAGCAACCACATGACAAGACTCCGCGCGCTGGTCGCGCTGGCGGCGCTCATCGTCGCCGGCGGACTGGTCGCGATCATCCCGGCCACCGCCGCGTCGGCGGCGGCCTGCTCAGCGTCGTGGCAGGCCTCGGCCGTCTACTGGGGAGACGCGCAGGTCTCCCACAACGGCCGCAACTACCGGGCGAAGTGGTGGACCCAGAACGAGGCCCCGCCGGGCACGACCGGCGTCTGGGAGGACCTCGGCGCGTGCGGAGGCGGCACCACGCCACCCACCGGGGGGACCTGCGCCTACCCGAACTGGGCCGCCGGGACGTGGTACGCCGCCGGGGCGATCATGCGGTACACCAACGGCCTCTACTACATCGCCGAGCACGACAATCCCGGGTACGACCCCGTTGTCAGCACCTGGTACTGGGAGCCGTACACCTGTGGTGGTCAACCACCGACCACCCCGCCGCCCACCAACCCGGGGGGCTTCGTGGTCACCGAGGCCCAGTTCAACCAGATGTTCCCGGGTCGCAACTCCTTCTACACCTACTCCGGTCTCGTCGCCGCGCTCAGCGCCTACCCGGCGTTCGTGAAGAGTGGCAGTTCCACCGTCCAGCGGCAGGAGGCCGCGGCCTTCCTGGCGAACGTCTACCACGAGACCGGCGGGCTCGTGCACATCGTCGAGCAGAACACCGCCAACTACCCGCACTACTGCGACCCCGGCCAGCCCTACGGGTGTCCCGCCGGGCAGGCCGCCTACTACGGGCGGGGGCCGATCCAGCTGAGTTGGAACTTCAACTACAACGCCGCTGGCAACGCGCTCAACCTGCCGCTGCTGACCAACCCGTGGCTGGTGCAGACCGACGCCGCGGTGGCCTGGAAGACCGGTATCTGGTACTGGATGACCCAGAACGGGCCGGGCACCATGACCGCCCACAATGCGATGGTCAACGGCGCCGGGTTCGGTCAGACCATCCGCAGCATCAACGGCTCGATCGAGTGCAACGGCGGAAACCCCGCCCAGGTGCAGAGCCGCGTCACCAGGTACCAGCAGTTCGTCGGCATCCTCGGCGTGTCCGCCGGAGCCAACCTCTACTGCTGATCCGTGCTCGGGCCTCGGCGTACGTCATCCGACGGCGTCGAGGCCCGGCACGTCGGCGGCCGGGGCCCGGTGCGGGCGGCTGCCGTTTCGGCGCGGCCAACCCGTTGACACGGCCGTGTTGCGCCCGGAACTATCAGCGGCAGTCCACAGGCCCGACTCCCGTTGCTCACGAACTCTCATGACAACGATGTCAGGCTCGGCCCACCACCCACTCCACACTGCCCAGACGTTCGACGAACTCGACCCGGTTCGAGTCGAAAGGCTCCGTCCCTCATGTCGCACACCCCCCTTGCGCGTCCACTCTCGCGCCGCCTGATCGCGGCGACGACAACAGCCCTGCTACCCCTGGGCCTGCTCGTCGCCACGCCCCCGGCGAACGCCGCCCCCACCCCCGGCAACTTCACCTCCTCGTTCGAATCCGCCGACCCGCAGCCCGCCACCAGCACCGTCGAGGTCGGCCCGACCGGAAAGCCCGTGCAGGCCAACCTCAGCGGCAAGGTCGCCACCCTGCCGGGCAGCCTGCTCGGCCAGGTCAGCGCCGTGACCGCGAGCGACGAGAACAAGCCGCGCGAGGTCGCCGCGAACCTCGCCGACGACGACCCGTCGACGAAGTGGCTCGTGTTCGCGTCCAGCGGCTGGGTGACCTACCAGCTCGCCACGCCGGCGACAGTGCGGCGTTACTCGCTGACCGCTGCCAACGACGCGCCGACCCGCGACCCCCGGGACTTCGTCGTCCAGGGGTCGAACGACGGCAGCACCTGGACCGACCTGGACAAGCGCGCCGGCGAGAAGTTCAGCGGACGCTTCGCCACCAACACGTACAGCTTCACCAACCCGGACGCCTACGGCTTCTACCGGCTCAACGTCACCGCGAACTCCGGTGACTCGCTCGTGCAGCTCGCCGACTGGAACATCAGCGACGGCTCGGACGTCCGCCCGCCGGCCACCCCCATGGTCAGCGAGGCGACCGCCGGCCCGAACGGCGGCTACACCACGAAGCCGGACGTCGGGTTCACCGGACTGGCCGCCCTGCGCTACTCCGGCGGCGCCGAGGGCAACGGCCGGTCGTACGCGACCAACAAGCTCTTCGACGTCAGCATCCCGGTCGGGCCGCAGACCCGACTGTCGTACAAGATCTTCCCCGAGCTCACCGGCGGGGACGGCCGTTACCCGTCCACCTACACCGCCGTCGACCTGCACTTCACCGACGGCAGTTACCTGAGTGGCCGCTCGGCCGCCGACCAGCACGGCTACCCGCTCACGGGCGCCGGTCAGGGTGCCTCGAAGGTGCTCTTCGCCGACCAGTGGAACCTGGTGCAGGCCGACCTGGGCACCGTCGCACGCGGCAAGACGATCGACCGCATCCTGCTCGCGTACGACAATCCGCAGGCCACCGGCGAGACCCGGTTCCAGGGTTGGCTCGACGACATCGAGCTGACCGCCACGCCGACGTCGATCGACGGCTCGAAACTCACCAACTACGTCGACACCCGGCGGGGCACCAACTCGACGGGCGGCTTCTCGCGCGGCAACAACCTGCCGATCACCGCCGTACCGAACGGGTTCAACTTCTTCACCCCGGTGACCGACGCGACCTCCGACTCGTGGGAGTACGAGTACCACCGGAAGAACAACGAGGCCAACCTGCCCATGCTCCAGGGCCTCGCGATCTCCCACGAGCCCAGCCCTTGGATGGGTGACCGCAACCAGATGTCGGTCATGCCGGTCGTCGGCGGCGGGTCGCTCACCGGTCAGCCGGCAAGTCGTGCCCTCGCCTTCACCCACGACGACGAGACGGCACAGCCGGACCTCTACCGGGTCACGCTCCAGAACGGCCTGATCGCGGAGATGTCGCCCACCGACCACGCCGGGATCATGCGGTTCACCTTCCCCACCGGGCAGCCGACCGGAAGCCTCGTCTTCCACAACGGCACGTTCACCATCGGCACGGACGGCACGTTCACCGGTTGGGTCGACAACGGCAGCGGCCTGTCGGCCGGTCGGAGCCGGATGTTCGTCTCCGGCACCTTCGACCGGGCGCCGACGGCGTCCGCCGCGACCTCGGCCACCTTCGACATCTCCGGGTCGCGGGAGGTGACGATGCGCCTCGCCACGTCGTTCCTCTCCGTCGACCAGGCCCGCCGCAACCTCGACCTCGAGGTCACCGGCAAGAGCTTCGACCAGATCCACGCCGCCGCGACGGCGGCCTGGAAGGACCGGCTCGGCCGGGTCGAGGTGCGGGGCGCCACCGAGGCGCAGCTCGTCACCATGTACTCGAACCTGTACCGGCTGAACCTCTACCCGAACTCGCAGTCGGAGAACACCGGCACCGCCGCCGCGCCGCGCTGGCAGTACGCGAGCCCGGTCTCGGCGCCGACCGGCGCGTCGACCCCCACCCGGACGGGCGCGAAGATCGTCGACGGGCAGATCTACGTCAACAACGGCTTCTGGGACACCTACCGCACCGTGTGGCCCGCCTACGCGCTGCTGTACCCGG
This sequence comes from Micromonospora sp. NPDC050795, assembly GCF_044456785.1. Lineage (NCBI taxonomy): Bacteria > Bacillati > Actinomycetota > Actinomycetes > Micromonosporales > Micromonosporaceae > Micromonospora > Micromonospora sp. NPDC050795. The sequence continues at coordinate 72,136 of NZ_JBITGE010000034.1, read as the reverse complement.
ACGTCGCCGCCCGGATCTCCGACGGGTTCGTCCAGCACTACCGCGACGGCGGCTGGATCGCCCGCTGGTCGTCCCCCGGCTACGCCGACCTGATGACCGGCACCAGCGCGAACGTGGCACTGGCCCAGGCGTACCTCACCGGGGTCAAGCTGCCCGACCCGCTCGCGGCGTACGACGCGGCCGTCAAGGACGCGACCGTCGCGTCCGGGCGCAGCGCGGTCGGGCGCAAGGGCATCGAGAGCTCCCTTTTCCTCGGCTACACGCCGACGTCCACCGGGGAGTCGGTGTCCTGGGCGCTGGAGGGCTACATCAACGACTTCGGCATCGGCAACATGGGCGCGGCGCTCGCCAAGGACCCGGCCACGCCGAAGTCGGAACGTGCCCGGCTCACGGAGGAGTCGCGGTACTTCCTGGAGCGGGCCCGCAACTACGTCCACCTCTTCGACCCGAAGACGAAGCTCTTCCAGGGCCGTGACGCCGCCGGCAACTTCCTCGCCGGTGACCCACTGGACTGGGGTGGCGTCTACACCGAGACCAACGGGTGGAACTTCGCGTTCACCGCCCAGCAGGACGGCCAGGGCCTGATCAACCTGTACGGGGGGCAGAAGGCGCTGCGGGACAAGCTCGACGCGTTCTTCACGACTCCGGAGAACGCCGACCGCCCCGGTGGGTACGGCGGCGTCATCCACGAGATGCTCGAAGCGCGCGCGGTGCGGATGGGTCAGCTCGGCATGAGCAACCAGCCGTCGCACCACATCCCATACATGTACAACGTCGCCGGCGCGCCCGCCAGGACGCAGGAGACGGTGCGGGAGATCCTGCGGCGTCTCTACGTCGGCAGTGAGATCGGGCAGGGCTACCTGGGCGACGAGGACAACGGCGAGATGTCGTCGTGGTACATCCTCAGCTCGCTGGGCATCTACCCGTTGCAGGCCGGGTCGTCCGAGTGGGCGATCGGCTCGCCGCAGTTCACCAGGATGACCGTGCGCCGCAGCAGCGGCGACATCGTCGTGAACGCGCCGAACAACAGCGCGGCGAACGTCTACGTGCAGGGCGTCTCGGTCAACGGCAGGAAGCAGCGCGGCCTGTCAGTGGACGTCGCGACGCTCGCCAAGGGCGGCACCATCGACTTCCAGATGGGATCCAAGCCGTCGTCGTGGGGCAGTGGCAAGAACGACGCCCCGCCGTCGCTCACCAAGGGCGACGAGGCGCCCAAGCCGTTGCAGGACGTCACCGGCCCCGGTCTCGGCACCGCGACCGCGACCGGCGGTCAGGACGCGTCGAAGCTGTTCGACGACACGTCGACCACGCAGCTGACCTTCGCCTCGGCGACCCCGCAGATCACCTGGGCCTTCCGTGGTGGCAAGCAGAAGCCGAAGTACTACACGGTCACGTCCGGGGCCGCTGCCGGCGACCCGGCGGACTGGCGTCTGCAGGGCTCCAACGACGGCCTCACCTGGACCAGGGTGGACTCCCGCAACGGTCAGGTGTTCCCGTGGCGCAACCAGACCCGCCCGTACTCGATCGACAAGCCGGGACGGTTCGCGCAGTTCCGCCTCGCCGTCACGAAGACCGTCGGGGCCGAGCAGACCACCCTCGCCGAGGTCGAGCTCCTCGCCGGCGGTGACCTCGACCTCGGGGGCGGCGACATCACCGTCACCGCGGCAGACGGCGTGCACGCGAGCACCGGCGTACCCGTCTCGGTGCCGCTGGCCACCGTCACCGGCGGCGACGCCGGCGGCTACCAGGCCACCATCGACTGGGGTGACGGCACGCCGGCCACCGAGGGCACCGTGACGTTGAGCTCGCGGGCCGTCTACCGCATCGGTGGATCGCACACCTACACCACGCCCGGCTACCACCAGGCGAACGTCACGGTGACCGACGGCGAGAGCCAGAGCTCCACGACGGTCGGCGTCGAGGTGGCGTACACCCCGGCCTCCGGTCTCACCGCCGCCTTCGACAGCGTCTGCGTCGGCGACGAAGGGGCCCTGGCCGCGGACTGTGACGCCAAGTCCTGGGCCTACTCCCGGGCCGCACTGGCGGCCGGTGGGGCCACCCAGGGCCAGCCGCAGCAGGTTCCCGGAACCGCGCTGCGGTTCACCCTGCCGGCGATCCCGGCCGGGCAGCCGGACAACGCCACCGGCAACGGGGCGAGCGTCGTCCTCGACCTTCCGGAGGACGCGAAGAGCATCTCGTTCATCGGCGCCGGAACGCAGGGCAACCAGAGCACCACCGGCACGGCGACGTTCAGCGACGGCAGCACGGCCAGCATCCCGATCCAGTTGAGCGACTGGACGCTGGGCGGCAACGCCAACGGCACCCCGTCCTACGGCAACATCATCGTCACCCGGACGGCGTACCGGTTGCAGGGCACGAGCCGCGACGGCGCCCAGCCGTTCCTCTTCGCCACCGCGCCGTACCAGATTCCGGCGGGCAAGACGCTGGTGTCGGTGACCCTGCCGACGCAGACCGGTGACCCTCGCTCGGCGGGTCGGATCCACGTGTTCGCCGTAGCCAACGACGGCACGCCCGCCCCGGCGCTGACGACCACCGCCCCGAAGAGCCAGACGGCCACCGCCGGCCAGGCCCTCGCGGCGAACCTCGGTGCGGTGACCGGCGGCGTTCTCGGTACGACGGGCTACCGCGCCCGCGTCCAGTGGGGTGACGGCACGGTTCCGGACGACGTGACGATCGGCGCGTCGGGTGCGATGAGTGGCCAGCACACCTACGCACGGGAGGGCACCTACACGGTGCGCGTCACCGCGTGGGACACGCTGTCGAGCAGCACCGAATCCTTCACCGTGACCGTGGCCCGGGGCGGATCGCAGCCGGCGATCGCGCTGTCCGCGTCCGGCGCCGTCACCACCGGCGGCGCGATCACCGTCACCGGCAGCGGTTTCGCCGCCGGCGAGCAGGTGACCGTCAACGTCGGCACCGACCCGGGCCGGACCATGAAGGTCGCGGCCTCCGCGACGGGAACGGTCCGCGCTTCGGTGCCGACCTCCGGTGACGCGCAACCCGGCCGGTACGCCGTCACCGCGACTGGCGCGTCCTCGCGTACGCCGGCCACGGCCACCGTCCAGGTGACCGGGGAGCCGCAGGCGCGGACCTACCAGCCGCGGGTCTCGCTGTTGACCACCTCGGGCCCGCGCGGCACGTCGATCATGGTCGACGGTTCCGGGTTCGCGCCGAACGAGGTGGTCACGATCGCCTTCGGGACCGGACTGGCGGTCAGCACCGTGCGGGCGAACGGTGACGGCGTCATCTCCGGCGCGACGGTCAGCGTTCCTGGCGCGGCGAAGGCGGGCGCGACCAGCGTCACGCTGAACGGCGCCACGTCGGCCACCGAGGTGTCCCGACCGTTCACCGTCACCGGCTAGTAGACGAGCCGGGGACAACGCAGCGTGGGGCGGGCCGTGATCACGGCCCGCCCCACGCCGTACCGGACTGATCAGCGCTCAGTGCGGTGGCAGCAGCGCGTCGACCAGGTCGCGCAGCGGCCCGACCAGGTCATGTTCGGTGGCTGAACTCAGCGGTTCCAGCCGGATCGACGAGCGCAGCACCGCGACTCCGATGCCGGCGGCGAGGGCCATCTGGGCGCGGAGCAGGAGCTGTTGGCTGTCCGGCTCGCCGGGACGCCACCCGCGAGCCGCTGCCAGTTGTTCGCTGGAACGGACCAGCACGCCACGCCGGATCTCGTCGGCCTCCGCGTCCCCCGACGACCGCAACAGCAGTGCGAGCTGGCTCGACAGTCCCGCCGCGCCGAGGCCGGCGATGTGCCGGGCGATGGCTTCGGGCACCCGGTCGGCGGGCGTCTGACCGGTGGTTCGGCCCAGTTCGTCGCCAGCGGCACGCAGGCACGCCTCGAACAGGCCTTCCTTGGACGTGAAGTAGCGGCTGATGAGCGCCACGTTGACGCCCGCGTCGTCGGCGATGTCCCGGACGGTGGTGGCCGCGTAGCCGTCCCGGGCGAAGCGTTGACGGGCGGCGTCGAGCAGCAACTGCCGGGTCTCGGCCGCGTCCCGACGGCGACGCTGGGCCGGTTCGCCGGCGGTGTTGCCGGTCGCGGGGACAGGCGGTTCTGCTGTCACGACGCGTCCTTCCTGTCGCTCTGGCGCGGAATCGGTGAGTTGCCGTCCATCCGCTGCTCGGTGCGGGCCAGCAAGTAAACATATGTTGACTTTCTGTCGACCGCAAGGTCCGGCGCGACCCGAGGGTGACGTAAACGACTGTTGACATGAGTCCCGGGCTGCGCATACTGGCTAAGTCAGCAAACGTTTACATCTAGTTCGGGGATCTCATGACCCACACCATCGAGGAGTCGACGGACCTCGACTCCGCGTCCGGCGCCGCCCCGCGCGCCAACAGCAGCCTCCTGGTGCTGTACCTGTCGCTGGGCGGCCTCGCGTTCGCAGTGCTCCAGTCGCTGGTGGCGCCCGCGCTGTCGACCATCGGAAGGGACCTGGGCGTCTCGACCGGAGACATCAGCTGGGTGCTCACGGCGTACCTGTTGGCCGCCTCGGTGTTGACGCCCATCCTCGGACGTCTCGGTGACATGGTCGGCAAGCGCCGGGTCCTCATCGGCGTCCTCGCGGCCCTCGCCGCGGGCACACTGCTCGCCGCTCTGGCCCCCAACCTGACCGTGCTGATCGTCGCGCGGGCGCTCCAGGGAGCCGCCGGAGCGATCCTGCCGCTGTCGATCGGCATCGTCCGCGACCAACTGCCCCGGGAGAAGGTCGGCGTCACCGTCGGCCTGCTGTCAGCGATCTTCGGGGTCGGCGCCGGTGTCGGCATCGTGGCCGCGGGCCCGATCGTGGAGCACCTGTCGTGGCACTGGCTGTTCTGGCTGCCACTGGTCCTCGTCGTCGTCGCGCTGCTCGGAACCATCTTCGGGATGCCCGAGTCGCGGGTCCGCACGCCCGGACGGCTCGACATGCTCGGCGCCGCCATCCTGTCGGTGTCGCTGGTCTCGTTGCTGCTGGCCGTGAGCAAGGGGCAGGGCTGGGGCTGGACCGAGCCGAAGACCATCGGCCTGTTCCTGCTCGGCGTGGTCGCGATGGTGGTGTTCGTCCGGGTCGAGCTGCGGGTACGCGAGCCGCTCATCGACATGCGCCTGATGCGGATCCGCGGTGTCTGGGCCACCGACCTCGTCGCCCTGATCCTCGGTTTCGCGATGTTCGGGACGTTCGTGCTGGTACCGACCCTGCTGCAACTTCCCGCGGCCACCGGGTACGGGTTCGGCAAGACGGTGTCCCAGGCGGGCCTGTTCCTGCTGCCCACCGTCCTCATGATGGTGGTCTTCGGCCCCCTCGCGGGTCTGCTGGACCGTCGCTTCGGCCCCAAGGTGCCGATGTTTCTCGGCACGGTCGCGGTCGTCGTCGCGTTCGCGCTGCCGGCGCTCGCGCACGGCGCGACCTGGCAGGCGCTGCTCTCCGGGGTGCTCACCGGCGCCGGCATCGGCCTGGCGTTCGCGGCGATGTCCAACGCCATCATCGAGAGCGTCCCGGCCGGGCAGACCGGCGAGGCGAGCGGCGTCAACACCATCGCCCGCACCATCGGCAGCAGCATCGGCGCGGCGGTCGTGGCGGCCGTCATCACCTCGAACAGCACTCCACAGGGGCTACCCACCGACACGGCGTTCACCGCCGGCTTCTGGGTGTGCGCGGGCGTCGCGGTCCTGGCCGTCTTCGCGGCACTCGCCCTGCCCTCGGCGCGCCGCCGCCACGAACAGGCCGTCGCCGCCGGTGTCGACGACCTCCCGCCCGAGCCGGTCGAGCTGCACCTGGCCAACCGGCAGCACTGAGCAACCGGCTGACAGACGCAGGCCGTGCCCACCAGGAGTGGGCACGGCCCGCGCCGTTCGGTGTGACCTCGACCTGCTTCGCTACCCGCCCAGTCGAAGGTGCCAGCGCGCACCCTGGCTGGTGAGCCGGACGACAGCCAACGGCTCGACGTCCACCTGCCGGTACGTCGCCATCGGAAGGCCGAGGGCGTGCACCACCGCGACCCGGATCACCAGGGGGTGGGTGACCGCGATGACTCGTCCACCGGCCCGGTGCTGCTCGTCCAGCCAGCCGCCGACCCGATCCCGTACGGCCGTGACGGATTCACCGCCGTGCGGCGCGCAGTCCGGGGCGGACAACCAGTCGTGCAGCGCCTGCGGCTGCGATTCGGCGACCTCCTCAAGCGACCGCCCGGACCAGTCCCCGTAGTCACAGTCGGCCAACGCGGTCTCGACCGTCGGCAGCAGGCCGAAGGCGTCGGCGGTCTGTCGGGCGGCCACCGCCGGGCTGGACAGGCAGGTGGCGTTCGCCCCGAGGGGCCAACGCCGGTCTGCACCCGCGTGGGCCTGGGCGAGCGCGGCACGCAGGCCACCCTCGTCCAGGCCGTCGTCGGCACCGCCGAAGCGGGCCCGGCGCAGCGCGGCGGTGTGACCGTGGGCGACCAGCCGAAGGCTGGTGCCGGTCACGTGCCCGGCAGCGCGGTGCCGGCCCGGCGACGCCGCTCGTGGTGCATCAGAGCCGCGAACAGCAGGCCGATGCCGGTCCAGAGCACGACCTGGGTGCCGAGCGAGGCCAGCCGGAAACTCCACAGCAGGGTTGCCGGGAAGTCCGCCGGAACCTCCTGGAAGGACGGCATGACCACGTACGACACTGCCGTGACCAGGAGGAACCCGCCCACCGCCGCGGCGGCGCGAAGCCACGTCGGTGCGTGGGCACCGACCGACCGGTAGCCCAGCGAGCCGGCCCACACGGCCACCAGCCCGAGCACCACCATCAACAGGTAGGTGACGGTCCGTTGGTTGATGGTGGCCGGGTCGCCGACCGCCGGTGGGTTCGCCGGGTACTTGAGGAACGGCACGATCACCGCACCGAGCAGCGCCGCGCCGGCCAGCAGGAGACCCCACCGCCCGTCGTCGTCGCCGCGCCGCCGCCGGGCCAGCAGGACGTACGCCGTGGCCAGTAGGCCACCCATCGCGGCCCCGAACAGGGCGGTGGCCAGGAACAGGCCGCCGCGCTGACCCGTCCGGCTGACCAGCGCGTCCTCGTGATCGTGCGCGCCAGCGGCAGGCTCGACGTGCGTCGCCGCCTCCTCGATGGCGATGGCCGCCTCGACGTGCGGTTCGCCGGCGACGTACGCGAACGCCCCGGCCAGCAGGCCGGCGATCAGGCCGGCCAGCAGCCCGCGGACGAGGACGGCGAGGAACGGGGGAGTGCTGGTGGTGGTCAGTGGCACGGGACGCCCAGCAGGTGCCGGCCGTCGTGCATCAGCTCGTGCAGGTACATCCCACTGCGCGACACCGCCCCCTGGTCGAAGGCGACGAGATACGTCAGCAGGGCGAGCGCGGCAACGGTCGCCAGAGCGGTCCACAAGAGACGGGTACTGCCGGCGGGGTGCACCACCGGCTGGCTGGTAGCGGAGCTAGACATGAATACACGAACCTCCCCAGGGATGACGCGTCCCCATCGCAAGGCTGCGGACGACCGAGCGTCCTGGCTCGCGGACCCCGATGGTGACTGGGACCGCTCACAGTGGCGCGACCGCGCCGGATTCACACCGGCTTCCCTCGCGTCGCCGCAGATAGTGCGTCGACGGTATCGGTGCCGCCGCAGGCGGTCAACCCGGACCCCGTGCCCCGGACGCGTCCGTACACCGGTTCGTCGGCGAGGCGGACCAGCCGCGGCTCCCGGTGGATTCGTCAGACCAAAAGGCGACACTGACGGAGGCCGGTCGTGGTGCGCGTTCGGGACTCGACAACAGGCTGTTACCGCTAACATGGTCAATCTGCCAGATCGGCTCCGTGGCTCCGGGTTGACCCGGAGGGTTCGATCAGCGGCGGGGCGGGGTGTGCGGTGGACGAGAACGCGCCAGGGACGGGTCCGGTGACGACCGGCGAGGTCGCGCGACGAGCGGGCATCGTCGACGCGCACCATCACCTCTGGGTCCGGGCGCGGCACCCACAGCCCTGGATCGACCCGCACACCATGGCCGCGATCGACGACGACTTCACACCGGTCGAGCTCGCTCCGGCGACCCGGGCCGCAGGGGTCACGCAGACCGTGGTCGTCCAGTCCGTCGCCGTTCGGTCGGAGACGCCCGAGTTGCTGGGCATCGCGGCCGACGACCCGCTCGTCGCCGGGGTCGTCGGCTGGGTCGACCTCACCGCCGCCGATGTCGACCGTCGCCTCGCCCGACTACGCGGGGCGCGCGGCGGGGAACGGCTGGTCGGGATCCGGCACCTGGTCCAGTCCGAACCCGACCCGACCTATCTCGATCGCCCCGAGGTGCGGCGCGGCATCGCCGCGGTCGGTGCCGCGGGTCTCGTCTTCGACCTCCTGGTGCGCCACCGTCAGCTGCCGGCGGCCGTCCGGCTCGTCCGCGACCTGCCCGAGGTGCGGTTCGTCCTGGACCACCTCGGCAAGCCCCCGCTCGGACGCGCCGATCTCGGTAACTGGCAGCGCGACCTGCGGGCGCTCGCGGCCGAGCCCAACACCACGGCGAAGCTCTCCGGCCTGGTGACCGAAGTGGACGGTGGGTCCTGGACCGCGGCCGACCTGCGGCCCGCGGTCGAGCACGCCCTCGACGTGTTCGGGCCGGATCGGCTGATGTTCGGCTCGGACTGGCCGGTGTGCCTGCTCGCCACCTCGTACACCCGCTGGGTCGCCGTCCTCGGTGACCTGCTGGACCCGCTGTCCGACGACGAGCGGGCCGCGATCTGGCGCCGGACCGCCGGCCGTGTCTACCGGCTGGCCCCGTCCTGAGGCGGCAGCACCTTTCGGCCTCGGAACATAGGATGTTGTCGATAAAATGCTGATGGTGGCAGCAGGTGTCGATTTGGTCAGACGTATGGCTGCGGTGGCACAGGCAACGATGGCAAAACATGCGCGCAAAACCTTGGCAACATACGTGAATGCGTGGCAAGGTAACGCCTGATCGCGGGAAACATCTGACCTATCTCCAGGGTGGCGCGGGCACCTCGCCGCACCGCCCGCCGAGCGGGGTCGGTCGCTCACAGACGTTCGGCTCGTCGGCGGGTCCCCGTCGGACGCCGGCGCCACGCTTGGGGAGGTCAGGTCCGACGATGAGTAGCGCCGAGGCAACCGCCGGCACGCAGCGCGGCGAACTCAGCGACTGGTTCCGGGAACGGATCTCGCACGCCGTCTCCGAGTTCACCGCCGCGACCGCGTTGGTCGTCCTGTTCATCGCCTTGACCTTCGCGAGTCCCTACTTCCTGACAGCGGACAACCTCTTCAACATCGGGGCCCAGACGGCGGTGATCGCCATCATCGCCACCGCCCAGACGATGGTCATCATCACGAAGGGCATCGACCTGTCCGTGGGGTCGGTCGCCGCGCTCGCCGGCGTGTTGGGCGCGATGGTCGTGCGCGACCTCGGCTTCTCGCTCTGGGCGGCGACCGCGGTCGCGATCGGCGTCGGCGCGCTGGCCGGACTGTTGAACGGGCTGCTGGTGACGGTGGCCCGGATTCCGCCGTTCATCGCGACGTTGGGGACCATGTCCGTGGGCCGAGGCCTGGTCTTCATCATCACCGGCGCGGTCGGCGTCTACGGCCTGCCCCGGTCCTTCCAACTGCTCGGCAACGGGCAGATTCTCGGCATCCCGTTCGCCGTGGTGATCACCGTCCTGGTCGCCGTCGGGGTCGCCTTCCTGCTCTCCCAGACCCGCTTCGGTCAGTACACCTACGCCATGGGCTCCAATCTGGAGGCGGCCCGCCGCTCCGGCATCCGGGTCGGGCGGCACCTGACCGGGGTGTACGTGCTGGCCGGCGTGCTGGTCGGGCTGGGCGGCATGATCGCCGCGTCCCGGGTCAACTCGGGCCAGCCCAACTACGGGATCTCACTGGAACTCGACGTCATCGCCGCCGCCGTCATCGGCGGAGCCAGCCTGTTCGGCGGGCAGGGCCGCATCGTCGGGACCATCATCGGCGCGTTCCTCATCGCCCTGGTCCGCAACGGCGCCGTCCTGCTCGACATCAGCATCCACTACCAGCAGGTGATCGTCGGCGTGATCATCTGGGCCGCCGTCTACTTCGACCAGTACCGCCGCCGGCGGCTGGAATCACGGGGTTGACATGCCATTCCGAGAGTCCGAACGAGGAAGGACACACACCATGGCACACACCACCACCAGCCGGCGGACGCGAGGACGACTCCTGCGCGCGCAGGCGATCCTGGCCGCGGCCGCGGCGACCGCCCTGCTCAGCGCCTGCGGCGGGGTCGAGGTCCGTGACGCCGGCGGCGACAGCGCGACCAAGGACGCGAGCGGCCCGTTGAAGCTCGCCGTCGTACCCAAGGCGGTCGGCGCCGACTACTGGAACACCGTCAAGGCGGGCGCCGAGTGCGCCGCGCAGCGCGCGGGGGACGTCACCGTCCAGTGGGACGGGGTGACCGCCGAGACCGACGTCGAGGGCCAGGTCAACCTGATCCAGAACTTCGTCACCAAGAAGGTCGACGGCATCGTCTACGCGGCGACCGACTCCAGCGCGCTGGCACCGGCGACCGACAAGGCACTCAGCGCCAACATCCCGGTCGCCATGATCGATTCTGGCACCAGCCCGCAGCCGTCGAACGTGCCCCTCTTCGCCACCGACAACCGTGCGTCGGCGACCGAGGCGGCGAAGCTGCTCGCCACCGAACTCGGCCCCGGCAACCACGAGGTGGCGCTCGTCGAGTTCCAGCCCGGATCGCAGACCAACACCGAGCGGGTCGACGGCTTCAAGGCCGGCCTCGCCCAGTACCCCAACCTGAAGCTGGTCGGCCAACAGCCGAGCAAGAGCGACGTCAACGAGGCCCGACGGGTCACCGAGAACATCCTCCGTGCCAACCCCAACCTGAAGGGTGTCTTCGCGGCCAACGAGCCGAGCGTGCTCGGCGCCGCGCAGGCCATCCAGGCCGCCGGCAAGTCCGGCAAGGTGGTCATCATCGGGTGGGACGCCGCCCCGGACGAGATCGCCGGGGTGCGCAGCGGCCAGATCTCGGCGCTGGTCGTGCAGAACCCGTTCAAGATGGGCTACTTCGGCGTCGACAAGATGGTCAAGCACCTTCGGGACAAGGCGCCGCTGGCATCGGCCGACACCGGCGTCACCTTCGTCACCAAGGAGAACATCGACTCGGCGGAGATCAAGGCGGTGCTCGAGCCCAGCTGCGCCAACCCGCCGGTGCAGTGATGGGTGTGAACCCCACGGCCACCCCGACCAGCGACCAGCAAACCACCGAGGCGGAGCCGCCGGTCCTCGAAGCCCGAGGCATCGTCAAGCGGTTCGGGCACGTCGAGGCGTTGCGCAGCGCCGACTTCACGGTCCGCCGCGGTGAGGTCGTCGCGCTGATCGGCGACAACGGCGCCGGCAAGAGCACCCTGATCAAGACCCTGTCCGGTGTGCACCCGCCGGACGAGGGCGAGATCCGGGTCGGCGGCCGTCCGGTCCAGTTCTCCACCCCCGTCGACGCCCGACGGGCCGGGGTGGAGACCGTCTACCAGGACCTCGCCGTCGCCGACGACCTCAGCGTGGCCGCCAACCTGTATCTCGGCCGGGAGATCCTGCGCTCCGGACCACTCGGCCGGCTCGGGCTGCTGGACAAACGCGCCATGCGCCACGGCGCCGCCGCGGCGCTCGACGAACTGGGCGTACGGATCCCCCGGGTCACCACCCCCATCGCGATGCTGTCCGGTGGGCAGCGGCAGTGCGTGGCGGTGGCCCGGGCCATCATCTGGGCGACCAACGTGGTCATCCTCGACGAACCCACCGCGGCCCTGGGGGTGGTCCAGACCGGGCGGGTGCTCGACGTCGTCCGGCGGGCCCGCGACGCCGGCATGTCGGTGGTGCTGGTGAGCCACAACATGCCGCAGGTCCTCGAGATCGCCGACCGGGTCGAGGTGCTGCGCCTCGGCCGGCGCGCGGCCCAGCTCCGCGCCGACGAGGCCACCACCGACGATCTGGTCGCCGCGATGACCGGCAGCACCAGCGTGGGTCGGGACGAGCGGTGACGGCCGCCGTCCAGGGAGGTGCCCGCGGTCCCGCGGGTCCGACGAGCCGCGGCGGCGCTGCACCGCCGCTGCGGCTGAGCCCACTGGGCTTCGGCGCCTCCCAGGGCGGCAATCTCTACCGGGCGACCTCCGACGAGCAGTTCGCCGCCGCCGTGGACACCGCGTGGGCAGGCGGCATCCGATACTTCGACACCGCACCGCACTACGGGCTGGGCCTGTCCGAACGACGCCTGGGCGCGGCCCTGCGCTCCCGCCCCCGCGCCGAGTACGTGGTGTCGACGAAGGTCGGCCGGCTGCTCGTGCCGTCACCGGAGACGGCGCACCAGCGGGATCCGGAGGGGTTCGACGTCCCCGCCGATCACCGCCGGGTCTGGGACTTCAGCCGCGACGGCGTCCGCCGTTCACTGGAGGCGAGCCTTCGGCGCACCGGCCTGGACCGGATCGACGTGGTGTATCTGCACGACCCCGACGAGCACTGGCAGCAGGCCGCGAACGAGGCGATCCCGGCCCTCGTGGAGCTGCGGGAACAGGGCGTGATCGGCGCCGTCGGGGCGGGAATGAACCAGTCGGCGATGCTGGCCCGCTTCGTGGCGGAGACCGACGTGGACGTGGTGATGTGCGCCGGCCGGTACACCCTGTTGGAACAGGGCGCGCTGACCGACCTGCTGCCCGTCGCGCAGGCCCGCCACGTCGGTGTGGTGGTCGCCGGCGTCTACAACTCCGGGCTGCTGGCCCGGGACATGCCGCCGACCGACGCCGTCTACGACTACCAGCAGGCGCAGGCAGAGGTGATCGACCACGCCCGCCGGATAGCGCGGGTCTGTCAGACGTACGGCGTCACGCTGCCCCAGGCGGCGTTGGCGTTCGTCCGCCGTCACCCGGCCGTGGTCTCGACCGTTGTCGGCATGCGCGACGACGTCCAGGTGACCGAGACCCTCCATCGGTCCGGTGTCGACGTCCCGGATCAGCTCTGGACGGCGTTGTACGACGAGGGGCTGCTCGACGTGCAACCGTGAGGGCCGGTCACGACCGGGCCGTCTCGATGCTGGCGTCAGCGTCGTCGGGTAACCCCTGCAACGACTCCTCCACACCGATCAGGTGGTTGGCCATCCGCGTGCGCGCCCGCTCCGGGTCGCGTGCCACGAGGGCCTTCAGGATCGCCACGCGCTCGTCATGGGTGCGCAGGTCCGCGCCCTCCTCGTGCAGACTCCGCCAGAGCCGGCCACGGATGGTGCGCCCGGCGAAGGCTTCGATCAGACCGACGAGCACCGGATTCTCGGCGTGCACCGCGATGATCCGGTGGAAGGCGATGTCGATCTCCATGATCCGCTCGTGGTCCGGCGGTGACTGGCCGACCAACCGGGCCGCCTCGTCGAGCAGGTCACCCGCCTGGGCCAGAGCCTCGTCGGTGATCCTGGTCGCCGCCAGGCAGGCGGCCTCGCACTCCAGCAGCCGGCGGACGGTGTGGATGTGCCGAGGGTCGCCCTGGCCCTGGAAGTCCACCACGAAATTCATCGGGGCCAGCAGTTGAGGCGCGTCGAGGTTGGTGACGTAGGTGCCGTCGCCCTGACGGATGTTGACGATCCCCAGGATCGACAGGGCCGACATCCCCTCGCGCAGGGAACCTCGCGAGACGCCGAGCTGCTCGGCGAGGTCCTTCTCGATGGGCAACCGGTCCCCGGGCCGGAACTGCCCTTCGAGGATCATCCGTTTGATGCCGTTGACCACTTCGTCGGTGCGTGACATGTCCCCCCTAACGGCCGGCGGGGGTGGCCTTCCCACCCGCGATCACGTACGCCGCCTCCGGAGATGACACGGTAGTCGGGTCTGTCGCCGCCCAGTAGTGGCCGTCGGGGAACCGGTAGAGCGCCACCGACTCCTGACGCATCCGGGTGGAGTAGCCGGGCTGGCTGGGCAGGACGTATCCGCTGCCGGAACCGGTGTCGCGGATGATGCAGGGATCGGTGAAGTGCTCGTGCAGGTGGTCGACGAACTCGGTGACCCGGTCGGTGAGGTCCCCCGAGATCGCGACGTAGTCGAGCACGGACACGTGTTGGACCATCTCGCACAGCCCGACACCGCCGGCGTGCGGGCACACCGAAACGTCGAACTTCGCGGCGAGAAGCAGCACGGCGACGATCTCGTTGATGCTGGCCAACCTGCCGGTGTCGAGCTGGCAGAAGTCGATGGCCTCGGCCTGGAAGAGCTGCTTGAACATCACCCGGTTGTGGCAGTGTTCGCCGGTGGCGACGCCGATCGGAGCGACGGCGCGGCGGACGGCCGCGTGGCCCAGGATGTCGTCGGGGCTGGTCGGCTCCTCGATCCACAGTGGTTTGAAGCGGGCGAGGGCGGTGACCCACTCGATGGCCTGACCGACGTCCCACACCTGGTTGGCGTCGATCATCAGGTTGCGGTCCGGCCCGAGGATCTCCCGTGCGATGGCGCATCGGCGGATGTCGTCGTCGAGGTTGGCGCCCACCTTGAGTTTGACGTAGCCATAGCCGGTGTCGACCGCCTCCTGGCACAGTCGGCGCAGCTTGTCGTCGCCGTAGCCGAGCCAGCCCGCCGAGGTGGTGTAGGCGGGGTAGCCGGTCCGGTCGAGCTCGGCGAGGCGGGCGGCCTTCGTGCTCTCCTTGGCCCGCAGGATGGCCAGTGCCTCGTCGCGGGTCAGCGCGTCGGACAGGTAGCGCAGGTCCGCGATGTCGACGAGTTGCTCGGGGGTCATGTCGACGAGCAGCCGCCACAGCGGTTTGTCGGCGACCCGGGCGACCAGGTCCCACGACGCGTTCAACACGGCGGCGAGGGACAGGTGGACGACGCCCTTCTCGGGGCCGAGCCACCGCAGTTGCGAGTCGGAGGTGAGCAGGCGGTAGACCGCGCCCATGTCCGCCGCCATCGTTGCCACGTCCTGGCCCACGAGGAGCTGTGCCTGGTGGACTGCCGCCGCCGCGACGATGTCGTTGCCTCGGCCGATGGTGAAGGTCAGGCCATGCCCGGCGAGGGGCGCGCCCACGCCGTCGACGCCGTCGGTGTGCAGAACGACGTAGGCCGCCGAGTAGTCGCCGTCCTTGTTCATGGCGTCTGACCCGTCAGCGGTCAGGGAGGTGGGGAAGCGGACGTCTTCGACGGTGACGGCAGTGATCTGCGGCATGCGCTCCTCGCCCGGCTAGGCTAAAGATCAGATGATCACTGGGAGTATACGGAGGGCTGCTCCAGCGCGTCAACGTTGTCGATCACTTCGGACGTGCAGACATATGATGTTTGCCCTCTCGGGTTGAGCCGCCTTGGCTCCGATCATGCCGGTTGGCGGGCCAAGGTGACGCGCGCGGCGGACTCCGGAGATTGGATGTTCCGGCTCGCCGCGAGGTATCGACGGTGACGTATGGGCCTGGTCTCCCGTGCAGTGGCCTCGATACGTCAAATCTTTGTCGAATGTCGACACCCGTGCGCAGAGCCCCGTCTCCGGTGCCTGGCGTCGGTCGGCCGCAGTGTGCTCCCGGGGTTGGTGACGGTGGTCACCGCATCGCCGTCGACACGCCCGAGACCGACATGTGGGGTGTGACAACGACTGCGTCCCTATATATGGTGTCGAGCGCAGCTGGTTCGGCCGCTCATCCAGTGCGGTCGAGGCAACAGGGAACCCGGTGGAAATCCGGGACTGTCCCGCAGCGGTGAGTGGGAACGACAGCCGTCATCAGCACTGGGCCACCATTCGGCCTGGGAAGCGACGGCCAGTAGGAGACCGGCGAGCCCGGTCGTGCCCGCGAGTCCGAAGACCTGCCAGCGCGCCGCGTACCCGCACCCGGGTGGGCGGCGGTCCGAGGCCGCGTGGGACGGCTGACGCCACCTGACCCACGCCCGTGCCGGCGTGGCGTCCGTCGGTGTCTGTCTCCTCGCGTCCGGGCCACCAGGTCTCGAACTCCGAGGAGCGAGTGGTGACAGTCACCGAGGTAGTCCCGGCCAGCGGCGACGCGACAGTGCGGCGGACGCCGATGCGGGTCCGCAAGCGCGACGGCGGCACCGAACCCGTGGACGTGAACAAGATCGTCCGGGCGGTCGAGCGGTGGGCCGACGACCTGACCGACATCGACCCGTTGCGGGTGGCTACCCGCACCATCAGCGGCCTCTACGACGGCGCGACCACTGCCGAACTCGACCGGCTGTCCATCCAGACCGCCGCCGAGATGATCGGTGAGGAGCCGCAGTACTCGCGTCTGGCCGCGCGGCTGCTGGCCGGCTACGTCGACAAGGAGGTGCGTCGACAGGGCATCACCTCGTTCAGCGCGGCGATCCGGGTCGGCCACGCCGAGGGCCTGATCGGTGACGACACCGCCGCGTTCGTCGCCGCACACGCCGCGACGCTCGACCACGCCATCGACCGGGACGGCGACCGCCGGTTCGAGTATTTCGGCCTGCGCACGGTGTACGACCGCTACCTGTTGCGCCACCCCACCAGCCGACTGGTGCTGGAGACCCCGCAGTACTGGCTGCTGCGGGTGGCCTGCGGCCTGTCCCGGACGGCGGACGAGGCGGTCGACTTCTACCGGCTGATGTCCAGCCTGGCCTACCTGCCCAGCTCACCGACCCTGTTCAACTCCGGCACCCGGCACACCCAGATGTCCTCCTGCTACCTGGTCGACTCCCCGCTCGACGAGCTGGACTCGATCTACGCCCGGTACGCCCAGGTCGCCAGCCTGTCCAAGTTCGCCGGGGGCATCGGCATCGCGTACTCCCGGGTCCGCTCCCGGGGCGCGCTGATCCGGGGCACGAACGGGCAGTCCAACGGGATCGTGCCGTGGCTACGCACGCTGGACGCGAGCGTCGCCGCGGTCAACCAGGGTGGCCGACGCAAGGGCGCGGCCTGCGTCTACCTGGAGCCGTGGCACCCGGACATCGAGGAGTTCCTGCAACTGCGGGACAACACCGGCGAGGACGCCCGGCGCACCCACAACCTGAACCTGGCCAACTGGGTGCCGGACGAGTTCATGCGCCGGGTCGAGGCCGACGAGCTGTGGTCGCTGTTCGACCCGCACGAGGTGCCCGAGCTGCCCGACCTGTGGGGGGAGCGGTTCGACGCCGCGTACCGGCAGGCCGAGGCGCAGGGTCGCTACGTGCGGCAGGTCCCGGCGCGGGAGCTGTACGGGAAGATGATGCGGACCCTCGCCCAGACCGGCAACGGCTGGATGACCTTCAAAGACGCGTCGAACCGGCTCTGCAACCAGACCGCCGAGCCGGGCAACGTGGTGCACCTGTCCAACCTCTGCACCGAGATCGTCGAGGTGTCCAGTGACGCCGAGACCGCCGTGTGCAACCTCGGCTCGGTGAACCTCGCCGCCCACCTCAGCGCCGATGGCATCGACTGGGAGCGGCTGCGCGCCACGGTGCGGACCGCGGTGACCTTCCTCGACCGGGTCATCGACATCAACTACTACCCGACCGCGCAGGCGGCGGCGAGCAACCCCCGCTGGCGGCCGGTCGGGCTCGGGCTGATGGGCCTGCAGGACGCCTTCTTCGCGCTGCGGCTGCCGTTCGACTCGCCGGCCGCCCGCGAGCTGTCCACCCGGATCAGCGAGGAGCTGTACCTGACCGCGCTGGAGACCTCCGCCGACCTGGCGCGCGACTTCGGCGCGCATCCGGCGTACCCGCAGACCCGAGCCGCGCGGGGCCAGCTCCAGCCCGACCTGTGGGGTGTCGAGGGTACGCAGACCGCGCGGTGGGACGCGCTGCGCGAGCGGGTCGAGGCGTACGGGCTGCGCAACTCGCTGCTGGTGGCGGTCGCGCCGACCGCCACCATCGCCTCGATCGCCGGGTGCTACGAGTGCATCGAGCCGCAGGTGTCCAACCTGTTCAAGCGCGAGACCCTGTCGGGGGAGTTCCTCCAGGTCAACACCGCTCTGGTACGCGAGCTGAAGGCCCGCGGTCTGTGGACCGAGCGGATCCGTTCGGCGATCAAGCGGGCGGAGGGGTCGGTGCAGGACATCGCCGAGTTGCCGGTCGGCGTACGGGAACTGTTCCGCACCGCGTGGGAGCTGCCGCAGCGGGCGCTGATCGACCTGGCCGCCGCCCGCGCCCCGTTCATCGACCAGTCCCAGTCGCTGAACCTGTTCCTGGCCGCGCCGACCATCGGCAAGCTCTCCTCGATGTACCTCTACGCCTGGAAGGCCGGGCTGAAGACCACGTACTACCTGCGCTCGCGCCCCGCGACGCGGATCCAGCAGGCCACCGTCAGCGCCGTCGCACCCGTCGCGCCTGTGGCTCTCGCATCCGTGGCCCTCGACGCCGACGCGCTGGCCTGCTCGCTGGAGAACCCCGAGTCGTGCGAGGCCTGCCAGTGACCGTCGCCGACGCCGCCACGACCGACGCCAGCACCACCGACACGAGGACCACGCACATGCTGCTCGACCCCGGGATGGACCTCACTCTCCGCCCGATGCGTTACCCGCACTTCTTCGACCGGTTCCGCGACGCCATCCGCAACACCTGGACCGTCGAGGAGGTCGACCTGCACGCCGACCTCGCCGACCTGGACAGGTTGTCGCCGGCCGAACGGCACCTGGTCAGCCGCCTGGTGGCGTTCTTCGCCACCGGTGACACGATCGTCGCCAACAACCTGGTGCTCAACCTCTACCAGCACGTCAACAGCCCGGAGGGTCGCCTCTACCTGTCCCGCCAACTGTTCGAGGAGGCCGTGCACGTCCAGTTCTATCTCAACCTGCTCGACACGTACGTTCCCGACGAGACGGAGCGCTTCGAGGCCTTCGCGGCCATCGAGAACATCCCCTCGATCCGTCGTAAGGCCGAATTCTGCTTCCGGTGGATCGACTCTCTCAGCGACCTGCGGGAGCTGCGGTCCCGCGAGGACCGGCGCACGTTCCTGCTCAACCTCATCTGCTTCGCCGCCTGCATCGAGGGGTTGTTCTTCTACGGCGCGTTCGCCTACGTCTACTTCCTGCGCTCCCGTGGCCTGCTGCACGGCCTCGCCTCGGGCACCAACTGGGTGTTCCGCGACGAGTCCATGCACATGGCGTTCGCGTTCGACGTCGTCGACACCGTTCGCGCCGAGGAGCCGGACCTGTTCGACGACGACCTCGCCGACCAGGTTCGCCGGATGCTCACCGAGGCGGTGGAGTGTGAGGTGCAGTTCGCCGAGGACCTGGTGGGCCGCGGCGTGCCCGGTCTGACATTGGCCGACATGCGGGAGTACCTCCAGCACGTCGCCGACCGCCGCCTCGCCCAGCTCGGCCTCGCGCCGCACTACGGGTCGAGCAACCCGTTCGGCTTCATGGAGTTGCAGGACGTGCAGGAGCTGTCCAACTTCTTCGAGCGGCGGGTGTCGGCGTACCAGGTCGGGGTGACCGGCACCGTCGCCTTCGACGACGACTTCTGACGACCTCGGTCCCTGCGCTTCCCATGATCAGGTGATGAAAAGTAGCTTGGAGACGACCTCGACAGCGACTTCTCATCACCTGATCAGGGAAGTGGCCCGTCCGGAAGGAACGTGCTGATGGTCGACATCACCGTGCGGCCCATGACTGACGCAGACGCCGACCGGGTCCTGGCGATCTACCAGGCCGGCCTGGACACCGGTGACGCCAGTTTCGAGGTCACCGCGCCGGGCTGGGCGGCGTTCAGCACCGCCCGGCTGGGCGGGCACCGGTTCGTGGCCGTCGACCCGGGTGGAACGGTGCTTGGCTGGGTCGCCGTCTCGCCGACCTCGACCCGCGCGGTGTACGCCGGTGTGGTGGAGCACTCCGTGTACGTCGACCCGGCCGCCCAGGGCCGTGGCATCGCCCGACTGCTGCTGGACGCGTTGATCACCTCCGCCGAGGCCGCCGGGGTCTGGACGATCCAGTCCGGGGTCTTCCCGGAGAACACCGCCAGCCTGGCGCTGCACCAGCGGGTCGGATTCCGGGTCATCGGCGTCCGTGAGCGGGTTGGTCGTCACCACGGACGCTGGCGCGACGTCATTCTGTTGGAACGGCGCAGCCCTACCATCGCCTGAGAAGTCCGCCGGTCGGCGGCGGCCGTCACCGTCGGGCGGCGCAGGCCACGCACGTACGTGCTGACGGGCGGGCAGCCAGCCGTGCGGCGGGAATCGGACGGCCACAGCCTTCGCACACGCCGTAGCTGCCGTCGTCGACCCGTCGCAGCGCGACGTCCAGCTCGGCCAGGCGTCGGCGGGTGGCGTCCAGGACGGCCGTGAGCTGCGCGCGTTCGAAGGCGATCGTGCTGCCCTCGGGGTCGTGCTCGTCATCGGCGTTGGACGAGCGGGACGCCTCGAAGAGGCTCCGGAGGTCGCCGTCCAGGGCGGCGGCCTGGGCCTCGGTCTGCTCGCGCAGCCGCAGCAGCTCCTCGCGGACCGCGCTGGAATCCCTGTTCATGGCCGCTCCACAGTACCTGGGGGATGACAGCGGTCACATCACTGGCATTCCGAGACGACCGGTCATTTCGTGACCAGTTCTCGCTGACCTGCCGTACGCCGATCCCCGCGTACCGCCCGTCGTGCGCGGGGATCGGCTACATGAAGTTGCGGGTGTGCAGGGCGGAGAGGGCCGCCGCCTCGTCGGGCCGGAAACCCAGGCGGACCAGCCGGCGCTGACGGCCCTGATCCATGGCGTGTTGCAGAGCCCGCACCCGGTCGAAGCCGGCGGACACGTCGTCCGGGTGCCACCCACCGGCCGCGAGCACCACCAACGCGTCGAAGACGTCAGCGTTGAGGCCCGCCGTGTCGACGAGCGCGTCGTGGCGGCGGTGGATGGCCGCCCGCAGCCGGTCGCGCAGCAGTGGATCCGACTGTGCCTGATGCTCCAGGTGTGCCATGCCGAACACCACGTGTCGGCGCTCGTCCTGCATGGCGAGCCAACAGATCCGGCGTGTCACCGGGTCCGGGGCGAACTCGTGCAGGAAGGACAGCAGATCGACGAAGCTGCCCTCGCCGAGCACGGAGAGCAGGAACGACGCCAGCGCGAAGTCCGACTCCGCGACGAGGGTGAACAGCGACTGCCGACCGCCGGCGGACGACGTGCCCATCTCGGCGCCCCGTAGCAGTGCCCGCCGGCTGAAGACCTCCATGTGCCGGGCCTCGTCGGCCATCTGCACGGCGAGAAGCTGCACGACCTCCCGGAAGTGCGGGTGGATGCGCCCCACGAACCGGGCCGGCACGACGAGCGCCGCCTGCTCGTTCTCGACCAGGTAGGTCATCACCTGCACCACCGCGGCCTCGACGTCGGCCGGCAACGCGAACGGGTCGTCCCACGGCACCGCGGTCTGCGGGTCCCACTGTCGCGCGGCGGCCTGCGCGTACAGGTGGGGGGCGATGTCGGCCCAGACCAGGTCGCGGTCGTCCAGGTCGAACCGGGCTTCGGGACCACCGGCCTCCAGGAGCGCGCCCCGGGCGCCGAGCCCCCACCGTGCGGGTGGCCGGCTGCTGAGCGCCGACGGCAGGGCCGGCCCGGCCCGCTCCGCACCGAACCAGCGGTCGTCGTCCACCGAACCCCGGACGACGACGGCGACCAGGTCGCTCCGGTCACCCCGATCCGGCCACTCGACCCGGTGGCCCCGGCCACGACACCAGGCGGGCAGGTGTACGCGCAGCGCCGGGTCGCGACCGGAGACCGCCAACCGGCCGCCCGGCGGCAACCCGGCCAGGGCGCGCTGCACCAGCAGGTGTGCGCCCCGGCCGAAACCCAGCACACCCAGGTCGAGCGCGGCGACAGGTGTCGCACTCACGGCCGGTAGTCCGTGGCCGTCACCCGCCCGTCGGGGGAGTAGAAACCGCTGGAGTCGACCGCTTCGGCGAGGACGCCGTACCCCGTGATGCGGCCCTCCCGCCAGGCCGTCAACCCCTCCAGGTCCAGCAGCGGACGCACCTGCGGATCGGCGTACGACATGCCGAGCAGGAGCGTGCCGAAGAGCCGGACCCCGTCGGACTCCGGTGCGCGGACCGTCATGTTGCAGTGGTCGTAGCGTGCGGTCTGCGCCACGATCCGGGTGCCCTCGGGCGGTAACGTGCCCTCCTGAACGAACGCCAGATGGTTGGCGTCGATCATGCAGGCGGCATCGACCTCCCCGGCCACCAGGGCGCGGGCCGCGTCTCGCTCACCGCCGATGTGGTCGCCGTGCAGGCCGACACCCACGTCGAAGCGGCGTACGTCGACAGTGACCCCGCGCGCGGCGAGGTGATCCAACGGGATCAGCGTGGCCTGTGGACTGTCGACCGCCCCGACGGCGACCACCCGTCCGGCGAGGTCCGCGAGTTGGCGCACCGGCGAGTCCGCGCGGACCACCACGACCGAGGTGAGGTCCTGGTCGGTGTCGCGCATGGTGAGCGCGCGTACGCCAGTGCCGTTGGCGGACGCCAGCCGCTCGGCCCGCAGGTAGGCCAGGGGAGAGTTCCAGGCCGCGTCGATCCGCCCGGCGATGAGATCCTCGACCTGTCGCTCGTAGTGCGAGTAGAGGACGAAGTCGAAGTCCAGGCCCCGCCCGCGCAGCCAGGTGCGGAAGCCCTCCCAGATGGTCACCACCTTCGGGTCGTACGCGACAGCACCCAGCAGTACGGTCGGCGCGGGCATCAGCGGTTGGCCTCGTCGAGCAGTGGCAGCCCGGTGGCGACCCGACCGACGAAATCGTGCAGCGCGTCGGTGGTCGGTGCCATCACCCGGGCCGCGCGGGCGTCCCGGAAACGGCGCTCGAGACCCAACTCCTTGCGGAAGGCGCTGCCGCCGCAGAGCCGCAACGCGCCGTCGGTCACGTCGGCGACGGTCTCGCCGGCGAGCGCCTTGACCTGGAGCACCCGCAGCATCGCGTCGTCGCGGCCGGTCTCCAGCGCGGTGAGCGTGTCACCCAGGAAGGCCCGCAGCGCGTCGGTGCGGATCATCAGCCGGGCGAGGTCGCGTCGGGTGCCCGGCGCGTCGCGCAGGGCGGCCCCGGTGTGCGCGAGCGTGGTCCTGGTGAGATGTCGGCCGGCCTCGGCCACCGCGCTGTCGGCGAGACCGAGACAGAAGGCGGCGTTGAGCACCAGGAACCACGGCAGGACCGCGCCGAGCGCGGTGTCGAGCCCGGCCCCGTCGGCCGCCATCCTCGCCGTCGACGGAACCCGCAGCCCGTCGGCGGTCATCGGGCGGGAGCCGTTGCCCCGCAGGCCCAGCCCGTCGAAGTCGCCTGTCACGCTGAGGCCGGCGCTGTCGGAAGGCACCAGCCATAGCGTCATCGGGCCGGCGTCGGGGGTCAGCGGAAGGCTCGACCAGACGTAGCTGTTGGCCTCGCCGGCCGCGGTGACCCAGCTCTTGCGGGCATCGAGGCGGACCGCGTCGTCGTCGGCGGCGGTAGCGGTGCCGGTCGGCGACCAGAAGTGGCTGCGCGAGCCGTACTCGGAGAACGCCAGCGTGGTGAGGTGATCGCCGGCGGCGATGGCCGCGCGGACGTCGCGTGGACCGTGTGCCTCAATGACGGCGGTCGCCGCGTAGTGCATGAGCACCACCATCGCGGTGGATCCGCACTCGGCGGCCAGCCGCTCGATCACCTCGGCGACCGCCCGCATGCCGTGGCCGGCGCCGCCGACCTCGGTCGAGGAGGCCAGGCCGAGCAGGCCGGCTGCGGCGAGAGCATCGACACCCGGACGGGGGAAGGCCCCGTCCCGGTCGACGATCGGCGCCTGTGGGCGGATCACGTCGTCGATCACCGTGCCGAGCGTGTCCGTGGAATCGGTGGCGGTCTGGGCATTGTCGACGCTGGCCGTCATGCCGGTACCCCTTCAGAAGGGCCGATGGGACCTCCGCCGACCCTATCCGAACGCGAGAACGCAGCGCGAGCGTCGGATCACCGTCTGGCGCGGGCGCTGTCCCGGTGGGATCGGCCGTGCCCGTCGTCGCGGTCGATGCGCAGCTCGCGTTCCAACTCGGTGATGACCGCCCGCAGATCGTCCAGTCGTTGGGTGAGCGCGATCCGGTCCACCTCGTCCGGTACGCCGTCGCCGTCCTCCTCGTAGCCGGGGGCCAGTCGCTCGGTCATCTCCAGCCGGCGGGCCTCCTCCATGGAGTTCACGATGACCGCGATGAGGATGTTGAGCAGCAGGTTGACGGTGATGACCACGTAGCTGACGTAGTAGAGCAGTGTCCACGGTGAGATCGCCATGCCCTGCTCGATGAGGTCCGGCAGCGTCTCCAGAGACAACAGCACGAACAACGTCAGCAGTGACCGGCCGATGTCGCCGTACTCCTCCGGATACCTGTTGCCGAAGATGAGCCAGCCGGCCATCCCGTAGACGTAGAGCGTCACCACGGCCAGGGCGAAGAACCCGGTGACCCCTGGCAGGCTGCGCCACAGCGCGGAGACGATGGTCCGCAGACCTGGCGAGAACCGCACCAGGCGGACCATGCGGACGACCCGGACGACCCGTAGCAGCGCTGGGTCGCCGTGCAGGCCCGGAATGAAGATCGCCGCGATCACCACGAAGTCGAAGACGTTCCAGCCGTGCCGGAAGAAGTCCTGCGGGCGTCTGCCGTACGCCGCCAACCGGATGGCGATCTCGACGACGAAGACGGCCAGGAAGAACAGCTCTAGCCCGTGCAGCGCGGTGCCCGCCGGGCTCAGGTCGTCGTACGTCTCCAAGCCGAGAACGATGCCGTTGGCGAGGATGACCACGACGATGGCGATCTCGAAGGGGCGGGACCGGGCGAGCTGGTCGCACCGGTCGGCCCATCCCGAGCGCGGGCCCGGTGTGGACGGCCCACCCCGGGGGGCGGGCACGGTTGCGTCACTCACCAGTCGGCCGGCTCGATCGTGTGACGGTGCGAATGGTGTGCGGGCATGCCCACCAGCCTAGCCAAGATCAACGGCAGGGGAGGGTGGCGCGACCCCTCAGGAGTGGGGCGTCCGCTCTGTCGTCACGGGCGCGGCGAAGAAGTCGGCGAGTGGTTCGACGGTTCTCGGGTGCGCCCGGTTGATGGCGTCATGACCACTGCGCGGAATGGTCAGGGTCCGGGCGTGCGGCAGCGCGCGGGCCAGCGCCGTGTTCTGGTGCACGTAGTAGGGCGGGCCGTCGGCCCCGCAGGCCAGCAGCACCTCGGCGCGTACCCCGGCCCACCGGGTGGCCGGGCCGTCGTGCGCGAGGATCAGCGCCGCCTCGTCCAACGTCGTCGGCAGCAGTTCGCCCATGGTCCGGCCGATCGGCGTGCGCAGGAACCCGCGGATGATCGCGGTCCGAATGCCGAGTGGGAGTTTCGCCGCCGCCATCTGCGCGTTGATTCCGGCGGTCGTGATGGCGAGGCTGCGGGCGGTGTCGCCGTCCTGTGCCGCCGCCCGGGCCGGCCCGAGCCAGGCGGACGGGAAGCTGCCGTCGATCGAGACGGCGGCGTCGTAGAGGGCGAGTCGGTCGATCCGCAGTCGGAGCGCGGCTTCGAGCGCCAGGAAGCCGCCGCCGCTGTGGCCGATGACGCTGCCGGTTCCGGTGTGCTCCAGCACTGCGGCGAGGTCGTCGACCTCCTGCTCGGCGGTGTAGGGCATCGACCTCGGTGGCGCGTCGGCCCGTCCCCGTCGGTTGTAGAGGTGAACGCTGAACCGGTCGGCGAGTGCCGTGGCCAGCCGCCGGTAGACGTCGATCGTCACGCCGCCGCCGTGCACCACGACGATCCCCGGCCCCGTCCCGGTCGAGTGCAGCACGATCGTCGCGCCGTCCCGTGCCTTGACCTGCTCCATGTCTGGTCCACCCTTCTCGCGCCGACGAACAACTGCAAACGACGTTCGCAGTTTACAGTAGGTCAGTGAGCGACGCACCCGCGAGTACCGGCGACGGCGGCCCCGAGCGGCAGTCGATCTGGAGCAGACCCGAACGCGGCAGCCGTGGCCCCGCCCCGGCACACAGTCGGGACGCCATCGTGGAGGCCGCCATCGCCCTGGCCGACGCCGAAGGGCTGGCTGCGGTGTCGATGCGCGCCGTGGCCGCCTCGCTCGGCACCGGTGCCGGGTCCCTCTACCGGTACCTGACGTCCCGCGACGACCTGCTGGACCTGATGACCGACCGGACCGTGGGGGAGCTGCGCCCGTACCCGCAGGTGGAAGGCGACTGGTTGGAAACGATGGTGCTGCTGGGGCGACGGCAGTTGGCGCTGTTCGGTGCCCACCCGTGGTTGCCCGACGTGATCCATCGGCCCTCGGGTGCCGGCCTGGAGAGCCTGGCCTGGTTCGACAACTGCATCCGGGTCCTGGAGCCCGTGCGCTGCCCGGTCACCGCCAAGTTCGAGGCCATCGCGATGATGACAGGCGTGGTGAGCCTCTTCGCCCGCCGCGAATCCGCGGCCGGGGCTTTCAGCTTCGCCGGGGTTGACCTCACGACGTACCCGCACCTCGTCGCGGCGTTCAGCCAGCCCGCCGGACCACCGCCCCGGGCGGACCTCGTCGGGCGGACCCTGCGCGGTCTGCTCACCGGCCTGCTGGTCGCGGAGTCGACCGAGCCGGGCTGAGCGGATCGGCGTACGGGCGGTGTCCGTCGTTCGTCCGCCACCGCGACGCCCGCTGGTCTAGGTTCTCGGTGGTGAGCGGGACCAGCCCCGGCCCGCGCCGGCTGCGAAGAGGTGCGCGATGTCCGACCCTGATCCTGCCGACCTGCGTCGACGGGCCACTGACGGTGACCGGGACGCGGTCGACCAGCTCGTCGAGCTCGCCGGGGAGCGGGGTGACCTCACCGAACTGCGTCAGCTGGCCGAGGACGGCAACGCCGACGCGGCGGCCCAGCTTGTCGAACTCGCCACCGAACTCGGCGACATGGGCGAGTTGCGGCGTCTCGCCGACCGGGGCGACAAGGACGCCGCCGACCAGCTCGTCGAGTTGGCCGCGGAGCGGGCCGACGTCGGTGAGCTTCGCCGGCTCGCCGACGGCGGGAACCGGGACGCCGCCGACGTCCTGGCCGAGCTCACCGAGGAGCAGGACGAGGCGGAGTAGCCGGGCCGGGACGCGGTAGCGGTCGGCGTCACGCCGAAGTGGTGAGGTATCGGCGGTAGCCGAGGGCGGACTGCGTGAACCCGAGGGACGCGTAGAACCGGTGGGCGTCGGTACGCACGGCGTTCGACACCAGTTGGACCTTGTAGCAGCCGGCCGCCGTCGCCTCGTCGAGCGCCGCCAGCATGAGCGCCCGGGCGACCCCACGACGACGCCAGTCGGACATGACCACCACGTTCTCCACCACCATGTACGGTCGCGCCCCGTGGGTGAGGTTGGGGACGACGACGGTGTCCAGGGTGCCCACGAAGGTGTCCCCGGCGACGGCCAGCAGGAGGCGGCGGCCAGCTTGGGCGTGCAGGTGACGCCAGGCGATGGCGAGCCGGTCGGCGTGCGGCCGTGCGTCGTCCGGAGCGAGCTGCCACAGCACGTCGAAGACCAGTTCGGGGTCGTCCTGCGCCACGGCGGCACGGATGACGAAGTCGCCGCTCACCGGGTCGACGCCAGACTGTCCAGATCGGACGGCGCGGAATGCCGACGTCGTTGCCCGGCGTGCCGGGAGAGCCGGCTGTCGATGTGCCTCACCATGACGCCGAGGATACGGTCACCGGGTGGCGGGCGACGGCGACCTGCCACCGCCGCCCGCTTCGGCGATGACCCCGGTCAGGCCCGCGCCGCCCGGACGGCGTCGCGCAGTGGGGTGCTCGGTCGGCCGATCAGCCGGCTCAGGTCGTCGCTGTCGGTCGCCAGCTCGCCGTCGGCGATGGACTGGTCGAGCGCGGCGACGAAACCGGCGGTGCCCGCGTCCAGGCCGACGTTCTCCAGGGCCGAGGCCAGCTCGGCGGCGGACATGTCCTGGTGAACGACAGTGGTGCCGGTCACCTCGGTGACGGCTTCGGCCAGCTCGTCGAAGGTGAACGCCGTGCCGCCCAGTTCGTAGACGGCGTTGCCGTCCTCATCCCGGGTCAGCGCGGCCACGGCCGCCCCCGCGTAGTCAGCCCGGGGCGCGGCGGAGATCTTGCTGCCGCCGGTGGCGCCGAGGATCGTGCCGGACCCCAGGTACTGCGGTAGCTGGTCGGTGTAGTTCTCGGTGTACCAACCGTTGCGCAGCACGGTGTAGGCCAGGCCGGACGCGGCGAGCACCTCCTCGGTGGCCTTGTGCTCGGGGGCGAGCGGGTTCGCGGTGGTGTCGGCCTTCAGGATGCTCGTGTAGACGAGACGCTCGACGCCGGCGAGCGTGGCGGCGTCGATGACCGCGGTGTGCTGCGCGACGCGCTGACCGGGAGTGTCGCCGGAGATGAGCAGCAGGCGGCGTACGCCGGCCACGGCTCCGGGCAGCGTCGACGGGTCGTCGTAGTTGGCCTTGCGGATCTCGACGCCGCGCGTGGCCAGGTCGGCGGCCTTCTCCGGGCTGCGGACGATGGCGGCGATGTCGCTGGCGGGCACCCCGTTGTCGAGCAGTTGCCCGATCACCAGGCGGCCCAGCCGGCCGGTGGCGCCGGTGACGGCATAGGTGGGCATGGAAACCTCCGGAGATAGTGACAGATCAGCAGGCACTTACGAATCTACAGCACTAACCGACGGGTGGCGTGGGTTAGGCTGGTGAGGTGAGCGACATGCCGGCCCAGGACCCGGCGGGGCCTACCCAGGAATTCGTCAGCGATGTCTTCGCCCGGGGTTGCACCTCGCGCGCGGCCTTCGAGGACGTCACCTCGAAGTGGGCCTCGCTGGCCCTGTTGGCGCTCGGAGAGGGCCGCTACCGCTTCAACGCGCTGCGTCGGCGCATCGACGGGGTCAGCGAGCGGATGCTCTCCCAGACCCTGCAGACCCTCGAACGCGACGGGATGCTCACCCGCGAGGTGCTCACCGCGATCCCACCGCGCGTCGAATACTCGCTGACCCCCCTCGGCGCCCGGGTCGCCGAGCAACTGCGTGGCCTCGCCGATCTGCTGGAGGCCGCGGTGCCCGAGTTGCAGACCGCCCGCGACAGCCGCGAGCGCGACCGGGGCTAGGCCCTACGACGAACCCGCGCCGGCCTCGCGTCGCGTCACGACCGTCCGCGGGCTCTGGCGGATGCGCTGGGTCGCCACGACGCATCCCAGCACCGCCAGCGCCGCCGCGATCGAGGCGGGGGAGACCACCTCGCCGAGCAGCAGCGCCGACCATCCCAGGGTCAGCACCGGCTGGGCGAGCTGGACCTGGCCCACCTGCGCCACACCGCCCCGGGCCAGGCCCGCGTACCAGGCGAAGAATCCCAGGAACATCGAGACCCCGGTGAGATAGCCGAACGCCGACCAGCCGACAGCGTCCGCCCGGGGCGGACTGACGGCGGCGGCAACGGCCGTGACCGGAACGGTGATGGGCAGCGAGAGCAGCAACGCCCAGCAGATCGTCCGAGCGCCGCCCAACTCGCGGGCGAGCGCGCCGCCCTCGGCGTAGCCAAGGCCGCAGAGCACGACCGCCGCGAGCAGGAACAGGTCGGGCAGGGTGAGGGCACCGCGTACCGCGCCACTGGCGCCGAGAAAGGCGAGAACCGCCAGCAGCCCGCCGTCGCTCACGATCCAGAACAGCGGCGGTGGGCGTTCGCCGGCCCGCAGCACCGCGAACACGGCCGTCATCGCGGGCAGCGCGGCGATGACGACCGCGCTGTGCGCGGAGGTCTGGGTGAAAAGCGCCATCGAGGTGAACAGGGGAAAGCCGACGACGACTCCGAGGGCGACGATCGGCAGCCGTCGCCACTGATCATGGGTGGGCCGCGGTGCGCCGGTGAGACGCAGGTACGCCCATGCCAGCAGCCCCGCGCCGACAGCCCGGCCGAAGGCGACGAACCACGGGTCGAGTTGCTGCACGGCCATGCGGGTGACCGGAAGTGACAGGCTGAAGCCGAGCACGCCCAGGGCACCGAGGCCGAGCCCGGAGATCCGGTCCGCTGTTACCGTGTTTTCCGCAGTAGCGCTACTCTTGTCCCTCATGGAAAACGGTAACGCAGCCCAACGCGTTATCCAAGATCTGCGGACCCTCGCGGCCGTCGCCGGCCCCGGTGCCCGGCTGCCCTCGGTACGGGAGCTGACCGCCCGACACCAGGCCTCGCCGGTCACGGTCGCCGAGGCCATCCGACAGTTGGCGGCCGAAGGGCTGATCGAGGCGAGACCCGGCCGAGGCACCTTTGTGGCCGTTGCGCCGGACGAGCCGGGCGTACCCGACCTGTCCTGGCAGACTGTCGCGCTCGGGCCCCGCCGGTTCGGTCAGGACGAGATGCAGGCCCTGTTGGCGCTGACGCCCGCCGGGACGATCCCGCTGTCCGGTGGCTACCTCGACGCGGACCTACAGCCTTCCGCTGCGCTCGGAGCCGCCCTCACCCGAGCCTCCCGCCAGCCCGCGAGCTGGCAGCGGGGGCCGGTCGAGGGCCGGGCGGACCTGCGCGCCTGGTTCGCCCGCGAGGCGGGGGCCGGGCTGCACGCCGAGGACATGGTGATCTGCCCCGGCGGGCAGGCCGCCCTGTCGTCCGCGGTGCGAGCCCTCGCCGCGCCCGGCGACGCCCTGCTCGTCGAGTCGCCGACCTACCTGGGTGCGTTGGCCGCCGCCCGCGCGGCCGGGCTGCGGGTGGTGCCCGTGCCGGCTGACGCCGACGGGGTACGGCCCGATCAACTCGCCGCCGCGTTCGCCCGCACCGACGCCCGGCTCTTCTACTGCCAGCCCCTGTACGCCAACCCGCACGGCGCGACGCTGGCGGAGCACCGCCGGGCGCAGGTCACCGAGGTCGTCCGCGACGCCGCGGCGTTCCTGATCGAGGACGACTACGCCCGTGACCTCACCATCGACGATCCGGCTCCGCCACCACTGGCCAGCGATGATCCCGACGGTCACGTCATCTACCTTCGTTCACTGACCAAGTCGACCGCCCCCGGGCTGCGCGTCGCCGCCATCGGAGCCCGCGGCCCGGCCGGAGCGCGACTGCGCTCTGCCCGGCTGCTCGACGACTTCTTCGTCGCCGGACCACTGCAACAGGCGGCGATCGACTTCCTCACCTCTCCGTCGTGGTCGCGGCATCGCCGGGCACTGCGTACAGCCCTCCGGATACGCCGTGACGCGTTGCTGACCGCGCTACGCCGGCATCTGCCCGGCATTGCCCCCGAGGCGATCCCACGTGGCGGCATGCACCTCTGGGTGCGCCTCGCCGCCGGCACCGACGAGGCGGCAGTTGCCGCTGCCGCGGCGGCCGAGGGCGTCGCCGTCTTCCCGGGCCGACCGTGGTACGCGGCCGACCCCCCTGCCCCGCACCTCCGCCTCACCTACGCGGCAGCCGCACCCGAACTCATGGACGAGGCCGTTCGACGCCTCGCTCGCGTCCTCGGTTGACCACCGGTCGCCTGGCTGGTTGACGTCCCGGTGCGTGGGTTTCAGGCATTCAGCGTCTCGCGCGGCGGCACACCGAAGCTGGCGTGGTATCGCGCGGTGAACCTGCTGTGGCTGGCGAATCCCCACCGACTGGCGATCGCCGAGACGGTCTCCTGGCGCGGGTCGGCGCGGACCAGGTCGTGGTGCGCTCGGACGAGCCGGACTCGACGCAGGTAGGCCATCGGGGTGGTCCCGAGGTGACGGCGGAAGGCGAGTTGAACCGCCCGGAGGGAGACGCCGGCGGCGCTGGCGATGTCGGCCGCGCTGATGTTCCGGTCGGCGTGCTCCTCCAGGAACGTGATCGCCCGTCGCAGCGTCGCGGTGGTGGCGTCGTTCCGGTCCGCGGCGGTCGGTTCGGTGAACGCGGTGTTGGGGAAGACCGCGAGCGCCGCCGCGGCCAGCATCCGGGCGGCGTTGCCGATCACCAGCGGCTGTGCCCCGGCGGCCGGGCTGTTCAACACGACGTCGCGGACGAAGCTGGTGGTGTTGCGCCACTGCCGGGCGAGATCCGCGCTGGCGGCACCGAGCTCGGTGAACTCGATCCGACCGGGCCGGCGGGCCGGCGCGGTGGTGGCCACCTGCGCCAGCACCGACAGGTCCAGTACGCAGAGCTCCACCTCACCGGGATGCCAGTGCACGGTGCATGGCTCCTGCGGCCTGGTGACGAGGAAGACGTCGCCGGGGCCGAACCGGTGGTCCGATCCGGCGCAGGAGCGGTCGACGCGTGCGGTGCGGGTGCGACCGATGACCAGCCCGCCGAGGGTGCTGGCATCGATCTCGAGGTGCCCGGTCTGTCGGGTGGTCGCGATGGCGAAGGGGCCGGTGTCGACGCGGTGGTGAGTGAGCCGGTATCCGTTCCTGCTCTGGATGCGCAGTTTCGGGTCGTATGTGTCGGACAGGAATTCCTGGATGGCCGTTGGATCACGGCTGTCGAACTGGTGGGTCTGCACTGGCGATGACGTCATCCGCTGTCTCCGTCCGGTGGAGGTGCCGCCGGGTGCTGGAACGGTTGCCGGCGGCAGGTTCGGGACGTGCCGGGGGTGCTCGGCGGTGACCCGGCACATCGTTGGCCGGCGGTGCGGTGGGATGGAACGTCGCGAGCGGGACGGCAGCGACCGGTTGAGCGTGTCGGATCTGGTCAGACCATTCACTGATGCTGATACGCAATATCCGCAGATGGGAATTTCACCATACGACAATCGCCGACGTGCCGTGCTGCGAATCACGGCGATGTGTCAGCAGCTCGACTTCGTTTTCCGGCTAGCGCGTCACATGGTTCTGCGTCCGCTGTCCTAGCGACCCGCGTGGCTGACAGCGAAATCTTGTTCATGATTCGTCGGAGGATGACCGATCGGCTCACTGCCGGGAGGCCGACCCACGGAGGGGGAAGCGTTGGACGGTACCGATCCTGACCGCGTCGTTCGGCTGGCCGTCGCCGAGGCGCTGGCCCGGGTGGCGGACGAGGACAGCCTGGGTCTGGGCGAGGGGGACGCGCTGGAGAGGCTCGGGCGTGGGCTCCGGGAGGTCCTGCGGCGCGCACTCGACGACCGGGTGCCGCTGACCACGCCGGAGTTCGTCGACCTCTGCCGGGACCTGGGTCTGCACCGTGACGCCTTCGACCTGCTCGGGCACTACCTGATGACCGCGTTGCTGACCCAGCACGTCGGACCGGACGCCCTGATCCGCGTCGGCGTGCTCTTCGGCACGGTCGGGCGTTACCTGCCCGGCGCCCGTCCGGTGGCCCACCGCAACGAAGGTCCCGGGGCACGGCGACGCGACGTGCGCTCGGACAACAGCGTCGTCGGTCGGTACCGGCGCGCCAAGCTGCCTGAGCACCTCCCCAACCCGCCAAGCTGGACCTGCACCGGATGCGGCCGCGAGTGGCCCTGCGCCACCAAGCAGAGCCAACTGCTCGCCGAGTTCGGTGGAGCCCGCGCCTCCCTCGCGGTCTATCTGGGCTCCTGCCTCGTCGCCGCCGCTCAGGACCTGCCCACGGTGCCGTTGCCCCGGGTCCGGCTCCGCTTCCTGGGCTGGCTGCCGCGCGCCCGGATCTGACCGGACCGTCGGCGGGGGACCGGTCGGCGAGCGCCCTGACCCGACCCCGCCGGGGCCGGGCCGGTCTGGACACCGCGCGATCACGGGGTGACCCGCTGCTGACCGGCCCGGCGCTTCGGCCAGGTCGGGGCAGGGTGTTCATCGCGCGCACCCGCTGCGTACGGCGGCTGTTCACCGCCTTCTCCGAGGCTCCTTGATCGAAAGAGCATTCGCTTGATCGAGGAGAGGCTCTCAGGTGAGAGACAAGCATCCCGAAGAGACCGAGCACGCGCAGCTGTCCCGGCGCAAGCTGGTCAAGTACGCGGGCGTCGGCGCGACGCTGGCCGCGGCCAGCCCACTGGTCGGTGCCGGCGCGGCCTGGGCCGCTGAGGACCGCCGGCCGGATGACGACGACAAGACCGACCGGGGTAGTTCCAAGAACCGGGCGTGGCGTGCGGGCGACCACCACATCCACTCCGAGTACAGCGGCGAGTTCGACACCACGAAGTCCCCGATCGTCTTCCACAAGGGCGCGGACGCGGTCTACCCGATCGTCACCAATGCCATCATGGCGAAGAACTTCGGCCTGACCTGGGCGATGTGCACCGACCACGGTGGACCGACCCACTCGAAGGTGAACATCGAGCAGGCGTACCCCGACCTGCTGCGGTCCCGCAAGCTGGTCCCCGAGGTGCTCCAGTTCTGGGGCATGGAGTTCGACGCGCCCTCGCTGGACCACCACACGCTGATGATCCCGCGCCACGAGGACGAGGCGAAGCAGCTCTTCGAGCTGGAGAGCCGGTTCGCCAAGTACGACGCGTTCCCCACCGACCCGGCCCGCGACACCGAGGCCAAGATGGTGGAGTTCCTCAAGGTGGCCCGGGGTATGCCGCACAAGCCGCTGGTGATCGCCCACCACGCGTCCCGTTCGGCGCCCGGTCTCGGCGTCTACGGTCAGGACACCCCGCGCGAGTTCCGCAACGGCAACAACGCCGCGCCGGACGTCTACATCGGCTTCGAGGGCGCGCCCGGTCACCAGGCCGGCCCGCTCAACGGCGGCAAGCGGGGCGGCTACGGCAACCACCCCACCTACGGCGGCTTCGACCAGATGACCGCCCGGGTCGGCGGCCTGTGGGACTCACTGCTCGGCGAGGGCCGGCGCTGGTGGATCACCGCGACCTCGGACTCGCACGTGCACTGGACCCGGGGCGGCTCCGACTTCTGGCCCGGCGAGTACAGCAAGACGTACGTGCACGCCCGCCAGGACTACGGCGACATCATGGACGGCCTGCGCAACGGTCGGATCTGGGTCACCACCGGTGACCTGATCCGCAGCCTCGACGTCACCGCCACGTCCCAGGGCAGGACCGCTGAGGTCGGCGAGACGATCACGGTGAGCCGTCGTAGCCGTACCGATGTCGAAATCGAGATCACCTTCCGCCCGCTGGGTGGGGTGAACGCGAACGGCGACCGGCCCGAGGTCCGCCGGGTCGACCTGATCGTCGGCCAGATCACCGGCCCGAGCGCCAGCCTGGACGCCGACACCAATCCCACCACCACTGTGGCGGCCCGGTTCGGCCCCCGGGACTGGCGTCGGCGGGGCGACAGCTACGTCATCCGGCACACCCTGCGCAATGTCGAGGCGGACACCTACGCACGGGTGCGCGGCACCAGCACCGACGAGGCCGAGCCGCTCGCCGACGGGCTGGAGAGCCCGTGGGACGACCTGTGGTTCTACTCGAACCCGGTCTTCGTGCACGTGCGCTGACCGGTGCGGTAGCGACATCGCGGGCCTGTCCGGTACCGCTCGACGGACGACGTCGGGTGGTGCGGGGCGGGCCCGTCCCGCTGCGGTCGCAGGTCAGTCGGGCCGGGTGCGGCGGGCCCGGGGAGTGGCGGTTCGCCCACCCCGCGCCGCCGCGGCACCGCGGCGACGCGTAGCGGGCGCGGCGGGCTCCGGGTCGGCCTGCACCTGTGTCACCACCTCGCAGAGGTCACGCAGCGGGTCCGCCGCCTGGGCCGAGCAGGCGACCTTCTGGAGCAGTGACCGCAGCGTCGCCGACTCGGCCGGGGTGAGCGCCCCCAGCAGATGCGACTCGACCTGCCGCAGTGCGACCCGCCGCTTTTCCCAGGCGGCACGGCCGGCGTCGGTGACCTCGATGAGCCGGTTGCGCCGGTCGGCCGGGTCCGCGCGCCGGGCGACGAACCCGGGCCGCTCCAGGTCGTCGATCAGGTACGTCAGGACGGTGCGGTCGATGCCGATCTCCTCGGCGATCGCGCCCTGGTTTCGGGCCGGCCCGTTGCTGGCCGCGGTGAGTAGCTGGTAGCCGCGCGGGCCACCGGGGAAGTCGGTGAGCGCGTGCTCGGCCGCCCGGACGTAGCCGCGGAAGACGATGCCGAGCATCCAGCCCAGGTCGTCGTCGAGCGGATCGGGCCGGTCCGGCCGGTGAGAGGCACCCGTCATCCCCCGACAATACCGCAGCGAGGCAGACCTTGTTGGCAGAAGATGTTCTGTCTGGCATAAGGTTATGGTCACGGCGCATCGACCGAGGCGTCGGGGAAATCGGGAGGCTCGCAGATGAGCGACTATGGCCACGACCTGGTCTTCGGCTCCTTCGTCACGCCCAGCGCTGACAATCCGGACCGTGCGGTCGGTGTCGCCGTCCTGGCCGAGCAGGTCGGGTTGGATCTGGTCACCTTTCAGGATCACCCGTACCAGCCGGCGTTCCTCGACACCTGGACGCTGCTGAGCTTCGTGGCGGCCCGCACCAGCCGGGTGCACCTGGCGGCGAACGTGACGAACCTGCCGCTGCGCCCGCCGGCGGTACTCGCCCGCAGCGTGGCCAGCCTGGATCTGCTCAGCGGTGGCCGGGTCGGCCTCGGCCTCGGGGCAGGGGCGTTCTGGGACGCCATCGAGGCGATGGGCGGCCGGCGGCTGACCCCCGGCCAGGGCGTACGGGCGCTGGAGGAGGCCATCGAGGTCGTCCGTCAGCTCTGGGACGTCGAGACGCGCGGCGGAGTGCGGGTCGACGGCGAGTTCTACCGGGTGGTGGGTGCCAAGCGCGGTCCGGCTCCGGCCCACGCGGTGCCGATCTGGCTGGGCGCGTACAAGCCCCGGATGCTCCAGCTCACCGGTCGTCGGGCCGATGGTTGGCTGCCCTCGCTGGGCTACCTCCAGCCCGGCGATCTGACCAGGGGCAACGCGATCATCGACGACGCCGCGCAGCAGGCTGGCCGGTCCCCGCAGGACGTGCGTCGGTTGCTCAACATCTCCGGGAAGTTCTCGGCGGTGGGGCGCGGTCCGCTGGACGGACCCGCCGAGCAGTGGGCCGAGGAGCTGGCCGAGCTGGCGCTGGAGGAGGGCGTCGGCACCTTCATCCTGGGCAGCGACGACCCCGATGACCTGCGGCGCTTCGCCGGCGAGGTGGCGCCCGCCGTCCGCGAGCTCGTCGCCGCCGAACGTGACCGGGGCGCGGCTCCGGCACGTACCCCAGAGCCGGAGCCGGAGCCGGTCGCTGCGCCGCCGGTCCGGGCGCGCCGCGCCACCGCGGGTGGTGCGTTCGCCGTGGTGCCGACCCCGGACGACGGCGTACGGCGAAGCGAGCGGCAGGTGTGGGACGAGGCGGCCCGGCCGACCGGGCCCGCGCCCGACCCGGAGCGCACCTACACCCCGCAGGAGCAGGCCACCGGCGCGCACCTCGTGCAGGTCCACGACGGGCTGCGCGCCGAGCTGGCCCAGATTCACGACCTGATCGAGCAGGTGGCGACCGGCGAGATCGACGCCGGTGCGGCCCGGTCCCACATCAACACGATGACCATGCGGCAGAACCGGTGGACCCTCGGCGTCTACTGCGAGTCGTACTGCCGCATCGTCACCACCCACCACACGATCGAGGACCAGTCGCTCTTTCCCAGGTTGCGGGCTCGTGATCCGCGACTCGCCCCGGTGGTCGACCGGCTGGAGCAGGAGCATCACGTCATCCACGACGTGCTGGAGGGTGTCGATCGGGCCCTGGTCGCGTACGTCGGGTCTCCGGACGGGCTCGCCGAGCTGCGGGCCGCGGTGGACCTGCTGACCGACGCCCTCCTGTCGCACCTCAGCTACGAGGAGCGGGAACTTGTCGAGCCGTTGGCGCGTCTGGGCATCGCCTGATCAGCGTGCCGTTGCGACGGCTCGGGGTTGCCCCGACCTAATCTGAGAGACTACTCTCGAAACATGTCTCTCAAGAATCCGTACGGGGATTTC
Organism: Micromonospora sp. NPDC050795; assembly: GCF_044456785.1. Lineage (NCBI taxonomy): Bacteria > Bacillati > Actinomycetota > Actinomycetes > Micromonosporales > Micromonosporaceae > Micromonospora > Micromonospora sp. NPDC050795. Next base: position 34,517 of record NZ_JBITGE010000034.1, on the reverse strand, counting down.
GAGATCACCGAGCCGCAGGCGCTGCGGGCGCTGGCCCACCCGGTGCGGCTGGCCATCCTCGAACACCTTCAGCGGCACGGCCCGGCGACGGCGACCGGGCTCTCGCCGCACGTCGGCGCCACACCGTCAGTGGTCAGCTGGCACCTGCGGCACCTCGCGACCTTCGGTCTGGTCAGCGACTGGGACGGTGCCACCAGCAAGCGGGAACGCTGGTGGCAGGCCGTCGCCCGGGGCTTCCGCTTCACCGCGCCCGACAGCGCCGAAGGACAGTCCGCCAGCCAGCAGTTGCGCGGCGAGATGTTCGCCCGCACCGCCGACGCGCCCCAGCAGTGGCTGCTGCGCGAGGAGCCCCGGCTGGACCCCGAGTGGCGCGCGCTGGCCGGCATGGCCGACACCCGGTTCGTGGCCACCGCCGACGAGCTCCGCCAGCTGGAGGAGTCGATCGAAGAGCTGATCGCCCCGTACGTGCGGCGCAAGGAGGAGTCGGCCCCGGACGGCGCGCGGATCGTCCGGATGCTGCGCTACCTCCTGCCCGAGCCCGGCGACGACGACGCGGCCACGTCATGACCGCCACCGGCACCGGCGCTGTGAGCGCCACCGGCGCCGTGCCCCCGCCGGCCCTGCACCGCGACCGACGGTTCCGCACCTTCTGGATCAGCGAGACGATCTCCCAGTTCGGTGACCGGATCAGCGAACTGGCTCTGCCGCTGATCGCCGTCACCCTGCTCACCGCGACACCCGTTCAGGTGAGCGTCCTCACCGCGCTGATCTGGCTGCCCAACCTCCTGGGCCTCTTCCTCGGCGCGTGGGTCGACCAGCGCACCCACAAGCGGCGACTCCTGATCATCGCGGACCTGGTCCGCGCCGCGGTGCTGCTCAGCCTGCCGGTGGCCTACCTGTTCGACGCGATCACCCTCACCCAGCTCTACCTGGTGGCACTGCTCACCGGCCTCGGAGCGGTCCTGTTCGCCATGGCGCGTCAGGCGTTCTTCGTCGCGCTGGTGCCGCGATCGGCGTACGTGGACGCGAACAGCAAGCTGAGCATGAGCCGGTCGCTGTCGTTCATCGCCGGCCCCGCCGTCGGCGGCGGGCTCGTCCAGGCCCTCAGCGCGCCGGTCGCGATCCTCGTCGACGCGGTGTCGTTCCTCGGCTCCGCGCTGCTGCTCCGCCGCATCCCGGTGACCGAGACGCCGCCACCGCCGCGTCGAACGTCCACGCTGGGCCTGGTCCGCGAAGGGCTCACGCTGGTGCTGCGGCACCCGGTGCTGCGGGCCGCCCTCGGCTGCACCAGCACCGTCAACTTCTTCACCTTCATCGCCGGCGCGCTGCTGGTGCTCTACGCCAGCCGCGAACTCGACCTGTCGGCCGGCGCGATCGGCATCGCCCTCGGGTTCGGCGCGCTCGGCGGCTTCGCGGGAGCGGCGCTCGCACCACGGGTCTCCCGCGCCATCGGCCTGGGCCGTACCGCCATGATCGGCGCGGTGCTCTTCCCCGCGCCGCTGGCGCTGACCGCGCTGATCTCCGGACCGACCTGGACGAAGGTGGCCATGCTGGCGGCCATCGAGCTCGTCTCCAGCATCGGGGTGATGCTCATGGACGTGAACCTCAACGCCCTGCTCACCGCCGTGACACCCGACGACGCGCTGGGACGCCGGGCCGGCGCCTACAGCGCCGTCAACTACGGCATTCGACCGCTCGGCGCGCTGGTCGGCGGCACCTTGGGCACCACCATCGGGCTGCGGCCCACCCTGGCCATCGCCGGCCTCGGCGGCGTGCTCGCCGTGCTGTGGTTGATCGCGTCACCGGTGCGCCACATCCACACCCTCGACGAGACGGCGACCTGACCGACGAGGCGGCGCGGTGCCCTGGGCCGCGGCCCAGGACACCGCACGTCAGGCGGTCTGCGCCAGCAGGATCCGGGCCAGCTCGGTGGGCTGGGAGAACATCGGCCAGTGGCCCGTGTCCATGGTGACCAGTCGCCACTGGTCACTGGTCAGCAGCTTGGCCACCGTGTCGTTGGGCTCGGGCCCGTCGAGCAGGCACTTGACGTACGTCGCCGGCAGCTCACCCAGCGGCCGGCCCACCACGGCCGGCTCGGTCAGCGTCGCGCCCGGATGCGGCGTGGAACCCTCGATCAGACGGGCGACCTGCTCGTCGGTGAGACCCTGACCATCGACGTCGTCCGCGCCGAGCGGCGCCCAGTCGCCGCCACTGTCGGCGAGCTGCGCCTCGAACGCCGCCTGGCCCTGCCACCAGCCGGAGGCGAACGACCCACCGTCGACCGGCACCTCGGAGTCGACGAAGACCACCCGACTCAGCCGGTCGCCGATCCGCTCGGCCGCCTGACCCACCGGAATGCCCGAGTAGCTGTGCCCGACCAGCACCACATCGTGCAGGTCGCCGCGCTCGATCTCGTCGACGATGTCCTGCACGTGGGTCTGCTGCCCGGCCGGGACGCCCCGCTTGTCGGCGAGGCCGGAGAGGGTCAGCGGGTGGGTGCCGTGCCCGGCCGCCCGCAGGGGCGGCACCACCTCGTCCCACGCCCACGACCCCAGCCACGCCCCCGCCACCAACACGAAATCAGCCATGGCCGGGACCCTAGCGGCAACCTCCGACAGCGCCGACACGTCAGGACAGGTGCGCGCCTGGGCCGATGACCGCGAACGGTCAGCCGGTGGCGTCGAGGTGGGCAGCGATCTGCTGAGGAAACCCGGTGCGGATCGGCGGCTGCCGGACTCAGCACTCAGGCGTGGTCCCGGGCGGGCGGCCCGATCCCGACGGGCATCCGGTAGATCTGGGCCGGGTAGTCGACGGCCGCGACGCCGCCGTTGAGCCCGGCGGTCAGGTGCAGTTGGGCCGCCGGCATCCAGAGTCGGGCATCGGCGTCGAGCCACATCGCGTCCACCCAGGCCAGCCGGGGGTCGGCGACGAGCGTCCGTACGCTGCGGTCGGGTGCGAGGACGAGAACGCGCCGCCGTTCCAGGTCGCTGAGGTAGATGGTGCCGGTGGCGTCGATGGCCGTGCCACCGGTGCTGGGTGTGTCACACCAGCGTTCGACAGCCCGGGCCAGCTCGTCGGAGGACACCGACGGGTCGTCCAACCACCGGGTGGCGATCCGGTACATTCCGCCGGAGGCCGGCTGGTAGTAGAGCCAGCGACCGTCCGGCGACACCTCCAACTGGTCCACGTGCAGGCGTACCTCGGCGCCGTCCGGGTCACGCAGCACACGACCGTCGGCGACCACCGGGCCGCCCGCCGTGCTCGGGTGCCCGTCGAGCACCCGTCTCGACCGACCCGAGTCGAGGTCGAGCACGATGAGGCCCGCCGCCCCGGCGTCGCTGAGATACGCCACCCGGCCGTTGAAGCGGACGTCGTCGACGTAGCTGCCCGGCTGCACCGCCTCGTCGAGGTGGTAGACCCGCTCCACGCGGTCGTCGTCCGGGTCGACGGCGATCAACCGAGCGCCGCCCGGCACCTGCGCGCCGCCGATCCGCGGCGAACCCGAGTCGACGATCCACAACCGGCCGTCCGGGCCGGCGCGCAACCCGTTGACGTGCACGAACGCCCCGTCCGGCGGTTGGTCGGGACGGTTCCAGGCGACATCGGGGTACGGGACACGACGACCGTCCGGCAGCGCCTCCACCACCTGCACGCCGGGCCGATCCGCCGACGGGTAGCTCAGGAACACCCGCCCCCGCACAGTGGTCACGCCCGTGCACACCCGGTCTTCCTGGAACACCGGCGTCAAACGGTGATCCTCCTCGGTGGGCAGCGACGACATCGTGCGGTATCCCCGGAGCGTGCCGGCCGAAACCGCCGGTTGAAGGCGCCGCCGTGCTCAGCGCATCTGCGGTGCCGGGGGGCCGACCCGGGCGGCGAGCCGCTTCGGAGCCATGACGCAATAGCTCTCGGTGAGCAACTCACCCACCTCCTCCCAGTCGGTGTTGTCGTCCAGGACCATGCCCATCACGGTCGGGCTCCAGTCCGGTTTGTAGAAGGGGTGCCCGGTGGCGAGGAGCCCGGCGATCTCGTCGAGTGGCGACCGGAAGGTCAGCAGGCAGGCGGGCTGGTCGAGTGCGGCGGCCCGTGCGTGCACCGGCTGGCGATCGGGGTCGACGGTGAGCACGTGGGCGATGGTCCGCTTGCGAATCCGCCAGCGGGTGCCCACCCAGGCAGGCTCCTCGTAGGTCTCCGGCAGGCCGAGACAGATCGGCCGCAGCCGGTCGAGGACCTCGGGCGGGACGTCTCCGGGTGCGGTCACGGACAACGACGCTAGCCCTACGGTGTGACAAGTTCCGCTCGTCGAACCCCACCCCACCCGGTGGTGCGCGCCCTGCCGCTCGGCCAGGATGGGCCGGGGCGACAGTGGGCCGTCGCCCTGGCCCGACCAGCCCCCTGTGCCCGCTGAGGAGTGCCGTGCCGTCCACCCTGCTCTCCCGCCGTGACCTCGACTTCCTGCTGCACGAGTGGCTGCGGGTGTCCGAGCTCGTCGAGCGCCCCCGCTACGCCGAGCACTCCCGGGAGACCTTCGACGACGCCCTGGATCTCGCCGAACGGGTGGCCACCGAGCAGTTCGCCCCGCACAACCGTGCCGCCGACCTGGCCGAGCCCACCTTCGACGGGCAGCGGGTGCGGCTGATCCCGCAGATCCGTGCCGCGTTGGACAGCTTCGCCGAGACGGGCCTGCTCACCGCCGGGCTGGACGCCACTGTCGGTGGCCTGCAACTGCCGCACGCCGTCGCGGCGGCGTGCTTCACCTGGTTCCAGGCCGCCAACGTGGCCACCTCGGCGTACCCGTTCCTCACCCTGGGCAACGCCAACCTGCTGCTGGCCCACGGCAGCCCCGAGCAGGTGGACACCTACGTCCGGCCGATGCTGGACGGCCGATTCTTCGGCACCATGTGCCTGTCCGAGCCGCACGCCGGCAGCTCGCTGGCCGACATCACCACCCGCGCCGAGCCGCAGGCGGACGGCACGTACCGGTTGTACGGCACCAAGATGTGGATCTCCGGTGGTGACCACGAGTTGGCCGAGAACATCGTCCACCTGGTGCTGGCGCGCATTCCGGGCGCGCCGCCCGGGGTCAAGGGCATCTCGCTGTTCATCGTGCCGAAGGTGCTGGTCGGCCCGGACGGGGCGCTCGGTGAGCGCAACGACGTGGCGCTGGCCGGGCTGAACCACAAGATGGGGTTCCGGGGCACCACCAACACCCTGCTCAGCTTCGGCGACGGCGCGCACACCCCGGCCGGCCGTGCCGGAGCGGTGGGCCACCTGGTCGGTGCGCCGCACCAGGGTCTGGCGCAGATGTTCCACATGATGAACGAGGCCCGGATCGGGGTCGGGGCGGGCGCCACCGCGCTGGGTTACACCGGCTATCTCAAGAGCCTGGCGTACGCGAAGGAGAGGCCGCAGGGCCGGCCGGTCGGCGCGAAGGACCCGGCCGCCGCGCAGGTGCCGATCATCGACCACCCTGACGTACGACGGATGCTGCTGGCCCAGAAGAGCTACGTGGAGGGGGCGCTGGCGCTGGTGCTCTACTGCGCCCGGTTGCTCGACGAGCAGAGGACCGCACCGGCCGAGGCCGACCGCGAGCGCGCGCACCTGCTGCTGGACGTGCTCACCCCGATCACCAAGAGTTGGCCGTCGCAGTGGTGCCTGGCGGCGAACGACCTGGCGATCCAGGTGCTCGGGGGCGCCGGCTACACCCGCGACCACGACGTGGAGCAGCACTACCGGGACAACCGGCTCAACCCCATCCACGAGGGCACCCACGGCATCCAGGCGCTGGATCTGCTGGGGCGCAAAATGGTCATGCAGGGCGGCGCCGGTCTCACTCTGCTGACCACGACGATCGGTGACACGGTCGAGCGGGCCCGCAAGGTCGGGGGAGAGGCGTCCGAGCTGGCCGACCGGCTGGCCGCCGCGGTGGAGCGGGTCACCGCTGTCACCCGTCGACTGTGGGCTGACGGTGACCCGGTGCTCGCGCTGGCCAACGCCAGCGCCTACCTGGAGGCCGTCGGGCACGTGGTGATCGCGTGGATGTGGCTGGAGCAGGTGCTCGCGCTGCCGCCGGAAGGTGCCGGCGACGCGTTCCACGCCGGCAAGCGGCAGGCCGCCCGCTACTTCTTCACCGCCGAGCTGCCCCGGACCGGCCCGCAGTTCGACCTACTGGACAGCCGGGACCGGACCACGCTCGACATGCGCCCGGACTGGTTCTGACCCTCAGCGTCGTCGGCCCTGGTGATGCACCGCCTGCCGCCCCTTGACGACGCCCCAGACGATCACGATCACCAGCGCGATCAGGCCGATGATGATCAGCCAACGGACCGCCTCGAGGATCAGGCCGAGCAAAATCAGCACGCCGGCGACCACGCCGACGACCCAGAGCAGTGCACGCATGTCGACCTCCAGTGACCGGCCGTGCCTGGTGCGGCCGGCCCCGGCTTCTCATTCCCCGTCCGGCCGACACCATGCGCGGGCGGCGTACCCGACGTCGATCAGGGGCCGGTATGCGCCACGTAGACGGTGTTCGCCGACTCCCCGCCGGTCAGCGGGTTGGCGAACGGCACGACATGCGCGCGTACGCCCACGAACACCTCGCTGAGCGCGGCGGTGAACTCGGCGTCCGGCGGGTCGTCCGACCAGAGCGCGAAGACTCCTTCGGGGCGTAGCAGGGCGGCCAGGCGACGCAACCCGGCCGGCGGGTAGAACGCCGCGTGGCTCGGGTGCAGGACGTTGCGCGGGGAGTGGTCGACGTCGAGCAGGACCGCGTCGAACCGCCGGCCGGGCACCTCGGCGTCGAAGCCGGTGTCACCGGCCACCGCCGCGAAGAAGTCGGCCTGCACGAAGCGGGTCCGGGGGTCCTCGGCGAGCCCCGCCGCGAACGGCAGCAGCCCTCGTTGGTGCCAGTCGATCACGTCCTCGATCGCCTCCACCACGAACAGTGAGCGCACCCGGGGGTCGCCCAGCGCCGCGCAGGCGGTGTAGCCCAGCCCGAGGCCGCCCACCACCACGTCGAGCGAGTCACCGGCCACCTCGGCGAGACCGAGCCGGGCCAGCTCGATCTCCGCGACCGGGAAGAGGCTGGACATCAGGTACTCGTCGTCGAGCTTGACCTCGTACACCTCGACCTGGAGTGCCGGGTCCCGGCGTCGGCGCAGGCTGATCGCGCCGATCGGGGTTTCCCGCCAGGCCAGCTCTTCGAAACGCGCGCCCACGGGTGCCCTCTCGCCGCCGGATTCGTCCACGGATGGTACCGGTTGCCCCGCGACGGGCGGCCACGCAGGGTCCACGGTGCATCGACGCAGCGCATATCCTGTGCCCGGCCGATCCACCGGAGGAGACTCATGCCGTCGCGGCAGGACCAGCTGCACTCCTACCAGTTCAGCGTCCAGCGTGCGGTCGCCGCCCTGGTCATGCGCGAGACCGACCCCGCGCAGTCGCCGTTTCGGCGGCTGGCCGGCGCCGGCCTGGCCAGCGTCCTGGTCGCGGCGATCGGGCTCGGTGGCTTCGCCCTCTACGGCCTGTTCGCCGGCGGCGGCAAGGGCTGGCGGGACCCGGGCGCGGTGATCGTGGAGAAGGAGTCCGGCGCTCGGTTCGTCTACCGCGAGCAGAAGCTGCACCCGGTGCTCAACTACGCCTCGGCGCTGCTCATCGTCGGTGCGGACCGCTCGAAGACCGTCCTGGTGTCTCGACGCACGATCGACGGAGTGCCGCGCGGGCTGCCGTTGGGCATCGCCGACGCACCCGACTCGCTGCCCGCCCCGGGCCGGCTGGCCGCCACGGCGTGGACGGTCTGCTCGACCGTCCCGACCGGCACGGGCGTCGAGGCGCCCCGCTCCGCCTTGCTGATCGGCACCGAGCCCGACGGCGGTCGGCCCTTGGGCGACGACGCGCTGCTCCTGCGCCACCCCGACGGCGGGCTGCACCTGGTCTGGCACCAGCGCCGCTACCTCGTCCGTGATCCGAGCCGGGTGCTGGCGGCGCTCGCCACCACCCGAGCGCAAGCGGTCGGGGCCGCGCCGGCACTGCTCAACTCGCTGCCCGCCGGCACCGACCTCGCCCCACTCGATCTGCCCGCGTTGGGTCGGCCGGCCACCCGGGTGCCGGGTGCCGCGATCGGCACTGTCTACCTGGTGAGCAACTCCGGCGGCGGTCGGCAGTACGCGGTGGCGCTCGACGCCGGCCTGGCCGGCATCACCGAGTTGCAGGCGGGGTTGCTGCTGGCCCGCACCGGGCAGGTAGCACCGGTGCCGATGACGTTGGGCCGGTTTGCCGCGCTGCCCACGGTGCCTGATCTCGCGCCCACCGGCCCGAACGCCCCGCCACCGGTCCCGCCCCGGCTCGCGGCCGGCGACGGCGGGGCGCTCTGCACGCGCATCGGCGACGATGGCGGGGTTGGTGAGGTGCGGTGGGGCGTACCACTGCGGGACCTGACGGCCGTGCCCCGTACGGCGCGGACCGGCGGCGCGGTGCTGGCCGACCACGTGGTGGTGGAGCCGGGCCGCGGCGCGGTGGTCGAGGCCGCCGCGGCGCCCGGCGCGACCGGCGGCGCGGTCTCCGTGGTCACCGACCTGGGCCGACGGTACGTGCTGGCCGACCGGGAGGTGCTCCCGATGCTCGGCTACCGCGACGTGCGGCCGGTGCGGCTACCGTCCGGGCTGGTCAGCCTGGTACCTGCCGGCGCCACCCTCGACCCGGTCACCGCCCGCGCCGTCGCCGCCCCGGACTAAGCGACGTGTGGCAGGGGGTGCTCAGTCGGCTGGGCGGCGCAGGACGGTGACCGCGAACGGGGCGTCGTCACGCCACGGTCGCAGGTCCCAGGTGGCGAAGCGCTGCTCCACGCGCAGCCCGGCGGCCACCGCGTCGGCGTCGAACGCGGTCAGCGGGTAGCCGCGCTCCGTGCCGAAGCCCACTGTCAGCACACCATCGGGTCGCAGGTGCGCGGCCACCCGGCGCAGCACCTCCGGTTCGGTGCCGACGGCGACGAAGGCGAGCACGTTGCCGGCCAGCACCGCCGCGTCGAACGGCTCGGCCTCACCCAGCGCCGGTAGATCCAGCTCGGCGAGGTCGGCGACGAGCCACGTCGGGCCCGGATAGTCGGCGCGGGCGGCCTCCACCAGCGCGGGGTCGGCGTCCACCCCGACCACCGTGTGGCCCCGCTCGGCCAGCGCGGCACCGACGCGGCCGGTGCCGCTGCCGGCGTCGAGAATGCGGGAGCCGGGAGCGACGAGGGCGTCCACCAGTCGGGCCTCGCCGGCCAGGTCCGCGCCCTCGGCCACGAGCTTGCGGAACCTGTCGATATACCACTGTGAGTGCTCGGGACCGGTGTCGGTCGCCCAGCGGGTCGGGTTGGCCATGAGGCCACCGTATCCGGGCCGGTGGGGGTCGGGCGGGCGACTCGGACGAGACCGTCATCCCTTCTCCGCGCCGCTGGTCAGCCCTTCGGTGAGCAGCCGTTCGCTGGCGAAGAAGAGAATCACGATGGGCAGGGTGAGCACGACCGACCCGGCCATCAGCACCGTCTTGGGGACCTCCACCCCGTCGGCGAGCAGGGACAACCCGAGCGACACCGTCCACCTGTCGGGTTTGTCGACCAGGAACAGCAGGGCGAACAGGAACTCGTTCCAGGCGATCATGAAGTCGTAGAGCGCGACCGCCATGATCGACGGCATCGCCAGGGGCAGGCTGACACGGCGGATGATGCCGAGCCGACCGGCGCCGTCGATGGCGGCGGACTCCTCCAGGCTGACCGGGATGGTCTCGAAGTAGTTCTTCAGCATGTAGACCGACACCGGCAACGTCTGCGAGATGTAGACCAGCACCAGACCGAACAGCGAGCCGCGCAGCCCGGCCCGGGTGAAGACCACGAACAACGGGATCGCGATGACGATCGACGGAAACAAATAGACCGCCAGGAACAGGAAGTCCACCTGTCGCCGGCCGAAGAACCGCAGCCGGGCCACCGCGTACGCGCCGGGGATCGCCACCAGGAGGGTGAGCACGGTCGCCGCGACGGCGACCAGCCCGCTGTTGCGGATGAAGGTGAGGAACCCCTGGCCGCCGTCGTCGGTGGCCTTGAGCACCTCGGCGTACGTGGCCACGGTGAGCTCACCGAAGCCGACCACCAGCGCCCCGGGGTCGAGCAGCAGCCGCTCGATGGGGCGCACCGAGAGCACCAGCATGTAGTAGAAGGGGAAGGCCGTGATCACCAGGAACACGGCTATCACCAGGCGGCGCAGCCAACGCAGGCTCACCGTCTCGACCACGTCCCGGTCCATCAACCCACCCTCCGTCCGAAGAAGCGCAGATAGATCAGCACGAACACGATGAGCACAACGGCCAGCACGACCGCCTGCGCGGCCGCGGCTCCGATGTCGGTACGGGCGGTGAGAAACTCGTACACCCGGACGCTGACCACCTCGGTGCCGGCCGCACCGCCGGTGAGCAGGTAGACGTCGTCGAACTTGTTGAACGTCATGATGAAGCGCAGCACGCCCAGCAGGGCGATCACCGGCAGCAGTTGCGGCAGCAGGATGTGCCGGAACCGCTGGGTGGGGGTGGCGCCGTCGACCCGGGCGGCCTCCTCCAACTCGCCGGGCACCGCCTGGAGGCGGGCCAGCAGGAACAGGAACGCGAACGGGAAGTACCGCCACGCCTCGAAGACGATCACCGTGGCCAGCGCGGTCGACTCCTGGGTGAGGAACGGCACCGGCGCGTCCCAGCCGAGCAGGCGTTGGCCCCACGCGTTGACGATGCCGAGCTGTGGGTCGAGCATCACCTGCCAGACGAACGTGACGGCGACCACCGGTGCCACGTACGGCAGCAGCATGGACGCCCGGACCAGGGTGCGACCCCGGAACGGCCGGCGGACGACCAGTGCGGCCACCAGGCCGAGCACTATCGACCCGACGGTGCCGCCGATGCTGTAGATCAGGGTGACCCACAGCGTCTCGGCGAAGCCGGGGGTGTGCAGCACCCGGTCGATGTTGTCCATGGTGAACTCGCCGAACAGGCCGGTCTTGCGCAGCGTGGCCAGCCGGACCCGCTGGAAGGCGAGCACCACCGTCCACACGATCGGAATGCCGATGACCGCGATGGTGACGAGCAGGGTCGGTGCGACCAGCGCGAGCCCGGCCCGGGATTCGCGGCGGCGCAGGGTCAGCGGTCGGCGCCCGGGTGACGCCGGCTGCTCCCTGGTGGGGGAGCGGCCGGGGCCGGGCGCGGTGGTGGTCAATTGACGCCCGCCTTGATGGCGTCCACGTCCTTCGTGGCGCGCCTGGCGGTGCCCGCCGCGTCGGACTTGCCGGAGACGAGGTCGCCCAGCACCTTGGGCACCGGCAGCTCGCCGAGCATGGCGCCGACGAGTTTGCCCTGCCCCTGGCTGAGGCCCCAGCGCCCGAAGGTGTCCGGGCTGCGGCGCAGCGTGGCCAGCACCTCGTCGCCGTACACGTCGGTGAGGGGCTTCTTCGCGTCCACGCCCGCCTGGCTGGTGTTCCAGGCGGTCAGGTACGCCTCCGGCTCGGCGGGGGTGCCCTTGCGTACCGGGAAGCGGCCCTCCGGCGACATGCCGAACCAGCGCGGGTAGCCGTCACCGAGCATGTACTCCACGAAGGACTTCGCCGGGTCGGTCACCGCGCCGTCCAGGACCGCCCACGAGCTGATCTCGCCGTACTGGGCCGGCTCGGTGCCGTTCGGGCCCTTGATCGCGGTGACGAACCCGCTGTTCTTCGCGAGGAACGCCGGGTCCGCCTGGCACTGCGCGCAGGTCGGCTTGGCGTCGTTGCGCAGCCCGGCCAGCTCGTCGAGGATGAACGGTGACCAGATCACCATGGCCGCCTTGCCCGCGAAGTAGGTGGCCCGGGTGGTGTCCACGTCCTGCGCGCCCTTCACCGAGCTGGTGCGGATCAGGTCACCGTAGAAGCGGAACGCCTCGACGCACTGGGGCGAATCCAGTGTCACCTTTCCCGAGTCGTCGGTGAGCTGGCAGCCGTTGGCCAACGCCAGGTGCTCGAAGGTCTGTTGGGTGAACACGTCGCTGGGGGCGGTCGCCGCGGTGATGCCGGCGACGCCGCCGGTGTTCAGTCTCGCGGCGGCGGTGGTGATCCGCTCGTACGTGTCGGGGGCGGGCAGGCCGGCCGCGGCGAACAGGTCCTTGCGGTAGACGAGCAGCTGTCCCCACCCGTCGCTGGGCACGGAGAGCTGTGTGCCGTCGTCGGAGGTGAGCTCCAGCGCTCGGGGGGAGAAGGTCTGCCTGCCCAGCTTGTCGACGACCTCCGCGTTCGCCGAGGCATGTAGCAGCTCGTTGCCGGCGAGCGTACGGATGCCGGCGAGCGAGACCGACCCGACCACGTCGGGCAGGTCGCCGGCGGCGGCGTTTGCGGCGATCAAGGAGGGGAACTGGTCCTCGTTGACGGTCACGAGGTCGACCTGGATCCCGGTCTTGGCGGTGAAGTCGGCGATGATCGCCTTGGTGGCGGTGACCCGGTCGGCCACGTCCTCCAGGCTCCAGACGGTGATCTTCTTGCTGTTGCTGTCGGGTGCGTCGTCGCCGCAGGCCAGCAGGGTGGACGTGGTCAGTGCCAGGATCACTGTGGTGGCGAGTATCCGCCTCGGAGGTGCTGACATCGGTGGCACTCCTCTCGAAGGGTACATGAGGGATCCAACACCTTCGATTGATCAATAGCAAGACATATGGCGATTTTTTGCTATCCTGGAGCCCAGTGCTACCGGGATGTGACACATGGGCAACTGGGTGGTCTCTCTCGCCGGGCCTCGACGCATCAGCCTCGAGCCCTGCCCGCCGGATCCGCTCGGCCCCGGCCAGGTCCGAGTCCGCACCTGCTACTCGGGCATCTCTGCCGGCACCGAGCTGACCCTCTACCGGGGCAGCAATCCCCGGCTCAGCAAGGACTGGGACGATGCCGCCCGGATGTTCGTCCCCCGACAGACCCCGGTGCCCTACCCGTTGATCGGCTTCGGTTACGAAGAGGTCGGCGAGGTCGTCGAGGTCGCGCCGGACGTCACCGACCGACACCCGGGGCAGCTCGTCTGGGGCATCTGGGGGCACCGGGCCGAGGCCGTGCTCGCCGCCGACGCGGTCCGCACGCTGCCCGCCGGGCTGGATCCGCTCGCCGCGGTCTTCGCCCGCCCCGGCGCCATCGCGCTGACCGCCGTGCTCGCCGGTGACCTGCACCTCGGCGACTGGGTGGGTGTCTTCGGCCAGGGCGTCATCGGGCTGCTCGCCACCCGGCTCGCCGTCCTCTCCGGGGCCCGGGTGGTGGCCGTCGACCCGGTAACCGACCGGTTGGAGCACGCCGCCCGGTACGGCGCGCACTCGACCGTGGACGCCACTGTCACCTCCGCCGCCGCCGTGCTGCGCCAGGCCACCGCCGGCCGGGGGGCCGACGTCTGCCTGGAGTTGTCCGGCGCGTATCCGGCGCTGCACGAGGCGATCCGCTCCACCACCCACGCCGGCCGGGTCGTGGCCGCCGGCTTCTACCAGGGCCAGGCCGACGCGCTCGGCCTCGGCGAGGAGTTCCACCACAACCGCATCCAGTTGGTGGCCGCCCAGGTCTCCGGGCCCACCCCCGCGCCGAGCATGGCCGGCCGGTGGACCGGAGACCGGGTCGCGCAGACCTTCATGGACCTGGTGGCCGACCGCAGCGTCGACCCGCTGCCACTGGTCAGCCACATCGTCGACGCCAGCGCGGTCGCCGACGCCCTCGCGCTGCTCGACCGCGGCGCCGGTGACGTCCTCCAAGTCGTGCTGAGGTTCTCATGACCACCATCGCGCTGGCCTGTCAGGAACAGCTCCTGCCGGGCACCAACCTGATCCAGAAGTACGCCCTCGCGGCCGCCCTCGGCTACCAGGGCATCGAGCTACGAGGCCGGGGCGACCTGGCGTTCGCCCGCCGGTTGCCCGAGCTGCGCCGGGCCCGCGCCGCCGGGGTGGTGATGCCCACCGTCTGCGTCGAGATGGACCACTTCATCGGCGACTTCGACCCCGCCCGGTCCGCCGATGCCGTCCGCAATCTGCGCTCCCAACTCACGGTGATCGCCGAGCTGGGTGGCGTCGGGGTGATGACCCCGGCCGCCTGGGGGATGTTCTCCCGCCGACTGCCGCCGTTTGATCCGCCCCGCCGCCCGGACGGCGACCGGCAGGTGCTCCTCGACGCCCTCGGCGAGCTGGGCGAACACGCCCGGGCCGAGGGGGTCACCCTCTTCCTGGAACCCCTCAACCGGTACGAGGACCACATGGTCAACCGTCTCGACGAGGCGGTGGCGCTCTGCGCCGCGCTCGGGTTGCCGTCGGTCCGGGTGGTCGCCGACACCTTCCACATGAACATCGAGGAGGACGATGTGCACCGCGCGCTGCGCGCCGCCGCGCCATACCTCGGGCACGTGCAGGTCAGTGACTCCAACCGGTACCAGCCCGGCGCCGGGCACCTGGACTGGCCGGCGCTGGTGCGCACCCTGCTGGAGCTGGACTACCGGGGCTGGCTGGCGCTGGAGTGCCGGCTCCGCGGCGACCCGGTCCGGGCCCTGCAACAGGCGGCCACGGTGCTGCGACACGCGCTGCCCCGGCGGGCCGCCGCGTGAGCGCCGACGCCGGGCCGACAAGCGTCGACGCGACCGCCGGTGTCGGCCTGCCCGCCGACGCCGGGGCGACGCGCGCCGATGCCGCCGGCACGGGTGACCCGGTCGACGCGGCCGGGCTGCGTCGGCTCGCGATCGACACGCTCGACGCCAACTGGGAGCACGACCACACGGTGCCCTCACGCACGCTCTACCCGCACCAGTGGAGCTGGGACTCCGCGTTCATCGCGATCGGGTTGGCCCACGTCCGTCCCGACCGCGCCTGGCGGGAGCTGGCCAGCCTGTTCGGGGCGCAGTGGGCCGACGGACGGGTGCCACACATCGTGTTCAACCCGGCGCTGCGGGTCGGCGCGTACTTCCCGGGGCCGGAGATGTGGCGGTCGGCCGACGTGCCGGGAGCACCGACGGTGGCCACCTCCGGCCTGGTTCAGCCGCCGGTGCACGCGCTCGCCGCGTTGGTGGCGTACCGGCGGACGCCCGACCCGACCGCCCTGGCCGCGCTGCGCGTGCTCTACCCCGCGCTGGTCGCCCAACAGCGCTACCTGGCCGACCGGCGGGACGTGGCCGGTGACGGACTGGTCTGCATCGTGCACCCGTGGGAGTCGGGGTTGGACAACAGCCCGGCGTGGGACGAGCCGATGGCCGCGGTGCCGGCCGAGGCGGCAGTCATGCGGGCGTACCGTCGGCACGACACCACGCACGCCGACGCCGCGCACCGCCCCACAGACCTCGACTACGCGCGCTACCTGGCGATCGTCGCCGCCTACCGCGACCACTGCTACTCCGACCGGGACCTGACCGGCGGGCACCCGTTCCTGGTGGAGTGCCCGCTGTTCAACGCGGCGTTCGGGGCCGCCGAACACGCCCTCGCCGAGATCGCCGCGCTCGTCGGTGGCGACCCCGGGCCGCACCGGGCCCGCGCGGCCCGCATCACCGAAGCACTGGTACGCCGGCTGTACGACCCGGACACCGGCACGTTCCAGCCCCGTGACCTGCGCACCAACCGCCTGCTGAGCGCCCGTACCGTGCTCGGGCTGACCCCGCTGATCCTGCCGGACCTGCCGACCCGGCATGTCGACGCGCTGGTCGTCGAGGCCCGGTCGGCGCGCTTCGGGGTGGCCCGACGGATGGACCGGCCGCTGCCCACCCACGACCGCACCGCACCCGACTTCGAGCCGCTGCGTTACTGGCGTGGGCCGAGCTGGCTCAACATCGGCTGGCTGGTCCGGCGTGGGCTGCTCGGTCACGGGCACCCGGAGTTGGCCGCCGGGCTGCGCCGCTCGATGATCGGTCTGGTCGCCGGGGCCGGCTGCCACGAGTACTTCCACCCGGACACCGGTGCAGGGCTGGGCTCACCGGCGTTCAGCTGGAGCGCCGCGCTGCTGCTCGACCTGCTCACCGACTGAGCGCGGTGCCGGGTGGTAGCGTCCCCGATCCCGGCGGCAGCAAGGAGCATCGTGCGCGAGATCGACAAGGTGGCCTGGATCCTCGTCGAGGACGGTCGGGTGCTGAGCACCCGGTCGGCGGGCAAGGACGTCTGGTACCTGCCGGGCGGAAAGCGCGAGCCGGGCGAAACCGACCTGGAGACCCTGCGTCGGGAGATCGACGAGGAGTTGAGCGTCGAGGTCGACGTGTCAGGTGCCGTGCACCTGGGCACCTTCACCGCTCAGGCGCACGGCCACACGACCGGCATCACCGTGCGGATGACCTGCTATCGGGCGGGCTATCGGGGGCAGTTGCGGCCGGCCAGCGAGATCGCCGAGATGGCCTGGCTCGGGTACGCGGACCGACACTGCACCTCACCGGTCGACCAGATCATCTTCGACCACCTGCTGTCCGAGGGTCTGCTGGCCTAGCGGCAGTTTGTCGCGACCGGGCAGGGGTAACCGGCGGAGCGTGACCGACGGCGACGGGTTCCCGTACTTCATCGACGCGGTGTCCCAACGGTCCGGGCTGCCCGCCGAGGAGGCCGCCGTGCTCGCCCGCGCCGTGCTCCAGACATTGGCCGAGCGGGTGACGGGTGACGCGACCGGCGACCTCGTCGGGTACCTTCCGAACGAGGTCGACGGCTACCTGACCGGCCCGGCCCCGGATGCGGCCGGTACGGCCCCTCCGGCCCCGGACCTGACCGGGACCTCCCTTGCTGCTCCACACCCGACCAGGGCTTCGGCTGCTGGTCCGGACCCGACCGAAGCTTCCGATGCGGATGCCGACGGGTTGACCAGCGGGGTGGGCCTGGAGGTCGGCGGTGCCGGCATGCCCCCGATGGACGCCGGGCCGACAGAGTTCCTTCGCCGGGTGGAACAGCGCGCCGGGGTGGACCCGGCCACCGCCCGAGCCGGAACCGGCGCTGTCTTCGCCACCCTGCGGACGGCGATGACCGTCCGCGAGTTCCGGGAGATGGTGGCGCGCATGCCGCGCGACGGTGGGTCTTGACCCCGCCCGGCCAGATCCACTCGCGTTCCTTGGCGTCGGGGTGTCCCGGTGCCCGCGACATTCCGAGTTTCGTGAACCCGAGTCGATCAGCCAGGCAGAACCTCTGACACCCGTGTCGTGATTGTCCGGACTGGCCGGGTTGCCGCATGGTACGAGTGCTCGATGAATCCCGATGGCCGCCGCCGACCCGATGTCACCCGCTCACGCCATGACCGTGTGGTGGAGCGGGTCAGGACGGCCGGTGCCCGGATGCGCGGTCGCGGTGGCCGGGCCGGCCGGCTGCGCCTGAGTCAGCTGGAAGTCGCACTGGTGATCTCGGTGCAGGCGGGCCTCGCTGCGGCGCTGGCCTGGGCAATCGGACACAACGTCCTGGGCAACCCCGCGCCGGTCTTCGCACCCTCGGCGGCCGTGGGCACGATCGTCGCCGCGCTCGGTCAGCGTGCCCACCGCACAGTCGAACTGCTGGTCGGGGTCGGCCTGGGAATCGCCACCACCGACGCCCTGCTGTCCTTCCTGGGCACCGGGTTCTGGCAGACCGGGTTCGTCGTCGCGTTCGCGATCTTCGCCACGCTAGTCCTGTTCGGGCGCAGCGGGGCCGCCGTCGGTCAGGCCGGCGGTACGGCAGTTCTCCTCGCCGCCCTCACCCCCGCCCAGCAGGATCTTGAGTGGCCCCGGATCGTCGAGGCGATGGTGGGTGGCGTCGTGGGTCTCGTGGTGGTCGCGTTGCTGGTACCACTGAACCCGATGCGGATCCTCGACCGGGACGCCGAGCCGATCTACACGTGCCTTGCCCGCCAACTGCGGGAGGTCTCCGCCGCGCTGCACACCGGGGATCAGCAACGGGCGGTCCGCGCGTTGGACGCGCTGCGCGCGATGGGCCCCGACCTCGAACGGATGCACCAGGCGCTGAGCGGTGCCGAGGAGGTGGTGAGCCTCGCGCCCGCCAGGTGGTTGCGCCGCCGGGACGTGGAGCGGTTCGCTCGGGCCAGCCAGCACGTGGAACGCGTCATCGAACACGGGCGCGGAGTGGCCCGCCGGTCGGCGATGGCGCTGCAGTACCACGAGCCGATCCCCGCCGACCTGCCGGCGAGCGTCGGGCGACTCGCCGACGCGGTCGAGCTGCTGCGCCGGGAACACCGTGCCGGCCGGCCGACCGAGCGCACCGAGCAGGCGGCTCGTGACGCCGTCTACCAGGCCGGCCGCGCGCGGGCCCGGGGCGTCGACGAGTTCGGCGACGCGGTGGTGACCCAACTGCGCACCGCGGCCAGTGATCTCCTGCGGGCCACCGGATGCGATCCGACAACCGCGAACGAGGTGGTGCGGGAGGCGGAGCAGCACGGCGAGGAGTCGCTGAACCCCGGTGGCGGACCAGCCGGGTGACTCACGCCTCGGGCACGTCCTCGGGCTCGGCTACCCAGGCCGAGAAGGCCGGCAGTCCGTGCCAGGGACCGGTGGAACCGTCGGGCCGACGATCGGTGGCGACCGCCACCACCGCGTACGGGTGGCCGAAGCGCAGCTCGGCGGTGCGGGCCACACCCTCCGGCGGCATGCTGGTAATTCCGGCCATGCCGGTCACCGCCGCCGCCTCGAAGCCGTACCTGTCGAACCGGGCCACCGCCGTCTGCCGTGCCTCGAAGTCGTCTATCCGCAGCGCCAGCGCCGTCGCCAGCGTGCTCGCCGCGGCGGGGAAGCCGAGCGCCGGCGCGGTCAGGTCATGATCGTTCCGGGCGGACCAGCAGGGGAGGACGGCGTTGTGCCGCTCTTCGCGGCCGTCGCGGTCCCAGGTGTGTACCCGCTCCTCTGTCAGTGTCCAGAGCGGAGTCTCGCCGAGCGGCAGGTCGAACAGCGAGCGGCTGCCCGCCGGTCGCGCGCCGTCGGCCGCGCCGGCACTCAGGTCGTACGCGATGGCCAGCACCTCGGCCGGTGGCACCTGCGGCGCGGCGGCCACCGAGAGGACGACCAGTCCCGCGCCGTCGGTCGTCCGGGCCGGTGCGGCGTGCACGATCACGTCACCGGCCCGCGCGGTGGACACGATCGCGCAGCGGTGGCCCCGGCTCGGGCTGCGTAGTGCCCGCCGTAGTTGGCCGGCCCACGGGCTGTTGGCGCCGAGCGCGCGTGCGTCGGCGACGTCGAACGGGGTCGCCCAGGACACCCGGGTGGCCAACGCGCTGGCCAGGATGAACGCCACCTCCGATTCGACCTTCAGGGGGAACGTCTCGATCAGGCCGAGGGTGTGCTCGCGCGCCCAGGCGTTCAACCCGGCCTGGTCGGGCAGTGCGCCGACCTCGGTCGTGCGGGGCAGCGCGGCCCGCCACGCCGTCGATCCGTCGCCGCCCTGCCTCGCTGTGTGCCAGAGCGCGGTGGCGGAGCCGACGAGCGGGTGCGGCGCGTCCAACAGTGTTCGGGCCACCTCGGCCGCGCTCGGCAGGTCGGTGCCCAGCGCCTGCGCCAGCTTCACGGCGGCTCCGTCCGCTACGGCCGGATCAGGGTCGGCCGCCGTGGCGGTGACCGCGAGCAGCAGCCAGGCGCCGAGCGGGGAGGCGACGTGGTGCCTGTCGCCGACCGTCGCGTGCAGTCGCGCGGCGTACGCGGACAACGGGCCGTGCAGATCGCTCCCCATGCCCACACTCTGCCCGCCGACCCGGCTCACGACCACAGTTCGAACGGCTCGTCGATCTCCGAACCGGCGAGAAAGGGGGTGATCAGCCGGGGGAGCTGCCCGGGGTAGAAGCGTTCCCGACTGGCCACCACCTCGGGCAACGGCCACCAGCGGAAGCCGAAGTAGTCCTCCCGCTCGTAGTCGAGCCGCTGCGCCTCGTCCACGTCCGGGCCGGGCCGGGCCAGCCGTACGGCGACGACAACCTCGTCCTGGACGTGCCGCAACTGGCGGTGCAGGAAGCTCGCCCGCCGCCGCCAGTTCGGCGTACCAACCTGGTCGGCGGTGATCGCGATGCCGGTCTCTTCCCGCAGCTCCCGTACCGCGGTGTCGCGATAGGTCTCGCCGGGATCCATGCCACCGCCGGGCAGCTCCCACCAGGTGCCCAGCCGGGGGTGGTCCGGGTCGCGGGTGTGGAACAGCAACACCCGGTCGGTGCCGTCGACGACCACGACCCGCACCGCGCGTCGCTCCAGGATCGGCAGGTCACGGGGTAGCTCGTTCATGGGCCCAGTCTGTCGTAGTGTCTCCTTCGGCGGCGGGTAGGCTGACCGCCGTGGCTGGTCTGTTGAGGAATGTCGCGGCGCGTATCTCCCGGGTCGGTGCGGTGATCCCGTCGCCCCGGCGTACCGGGCCGGCGCCCGCGCGGGTCGCCCGCCGCCGTCAGGTGAGCGCCTTGCAGCGTCGGGAGTTGACCTACGCTCCGGAGCGGGACGGTCAGGCCGACCCGGGCGAGATCGTCTGGACGTGGGTGCCGTACGAGGACGACCCCCGTCAGGGCAAGGACCGGCCGGTGCTGGTCGTCGGGCGGCACAGCCGGACCCTGTTCGGGCTGATGCTGTCCAGCCAGAGCGACCGGGACGGGCAGCGGCACTGGTTCGCGCTCGGGCCGGGTGAGTGGGACCGCGACAACCGGCCGAGCTGGGTCCGGCTGGACCGGGTGCTCACCATGCGCGAGGACAGCATCCGCCGGGAGGGCGCCGTGTTGGACCGGCCCCGGTTCGACCGGGTCGGGCAGGCGTTGCGCGCCGGCTACGGCTGGCGCTGACCGCGCCGGGTGCGGATCGGCGGCGAGCCGCGCGCGGAGCTGTCCGGAAGTAGGGCGGCCCGGGGCGGTGACGTCCCTGGCGGTGATGTCTATTCGCGGCTCGGAGCGACCGCCGCGCCCTTCGCGTCCGGCGGCGGGTACGGCTGGTCGGCGAGGAGCCGGGCCAGGTGTGCGCTGTTGAGCGCCAGTGCCTTCGTGGTGCGGCCGGTGGTGTCCGGCTTGGGGCCGGCGTCGCGGTAGTCCACCGTGTGCAGCGCCTCGCCGACCCAGTAGGTCGCGCCGGCGGCGGCGACGGTGAAGCCCACCTCGTTGAGCGCCCCCTGCACCTCGGCGATGCTGTGGTGCGCGCCGTCCTCGTTGCCGACGACCGCGACGCCGGCCACCTTGCCGTAGGTGAGCAGCCGTCCCTCGTCGTCGGTCTCGGACAACTCGGCGTCGAGGCGTTCGAGGACCATCTTGGTGACGCTCGCGGGCTGGCCGAGCCAGATCGGGGTGGCGATGATGAGGATCTGGGCGCCGAGCAGCTTGGCGCGGATGGCGGGCCAACCGTCGCCGTGCCCCTCGTCGGTCGACACCCCGAAGCGCACGTCGTGGTCGACCACCCGGACGATCTCGCCGTCCACGCCCTGACGGGCCAGTTCGGCCAGCACCTCCCGACCCAGTTGCTCGGAGCTGGAGGGGGCAGGCGAGGGCTTGAGGGTGCAGTTGAGTACGAGGGCACGGATGCTCGGCACGAGGGGTTCCTCTCGTCGGTCGGCTGGGCCGTCCCTTCCCGTACCCGAATCATCTCCGCCCACGCCCCCCACGCCCCTCACCAGGCACTCGTGATCAAGAGGTTTGCGTCAGAATCCGGGCCGACAGTGACGCGAACTTCTTGATCACCGCCAGCAGGCGGGGTGGGGTGGGGTGGGTCGGTGGACGTGGTGGGGTGGGTCCGGGGGGAGTTTGGGCTTCGGTTGTCCACGGTGGAGGAGGTTCCGCACGGGGCTGATCTGCGGGCTCGGCTCTGGCGGGGTGAGACGGGCGACGGCGCGCGGTATGCCGTCAAGGTCAGCGGTGGCGGTACGCCGGCCGGCCTGATCGTGACCGCGCACCTGGCCGAGCGGGGCGTGCCAGGTGTCGCGGCGCAGGTCCGCACCTGCGACGGACGCCTGTACGCCGAGCGTGACGGGCACCGCCTGTCCGTGGTCCCGTGGGTGTCCGACCTGCGGGCGCTGGACGGCCCGATGAGCGAGGCGCACTGGCGTGCCTACGGCGAACTGCTGGCCGCCGTGCACGCGGTGCCGGTGACCGACGAGTTGGAACGGCTGCTGCCGGGCGGCGGTGACGCGTACCCCTCGATGGTGGCCGCGACCCGGGACGTGGCCGGACGGCTCCGCGACCAGGCCGACTCCGGTGATCCGCTGGTCGCCGAACTGGCCGCCGTCTGGGCGGCGAACGCCGACCGGGTGTCCACGCTGCTCCGTGGGGTCGAGCGACTCGCCGTCGACCGGTCGGGGCCGGCGGTGATCTGCCACGGCGACCCGCACCTGGGCAACCTCCTGCTCGGCGCGGACGGGCAGGTGTGGCTGATCGACTGGGACGACGCGGTGCTCGCCCCACCCGAGTGCGACCTCATGTTCGTCCTCGGCGGGGTGCTCGCCTTCGCGCCGATCACTGCCGAGCAGCAGCGGGCGGTCCTCGCCGGCTACGGCAGGACCGACGTCGACCCGCTGCGCCTGGCCTGGTTTCTCGCGGTCCGCGCGCTCGACGACCTCAGCGACTGGGCCCGCCAGGCGTTGGACCTCGACGTCGAGCCGGCCGACCGGGACCGGGCCGCGCGGATCGTGCGGGGGCTGGTGTCACCGGTGGGTCTGGTCACCCTCGCCGACGCGGCACTGCGCGACCTCGACCGGCGGCGCTGAGCGGCGACCACGTCGCCGTCTACGCCGGACAAAAAGTAAGGCAAAGAGCGAATGCGCTCTCTGCCACCTCCAACATATATCGCACCGGGGGCCTTGCGGCAAGACCCGGGTGATGCCGCAGAATCTCCAGCCGACGCCCAAATCTGGGAAAATCGGGGGATTACATGATCGATGTCATCATTGCTGGCGGCGGGCCGACCGGCTTGATGGTGGCCACCGAGTTGCGGCTGCACGGGCTGCACGCGCTCGTGCTCGAGAAGGAGACCGAGCCGACCAGCTACGTCCGCGCGCTCGGCCTGCACGCGCGAAGCATCGAGGTGCTGGACCAGCGAGGTCTGCTGGAGCGGTTCCTCGCGCTCGGAACGCAGTACCCGGTCGGGGGCTTCTTCGCCGCGATCCCCAAGCCGTCGCCGGGCGGCCTGGACACCGCACACGCGTACGTCCTCGGCATTCCGCAGACCATCACCGACCGTCTCCTGGGTGAGCACGCCAGCGAGGTCGGCGTCGAGATCCGGCGCGGCAGCGAACTCGTCGGGCTCAGCCAGGACGACGACGGGGTGACCGTGCGGCTGGCCGACGGCACGCAGGTGCGTTCGCGCTACCTCGTCGGCTGCGACGGCGGTCGCAGCACCGTCCGCGGGCTGCTCGGTGTCGGCTTTCCCGGCGAGCCCAGCAGCGCCGAGACGTTGCTGGGCGAAATGGAGGTGGGCGTACCAGCGGAAAAGGTGGCCGACGTGGTGGCCGAGGTCCGCAAGACCCATCTCCGATTCGGTCTCGGGCCCCTCGGAGACGGGGTGTACCGCGTCCTCGTCCCGGCCGAAGGGGTGGTCGAGGACCGCACTGTCCCACCGACCATCGAGGACTTCAAACACCAACTGCGGGTGTACGCGGGCACCGACTTCGGTGTCCACTCACCGCGCTGGCTCTCCCGCTTCGGTGACGCCACCCGGCTGGCCGAGCGTTATCGGGTCGGCCGGGTGCTGTTGGCCGGCGACGCGGCGCACATCCACCCGCCGACCGGTGGGCAGGGGCTCAACCTCGGCATCCAGGACGCGTTCAACCTCGGGTGGAAACTGGCCGCCGAGCTCAACGGCTGGGCGCCGGAGGGGCTGCTGGACAGCTACCACAGCGAGCGGCATCCGGTGGCCGCGGACGTGCTGAACAACACCCGGGCGCAGATGGTGCTGCTCTCACCCGAGCCGGGGCCGCGGTCGGTGCGCCAACTGTTGTCGGAGCTGTTGGACTTCGAGGACGTCAACCGGTACCTGATCGAGAAGATCACCGCGATCGGGGTCCGCTACGACCTCGGCGCGGGGCACGAACTGCTCGGGCGTCACATGCGTGACGTACGGCTGAGGCGGGGGCGCCTCTACGAGCTGATGCGCGGCGGCCGGGGCCTGCTGCTCGACCAGACCGGCCAGCTCTCGGTCGCCGGTTGGGAGGAGCGGGTCGACCATGTCGTCGACGTCAGCGCTGAAGTGGAGGTGCCCGCCGTGCTGTTACGGCCCGACGGTCACGTGGCGTGGGTGGGCGACGATCAGGCCGACCTGCTCAGCCATCTGCCCAGGTGGTTCGGCGCGCCCGTCAGCTGAACTGTCACCGCTCGCCGAGGAACGCGCTGTCGACCAGTTGGCGGGGCGATCGGGCGCCACCGAGGCTCTTCGCCTGGTACATGGCCGCGTCGGCGCGGCTGAGCGCATCGGTGAGCTGGGCCGGGCCGCTCACCGGGGCGAGCCCGACGGACGCGGTGACCCGGACGCTGCACCCGCTCAGCCGGATCGGCGCGGCGACGGTCTCGCTGAGCCGGCGGGTCGAGTGCTCGATCCAGCGCCGGTCGACGGTGGGGCTGGAGAGCAACCCGGCGAACTCGTCGCCGCCGAGGCGCGCCACGAGATTGTCCCCGGCGAAGCCGGCCAGCCGTTCGGCGACACTGATCAGCACCTGGTCGCCGGCGGCGTGCCCGTACCGGTCGTTGATCTGCTTGAAGTCGTCCAGATCGAGCACCACGGCGATCAGCGGCTGGCCGGCGGCGTCGGTGAGCAGTGCGGCTGCCAGGCGGTAGAAGGCGCGGCGATTGGGCAACCCGGTCAGCGGGTCGTGACTGGCGGCGTGCCGTTCGGCGGCCAGTTCTGCCTGGAGGTGACCGATCTCGGCCTCGGCGCGCACCGCCCGTCGGCGTAGTTGCCAGGAGGAGAGCAGCGCGCCCGCCGCGCAGACGCCGGAGGCGACACTCATCGGATCCGGCACGAACCCTCCCATCGCCGCGACCGCCTCCAGCCTTCGGTTGACGCGGTACGTCGCGTCGGGCCCAGTTTTGCCTGATCGTTGCCCGTCTGGGGGTAACACAAAGTGAACGGATGGGCACCGATCATGTGCGTTATCATGCTCGCCGTCGGATGCAGATGCAATAGCAGATGCACGTGCAGAACCGTCCAATGTCGATACCGCACCCCCTCGCCGTCACCGCTCCTCCCACGGCCACCGGCGGGCTCGTAACAGAAAGACGCCCCCATGCAGCAGCCACCCAATGGCGTACCGATCCACCAATTGCCTCCGCTGAGCTGGCAGAAGAGTCGCCGCAGCAACCCCAGCGGCAACTGCGTCGAACTGGCCGAACTGCCCGAGGGAGCGGGCATCGCGGTCCGCAACTCACGACACCCGGAAGGGCCGGCGCTGATCTACACGGTGGATGAGATCGCCGCCTTCGTTCTCGGTGCGCGGGACGGAGATTTCGACCACCTGATCAACTGACCGTCCGGGGCGGGTCGTCCCGGCGACGAGACTGATTCACCGGCGCGGAGGAGTTCACCTCACTGTCGGTCCATGGCATGCTTACACGTCGGCCGGGCCGGGGCGCCCGGCCGTCGTGGGTCGGTGTCCGGAGGTCCGCACGTGACGATGGTTCCCGCCGAGGGCGGCCCGACAACCGGGCCGACCGTGCTGCGCATGCTGCTCGGCGCCCAACTGCGCCGTCTCCGGGAGTCCAGCGGGGTGACCCGGGAGGGCGCCGGCTGGGAGATCCGTTCCTCCGAATCCAAGATCAGTCGGATGGAGCTCGGCCGGGTCGGCTTCAAGGAGCGCGACGTCGCCGACCTGCTGACCCT
Organism: Micromonospora sp. NPDC050795; assembly: GCF_044456785.1. NCBI lineage: Bacteria > Bacillati > Actinomycetota > Actinomycetes > Micromonosporales > Micromonosporaceae > Micromonospora > Micromonospora sp. NPDC050795. The sequence continues at coordinate 8,771 of NZ_JBITGE010000034.1, read as the reverse complement.
CTACGGCGTCACCGAGGACCACGAGCGTGACGCGTTGCTCAAGCTCGCGCGGGACGCGAACAGCCCCGGCTGGTGGCACCGCTACGGCGACGTGTTGCCGTCCTGGTTCCAGTCGTACCTCGGCCTGGAGGCGGCCGCCGCGCTGATCCGCAGCTACGAGGTGCAGTTCGTGCCCGGCCTCCTGCAGACCCGGGAGTACGCCCGGGCGGTCGTGCTGCTCGGGCACGGCACTGCCGGTCCGGGCGAGATCGACAGGCGTGTCGCGCTGCGGATGCAGCGTCAGCAGCTGCTCCAGCGGCAGAACCCGCCGCAGCTCTGGGCCGTGGTGGACGAAGCGGCACTGCGGCGACCCATCGGCGGCGCGGAGGTCATGCGCGGCCAGCTCACCGCGCTCATCGAGGCGACCAAGTCGCCCCACATCCGGTTGCAGGTCATCCCGTTCGCCGCCGGCGGCCACGCCGCCGCCGGGGGTGCCTTCACCATCCTGCGCTTCGGCGACCAGGAGCTTCCGGACATCGTCTACATCGAACAGCTCACCAGCGCCATCTACCTGGACAAGCGCGACGATCTGGATTACTACGCGGTGGCCATGGAGCGGCTCTGCGTCGAGGCCGAGCCGCCCGAGCGTACGGCGGAGATCCTCGGCGGCCTGCTGGACGACCTCTACGCGGCCTGACCCTCGGCCGCGCTTCCACTCTCCGTTCACGTATTGACCGACGCCGACCGGTCGGGCTAGTCTCTGTATCGATTCAGACTGGATCGATACAGAGAGGTGCCGGTGAAGCCAACACTGCAAGCCGTGGCCGACGCCGTCGGCGTCTCGCGCAGCACCGTGTCCAACGCCTACAGCCGCCCCGACCAGCTCTCCGCCGCCCTGCGCGAGCGGATCCTGGACGCCGCCCGGCAACTCGGCTACCCCGGCCCCAACCCCACCGCGCGCTCCCTGCGCCGAGGTTTCGTCGGGTCGATCGGGGTGCTGTTCACCTCGCAACTGTCGTACGCCTTCACCGACCCGTTCGCGGTCCGCTTCCTCGCCGGTGTCGGCGCGGCGGCCGAGCGGCACGGCACCAGCATGCTGCTGGTGCCCCTGCCGCCGGCGGTGACCGACGCCCGGCAGGCGGTGGAGAACGCCGCCGTCGACGGGTTCTGCGTCTACTGCGTCGCCGACGAGGAGTGGGCCCTCGACGTGATCCGCCAACGCGGGCTGCCGTTCGTCAGCACCGCCGCCCGCGACGACGCCGGCGCCGACGAACGGTTCGTCGGCATCGACGAGCGGGCCGCCGCACGCAGCGCCGCCGCGCACGTCGCGGGGCACGGGCACCGTCGGGTGGCGCTGCTCGCCGACTCCGTGCTGCCCGACGCGCCGGCCGGCCCGCTCACCCTCGCCGGGGTCGAGCAGGTGCCGCATCCGACCACCCGAGGTCGGCTCAGCGGGTTCGCCGACGCCTTCGCCGAGGTCGGCGTCGGCTGGGCCGAGCTGACACTGGTCAACGTCCCCGGCAACAGCCGCCCGGCGGCAGCCGCGGCCATCGCCGGGCTGTTCGACCAACCCGCACCGCCGACCGCCGTGCTGGCCGGCTCCGACGTCCTCGCGCTCGGTGTGCTGGACGCCCTGGCCGCACGGCCGGTCCATGATCGTCCCCCCGTCTCGGTGACCGGCTTCGACGACATCCCCGAGGCCGCCGCTGCCGGCCTCACCACCGTCCGGCAACCGGCCGAGGAGAAGGGCCGCATCGCCGCCGAACTACTGCTCGACCCGCCCGCGGACGCCGCGGCCGGTCACGTGCTGCTGCCCACCGCACTCGTCGTCCGGGAGTCCACCGGACCGGTCCCCAGGAGTTGACCATGGAACTTCCCACCGGATACATCACCGCGCTCGACGCCATGAACCGGCACGTCACCTCGGCCCGACCGGACGCGCCGGTCCAGGTCGAACACCCCCGCCGGGCCCTGCTCGCCCCGACCCGGCAGGCCACCGCCCTCGCCCTGCGCCGGCTCGCCGACCGCATCCAACCGCGACCGCTGCCCGGCACCCCGCGCTGCTCCTGACCCGCACCAATCCCATTCCGGTACGCACGGGACGAACAGTGTGGGTCCGGGCACGCAGAGTGGTCGACTGCGGTGTTGCCAGGCAGACTGGTGAAGTTATGTCGCCGCTCACGCCCACTCTCCGCCTCCACGACCGCTACGTACTGCACGAGCGGATCGGTCTCGGCGGCATGTCCGAGGTGTGGCGAGGCGACGACGAGGTGCTGGGCCGGCCGGTGGCGATCAAGGTCCTCGCCGGGCAGTTCGCCACCGACCCGCAACTGCGGGCCACCATCCAACGCGAGGCCCGCGCGGCCGCCCGGCTGACCCACCCACACGTGACCCAGGTGTACGACTACGCCGAGGCGACACTGGCCGGCGGCGTCGTGGTTCCGTACCTGGTGATGGAGCTCGTCGACGGCCACAACCTGGCCGACCGGCTGCGGACCGGGCCGCTGCCCTGGCCGGAGGCGGTCCGGGTGGCCGGGCAGATCGCCGCCGCGCTGGCCGCCGCGCACCGCATCGGCGTCGTGCACCGCGACGTGAAGCCCGGAAACGTCATGCTCACCGACACCGGCGCCAAGGTGCTCGACTTCGGCATCGCCGCGCTCGGCGGCCTCGACAGCCAGTCCGGCGAACCGCTGATGGGCACCCCCGCCTACTTCGCCCCGGAACGGCTGACCGCCGGCCCGCCCGACCCGGCGAGCGACGTGTACGCCCTCGGCGCACTGCTCTACCGCACCCTCACCGGGCGGGCGCCGCTACCCGTGCAGAGCTGGGAGGATGCGCTGGAGGTGCACCGGCGCGGCACCCCGGTGCCGGCGCTGCGAGTGCCCGGTCTTCCCGCCGACATCGCCGAGCTGACCGTGGCCTGCCTGGCCGCCAACCCGGCCGACCGACCGAGCGCCGCGCATCTGGCCCGCCGCTTCGGCGCCGGTCAGCCGGTTGAGCCGCCCACCGAGCTGCTGCGCATCCGGCCGGCCGCCCACCCGCCCACCCTGATCGACAGATCGGTGGTGGCCCGCCCCGTGCCGGCGACAGCCGCACCGCCCCGACGCCGGTCGCGTCGGCCCCTCGGCGTGCTCGTCGGGGCGGTGCTCGCCGTGCTGATCGGCGTCGGCGCCCTGATCGCGCAGAATCCGCTCGGCAACCCGGGCAAATCCGACCCGACCGAGATCGCCGCCGCGCCGTCGACCTCCGCCCCGGCTCCCGCGCCCACGACACACTCGCCGACGCCGGCCGCACCGTCCTCGCCACCCCCCGCCGCCAGCACCGCGCCCTCAACCGTCGGGCAGCAGGTGCCGGTCAGCTTTCGCGAGGTGAGCAGCGAGTTCGCCGCCATCCTCGCCACCGCGGTCGCCCGCGACGACATCGACCGGAAGACCGCCGAAGCCCTGCGCGACGACCTGGCCGACCTCAACCGCCGCACCCGGGACCGCGCCGAGCGCGTCGCCGACCTACGGGACCGTATCGCCGAGCTGGTGCGACGGGATCGCCTACCAGCGCAGACGGGCGAGAAACTGGATGCTCTGCTCGCCCGGACCGGCACGTTCTCCACCAGCCGTACGGACGACTGATACCTCCGTCGATACCGCTGGCATGATGTCCCGATGCGGACACGTCTGATCTTCGTGCGACACGGCGAGTCGGTCCACCAGCTCGAAGGAATCATCGGTGGGCCACGTGGCTGTCGGGGCCTCACCGCCCTCGGCCACGAGCAGGCACACGACCTGGCCAACCGGCTCACCGTCGACATCGCCGCCGACGGGCCGGTGGCGGTCTACTCGTCCGTGCTGCGCAGGGCCGTCGAGACCGCGCAACCGATCGGCGCGGCGTTCGGCGTCCGGCCCGTGGCCGACTGTGGTCTCTGCACCTGGCACACGCCCCCGTACGCGGACGGCCTGCCGACCTCCCTTTTCCGTACCGACCACGCGATTGCGGGCGGCGGCGTGTTCCGACCGTTCGAGGAGGGCAACGAGAGCTGGGCCGAGCTGGTGGTCCGGGTCAGCCGCGCGATCATGGAGATCGCCCACCGGCACCGGGGCTCCACAGTGGTCCTGGTCGGCCACAGCGAAACCGTCGAGGGCGCCTTCCACGCGCTCGGCGCGCAGCCGGTCTTCCGGGCGTTCGACCTCGACGTGCCCCCGGCATCGATCACCGAATGGACCACCGACCATGACCCCGGCGGCTGGCCGCCGGCCCGCTGGACGCTGCGTCGCTTCGCCGACACCGGGGGGTGGGCCAGAGCCTGATCCAGTACCGCCGGGCCGGACCGAGTTCGGTGTCTCGGACGGCGGACGGCGGACGGCGGACGACGGCGGGCGGATGGGGCGACGCTATTCGGCGGCCAGGATCTGCTCGCGCAGGATCTCCGCGTGCCCGCAGTGCTGCGCCATCTCGCGCAGCACGTGCAGGTAGACCCAGCGCAGCGGCAGCGGGCCACGCCGGTTGCCGCGAAGCAGGTCGTCCAGGCTCAGGCTGGATGTGGCGCGGCGGGAGGCTTCGCAGGCTTCCCGGTGCGCGCGTTGGACGGCGGCGATCGTGTCGCCGTCGTCCAGGATGAACGATTCGTCCGGCGTGGCCGGGATGCCGATCTCGGAGCGGGGCCGGCACGTGACGGCCTCGTCGAACCAGACCTTCTCCACGAACGCGGCGTGCTTCACCAGACCCAGCAGCGTCGTCCGGGACGGCACCAACGACCGCCGCGCCTGCTCCTCGGTCAGCCCGTCCAGGTAGCCGTTGAGCGCTCTGCGGTGCTCGTCGATGAACGCCTCGAACTGCGTCTGGGCTGACTGGCCGACGACATCAGCGGCGAAGGTTGGAGGAAAGGACGTCATTCCCGAAGCATTCCAAGGTCACTGCCGCCGCGCAAACAGCACAATCAGCCGAAGGAGAGAAGAGCACCGCGCTCGTCGAAGCGGGCGGTGCCCGCCCAGGCGATCTCCCACCGGTTGCCCTCCGGGTCGGCGATGTAGCCGGAGCGCCCTCCCCAGGACCGGTCGGTCGGCTCCGCCACCACCGTCGCCCCCGCCGCGACGGCCGCCGCGAAGGCCGCGTCGACCTGCTCGGGGCTGTCGACGTTGCACGCCAGGGTGACCCCCGACCAACCACCGGCCGGTGCCGGCACGCCCGGTGCCGCCTCGGCGGCCAACGCCGGTAGCGGGTAGAGCGCGAACAGCACACCACCCAGCAGGAAGGCCGACCAGCCGTCGTCACTGGCCGGCAGCTCGGGCCACCCCAACGACCGGTAGAACGACCGCAGCGCGGCGACGTCGCGCGCTCCCAGTGTGACCACGGACAGTCGGGAGGGGACGGCGCTCATGAACACATCCTGCCCGAAGCGGCCGTGCCGGTCGTCGCGCCCTCTGCCATGCACTCCTCCTAGCGTCGATGACACTGCCCCACGCTAGGGGACCGGTCCGACGGAAACTCCCAGTCAGCCGATGCTGATGCTGACCGACTCGCCCGGGTCGGTGCCCGCCCGCGCGTACACCTCGCCCTGTGGCGTCCAGACGCCCGAGAGCCCCGCCGCCTCGGTGTAGCCACCGCCGGTCGACCCGGCGAAGCTCGCCACCGCCACCCAGACCCGGTGCGCGGTGGCGATCCGGTGTGCCCGCTGGTCTGTCACTGCGGCGTCGCGGGCCGACTCCAGGACGCCCGCCGCGTACACGTCGATCCCGAGCGCGGCCGTCCGCTCCGCGTGCGCGGCCACGCCGGTGTCCTTGCAGATCGCCAGCCCCACCCGCCAACCGTCCACATCGAGCACGACCGGGGTGTCACCGGGCCGGAACCGACGGGCCTCCGCGTCCCCCAGCCACATCTTCCGGTACGCCACCGTCGCACCGCCACCGGTCACGCCCAGCATCGCGATGTGGTCGCCGGTGACCGGCGCGCCGACCAGGGCCAGCGCACCCGCCTCGGCGCACGCCTCGACCAGCGGCGCGAACCGCGGGTCGTCGACCGACACGACCGGCGCGTCCAACTCGTACCCGGTCAGCGACAGCTCTGGAAAGACCACCACCCGGGCGCGCGCCGCGCGGACCGCGGCGGCGTGCGCCCGCGCGTTTGCCGCGACATCCAGGGGTACGCACGGCGGCTGGACCACCGCGAGCCGCAGCGGGGTGCGGCTTTCCGCACCCCCACCGGTGTGGTCGACCCGCGCGGTCGGGCGGTCGGCCCCATGGTCGGCTCTCAGGATGACTTCGTAACGTGGGCGCATGATTCGAACGTCCCACGCCGTGTTCGCCACCGGAACCCCCGCCGCCGCAGCGGAGCCACCACAGGACGGAATCGTCGGCTACGTCACTGACCTGGTGGAACGACTCGGCGGACCGGGTGCCGGCCTGGCAGTGGCGTTGGAGAACCTCTTCCCGCCGATCCCCAGTGAGGTGATCCTGCCGCTGGCCGGGTTCGTCGCGGCGCAGGGACGGATGAGTCTGGTCGGTGCGATCTTCTGGACCACGCTGGGTTCGGTGGTGGGCGCGCTCGCGCTCTACCTGATCGGCGCGGCCCTGGGACGCGACCGGATGCGCGCCATCGTTTCCCGGCTTCCACTGGTCAAGCTCAGCGACGTGGACCGGACCGAGGCGTGGTTCCTGCGCCACGGTGTGAAGGCCGTCTTCTTCGGCCGGATGATCCCGATCTTCCGAAGCCTGATCTCCATCCCGGCGGGGGTGGAGCGGATGCCGGTGAGCACGTTCCTGCTCTACACCACGCTGGGCAGCCTGATCTGGAACACCACGTTCGTGCTCGCCGGCTACCTGCTGGGTGACAACTGGCATCTCGTCGAGGGCTACGCCGGCATGCTCCAGAAGGTGGTGATCGTCGTCTGCGCGGCGGCGGCCTTCTGGTTCGTCGGGTCCCGCGTGCTGAAGGCCCGCCGCGCTGCCCGCAACCCCGAGACCGAACCCGAGCAGGGCGCACTGAACGGGATGCCCGACCCGGGCGGTCGCGGCACCCTCTACCGAAGCGGTTCGTGGGCGTCGGACGAACGCTAGCCAGCCACTCTGGTTGGTTTGCGTGTTCCTTTGCTCTGCACCCCAGACTGCACCGGCGTCACGTGGGGACGGGGTCACGTGACGCCCACATCGCGCCGACGTTTCCTACGGGCGCGTCGCATGAAGCGGAGCAAGGGGAGCAAGGGGAGCAGGCTTGGTGCGGAAGGCGGGCGAGGTGGTGGGGGAGCGGCAGACCGACAGGTGGTTGCTTCGGCTCCGGCTGCCGCTCGGTGTCGCCGTCGGAATCGCGACGGCCGCCGTCGAGTTCGCCTTCCTCGCCGTCGCGGTCGCAGCCTGCGGTGTGTTCGCGGTCGCGCCTGCCGCGGGCCGTCGGGTGACCGGCCTGATCAGCAGGTACGGGGCGCGGCTCGTGTGGATGGAACACCGCCGCCTCGCCGGGCTGCTCGCCGCGGAGGATCTGCCCGTGCCGAACACCGTGGCGACCCGGCGGCAGGTCGGCTACCTGGCCGCCCGACTGTTACCCGGCGCGCTCGGCCTGCTGTCGTACGCCGTGCTCGGCGTCGGTGTGGTGCTGGCCGGGATCGTGCTGCGCGGCCGTGCGCGGAGAACTGACTGTTCTCGGCGCCCTGTCCCAGGTCGCCGTCGGGGCGGTGCTGTTACTGCTCAACGTTCAGGCCGTCGCCAGCATCGCCGCGCTGGACATCCGGCTGGCGCGACGACTGCTCGGCGCGGGAAGTCGGGCGAAGCTGACCCGCCGGGTCCACGATCCCGTCCCGACGTGGTCGTCACCCACGTCAGGATGCCACCCAACCACACCGATGACGGGCTGCGGGCCGCCCTGGAGATCCGTCGCCGGTGGCCCGACAACGGCGTCCTCGTGCTCTCCCAGTACGTGGAGCGGCGGTACGCCGGGAGGCTGCTCGCGGACCGTCCCGAGGGGGTCGGCTACCTGCTCAAGGACCGGGTCGCCCAGGTGGACGACTTCCTCGACGCCCTCGACCGGGTGGCCGCTGGCGGCACTGCCCTCGACCCGGAGGTGGTCCGTCAGGTGGTGGCCGGCTCGGACCGTCCCGACCCGTTCGGTCGGCTCACGCCGCGCGAACGGGACGTGTTGCACGAGATGGCCCAGGGGCACAGGAATCTCGCCATCGCCCAGCGGCTGCACGTATCGCAGAGCGCTGTCGAGAAGCATGTCAACGCCATCTTCGACAAACGCGACCTCGCACACACAACGGGCTACAGCCGACGAATCCTCGCAATCCTGCGCTACCTGGGCTCGTGACCCGCCCAGGCTCTGGGCAGGGCACGACGGTAGGCCCACGCATGATCAACTCGGGTTTCCTGGTGTCGGGGTGTCCGAACATCCGGGATGCCCCGACTTCCGTGAACCCGAGTGGTCACCCAAGTGAGGGGCGATTCGATACCGCAGAACCGGCGGTGCGTGAGTGGTTTGTCGGCTGGTGGGTGTTTCTGGGTGGTGACCGGCTGCACTCGTGGGCTGGAATCATGGCCGGGCCGGGGTCGTCCCCGACGACCGCTGGCACCGCCACGATGAGGGTGCGCGATGGATGGGCCAACCCCGGAATGACCCCGGCCCCCCGGTCGTTACACACAGACCCGGCGCCACGAGCCCCCCGCTCGCCAGGCCGCCGACCCCGACGCCCCACCAGGGCGTCACCCCAAGACTTTTCCCCCTTTGTGAAGTGCAGCGCCGGACGAGGTGCTCACACCCTCACCACCGCCCCCCTTTGGTGGTGCGGGTGTTCTACCCCCGAAGGAGCTACC
>NZ_JBITGE010000033.1:0-80169 GCF_044456785.1 Micromonospora sp. NPDC050795 | reverse complement strand
CGGCGAACGCGAGACCAGCAACAGACAGCATGCTCTTACGGAAGATCGTGTTCATGGGGGTAGCTCCTTCGGGGGTAGAACACCCGCACCACCAAGGGGGGCGGTGGTGAGGGTGTGAGCACCTCGTCCGGCGCTGCACTTTAGAAAGGGTGGAAAGTCTTGGGGTGACGCCCTGGTTCGGCGTCGGGGTCGGCGGCCTGCCGAGCGGGGGCTCGTGGCGCCGGGTCTGTGTGTAACGACCGGGGGGCCGGGGTCATTCCGGGGTTGGCCCATCCGTCGGCACCCTCGTCGTGGCGGTGCCTGCGGTCGTGGGGGTTGTAACGACCGGGGGCCGGGGTCATTCCGGGGTTGGCCCACCTTCCGGCACCCTCATCGAGGCGATGCCCTTCGGTCGTCCGTGGGGACTGCAACGACCGGGTGGAGGCTGCCATTCCGACCTGCGCGACCCGCCCTCAAGGCTCGGGCGGCGGGTCGGTGGTACTGCGATCGTCAGGGTGTGTAACGACCCCGGCCCGGCCATGATTCCAGCTCACGAGTGCGCCGTGTCACAGGACAGACATCGCATATCTCGCAGAAGTCCACGCCCCGCATCAAGCCCCAATGCCCTGAACCGGGCAAACGTCCCAGGCTGGCCGTCTCGGCTAGCCCCTTCGGGCCGCGTAAGCGGCCTTGATCCACTCGGCATCATTGAAAACGCGGTGTCCGGCTGGGCAGGATGCCCCGATATCAAGGAACCCGTGTTGATCATGATGGTCCCGGCCTCGGCCCCTGCTCCCGGCTCCTCGGGCGCCGGCCCGGCCCCTCGCCCCCGAACCCCTGCCGCAGCCGCGACGATAGGGGGCAGGGGGGCAGGGCGGGACCCTGACCACGCGAAACCGCGAGAACCGCCTGAAACGCGCGAACCGCGCCTCCGGGACGGAGGCGCGGTTCGCGGATGTCGGGGACGTGTGTGTCGGGTCAGGCGACGTTGCGTTGGGCCCGGACGGTCGACTTGTGCGGGCGACCCAGGCGGGCCTCCAGCCGTGCGACGTCGACCCGGGCGTGCCGGCGGTCTGCCAGGTCCTCCCAGCCGACGGCGAGCAGTCGCAGGCGCTCCGACTCGCTGAAGCCGCCCCACACGCCGTAAGGCTCTCGTACCGACAGGGCGTGAGCGGCGCACTCGGCGCGTACCGGGCAGGCGCGGCAGACCGACTTGGCAGTGGACTCGCGACGCAGCCGGGAAGAACCACGCTCACCGTCGGGGTGGAAGAACTGGGCGCTGTCGCGCCCTCGGCAGGCACCGAGTCGCTGCCAGTCCCAGAGATCGACGATGGGTCCGGGCAGCCTACGTACGTTCGACATCAGCACCCCTCCTCCCGCGCGGCTCCGCGAGAATCCTTATGGCCGGCATCCGGGCGGCGGGCCGCGCAGGCGCACCGTTCCCGGCCTGGATCTCCCGGTACCCGGGCTGTCGTCAACTCACACGTCTGTGATCGAAAACGTCCGAGAAATTGCGGCTTTTGCCCCATCTGTCGGAAAAGTTCGAAGGATTGCCGGGATCCCCCTCCCCAGCCGACCGCGTCATGGTCTGCTCGTTGGCGGAGAGGAGACCACAGTGCGTACCGTTCTTGTGTGCGTTCGGACACCACTCGCGGCCCAGCACCTTACTTCTGCTGCCGCGCGGCTGGGGTTGTCCGCGATCGTTCGTACCGCCGTCTCTGATCCCGAGGTGATGCTGCGTCTGGCCGAGCGACCGGCCGACGTGGTGCTGGCCGACACGGCCCTCACCCGGCCGGACAGCGCCGGCTTCGTCCGCCGGGTGTTGGCGCGTGCGCCGCAGGCGGCGGTGCTGCTGCTCGGCACCGAGGAGTCCGAGGCCGCGGCGGCCACCATCAGCGCCGGCGCCCGGGGGCTCATCCAGAATGTCGACCATGATCTGACCAGCGCGGTGGCGAAGGCACTCCTGCTGCTCACCGCGCCTGGCCGGGCCTCCCGGCAGCGGATCACCGATCCGGCCCGCGACGCGGCGGCGGTGGGTGGTTCCGGCCGCTCCGGGCCGTCGCCGCGCGGTTCCGGCGAGCCCGGCTGGACGGCCACAGCAGCCGACGGGCCGGCCGGAGTGGCGTCGGTGCCGGTGCAGCGAGGCGACGACGAGGCGGAAGCGGGGACCGGCGAGTCGGCACAGCCCGACCCGGGCCGTCCCGCCCCGAACGCCCGACCCAGTCGGGCGTCGATCGGCCTCACCGAGCGTGAGCTTCAGGTGCTGCTGGGCATGGCCGAGGGCAAGAGCAACGCGGAGATCGGCCGGGAACTGTTCGTCTCGGAGGACACCGTCAAGACGCACGCCCGCCGGCTGTTCCGCAAGCTTGGCGCCCGGGACCGGGCCCACGCGGTGGCGGCGGGCTTCCGCGCGGGTCTGGTGGCCTGACACCCGGGCAGCGCCGCCGCACAGCACGCAAGGCAGTCGGGGCACGCCACGCGGCAGCGGAGCATCCGGCGGGCCAGCGGAAGGCAAGCCGGCGACAGCAGGGGTACGCGCCCACGCGACAGCAGGGGTACGCCGCGCAGCCGCCCGGCGGGGCTACTTGGTGGCGGTCGGGGTGTCCGGCTCGTCCTCGGTGCCCTCGGACAGGGTGTCGTGCACCCCGTCCGCGTACCCCCGGGCGTAGTCCCAGGTCACGTAGTGGTCCGGGTCGGGGTCGTAGGCGGGTTCGTGCACCCGGGGCCGACCCGAGTTGAGCAGGTGCCGCAGGTTGCCGCGGAGCAGGTCCCAGTCGAAGTAGTGCGGCTCGCGGCAGTCCTCGCATTCGATCACGAGCCCGCGAACCCCGATCGGGGCCAGCAGGGCCTGGTAGATCTCCAGGTCAGCGAGGTCTTCCAGCACATCCTGCCGCTCGACGTCGGTCAGCGGATCCGGCGTCGCGTCATCGCCCGGGTCATCCAGACCCGCAGTCGGATCGGCCGGGTCGCCATTGAACGGGTCGATGGGCTCGTCGTGCACCCCCTCACCGTAGACCCAACGCGGCGCGAACGTCCGCCCCCCGGCCTCCGCGCTGGCCCGGCCTGCCACGGACGGGTCGCCCAGCTCACTGGGTACGATGAGGCGACGTGCCGGCATCGTGGCGCGCTCCGGTGCCCGCCCGCGCCACCTCGCTGAAGCCCATCCGAGCAGCTCAGGGGAGCAATCGTGGAAAATTCGCCCAGCACCGATCTTCCGGCCGGCGGCGAGCACGCCGACCTGGGCGGCCACCTGCCCGAGCTGCCGGCCGGCTCCGCCCGGGTGGTTCCGCTCGGCCTCACCTTCGACGACGTGCTGCTTCAGCCGGGCGAGTCGGACGTGGTGCCCAGCCGGGTGAATACCCGGACGAAGCTCACCCGCAACATCGAGTTGTCCATTCCGCTGCTGTCCAGCGCGATGGACACGGTGACCGAGGCCCGGATGGCGATCGCCATGGCCCGCCAGGGCGGCATCGGCGTGTTGCACCGCAACCTGTCCCTGGAGGACCAGGCGCTCCAGGTCGACCTGGTGAAGCGCTCGGAGTCCGGCATGATCACCAACCCGGTGACCGCGAGCCCGGACGACACGCTGCGCGAGGTCGACGAGCTGTGCGGGCGTTACCGCATCTCCGGTGTTCCGGTGGTGGACGGCGACGGCCAGCTGGTCGGCATCGTCACCAACCGGGACATGCGTTTCGTCTCCGAGCCGAACACTCCGGTTCGCGAGATCATGACCCACACCCCGCTGGTCACCGCGCGGGTCGGGGTGAGCAAGGACGAGGCGTTGGCGCTGCTGCGTCAGCACAAGGTCGAGAAGCTGCCGATCGTCGACGACTCGGGCCGGCTGCGTGGCCTGATCACCGTCAAGGACTTCACCAAGAGCGAGCAGTACCCGGACGCCAGCAAGGACGACGCCGGCCGGCTGCGGGTCGCCGCCGCCATCGGTGTGGGCGAGGACGCGTACAAGCGGGCCCGTGCCCTTGTCGACGCGGGCGTCGACGTGCTGATCGTGGACACCGCGCACGGTCACCAGCGGGCCGTGCTGGACATGGTCCGCCGGCTCAAGGCCGACGTGACGGTTGACATCATGGGCGGCAACGTGGCCACGTACGCGGGTGCGAAGGCGCTTGTCGACGCCGGCGCCGACGGCGTCAAGGTGGGCGTGGGGCCGGGCGCGATCTGCACCACCCGCATCGTCGCCGGGGTCGGCGTGCCGCAGGTGACCGCGATCATGGAGGCGGCCCGGGCCGCCCGCCCGGCCGGTGTGCCGGTGATCGGTGACGGCGGCATCCAGTATTCCGGCGACATCGCCAAGGCCCTGGTGGCCGGTGCCGACACGGTGATGCTCGGCAGCCTGCTGGCCGGTTGCGAGGAGAGCCCCGGCGAGCTGATCTTCGTCAACGGCAAGCAGTTCAAGACGTACCGCGGGATGGGGTCGCTCGGCGCGATGCAGTCCCGGGGTCAGGCCAAGTCGTACAGCAAGGACCGTTACTTCCAGCAGGACGTGCTCAGCGACGACAAGCTGGTTCCCGAGGGCGTGGAGGGTCAGGTGCCCTACCGGGGGCCGCTGTCCCGGGTCGCCCACCAGCTGGTCGGCGGGCTGCGGCTGGCGATGGGGTACGCCGGTGCGGAGAACATCCCCGATCTGCACCGCCGGGGCCAGCTCATCCGGATCACCGCGGCTGGTCTGAAGGAGAGCCACCCGCACGACATCCAGATGACCGTCGAGGCGCCCAACTACCACACCCGCTGATCCAACACCCCCAACCACCTGGAGTCCCCCATGCGTGACGTGGTCGAGATCGGGCTGGGCAAGACCGCGCAGCGCGGCTACCACCTGGACGACATCGCCATCGTGCCGAGCCGCCGTACCCGGGACGTCGACGACGTCTCGACGTCGTGGCAGCTCGACGCGTACCCGTTCGGCATTCCGTGCGTCGGCCACCCCTCCGACGCCACCATGAGCCCGGCCTCCGCGGTGCGGCTCGGTCAGCTCGGCGGCCTCGGCGTGCTCAACGTCGAGGGGCTCTGGACCCGCTACGAGAACCCGACCAAGGTGCTGGACGAGCTGGCCGGCCTCGACGAGGAGGCCCGCGCCACCAAGCGGCTCCAGGAGGTGTACGCCGAGCCGATCCGCCCGGACCTGATCGCCGAGCGGGTCCGCGAGCTGCGCGCCGGTGGCGGCACCGTGGCGGTGCGGGTCTCCCCGCAGCACACCCTCGCGTTGGCGCCGGTGATCCTGGACGCCGGGGTGGACATCCTGGTCATCCAGGGCACCATCGTCTCGGCCGAGCACGTGTCGACCACCGATGAGCCGCTGAACCTCAAGGAGTTCATCGCCGACCTCGATCTGCCGGTGATCGTCGGTGGCTGCACGGACTACAAGACGGCGCTGCACCTGATGCGTACCGGCGCGGCCGGCGTGATCGTGGGCATCGGTGGCGACGAGTGGTCGACCACCGAGTCGGTGCTGGGCATCCGGGTGCCGATGGCCACCGCGATCGCCGACGCCGCGGCGGCCCGCCGTGACTACCTGGACGAGACCGGTGGCCGGTACGTGCACCTGATCGCTGACGGTGACATCCAGACCTCGGGCGACATCGCCAAGGCGCTCGGCTGCGGCGCGGACGCGGTGATGCTCGGTGAGCCGCTGTCGCTCTGCGACGAGGCTCCTGCCGGTGGTGCCTGGTGGCACTCGGCGGCGAGTCACCCGTCGCTGCCCCGGGGTGCCTTCGAGGTTTCCGGTGAGCCGCTCGGGTCGATGGAGCAGTTGCTCTTCGGGCCGGCGGACGAGGCCGACGGGCAGCTCAACCTGTTCGGTGGGCTGCGTCGGGCGATGGCCAAGTGCGGTTACCGCGACCTGAAGGAGTTCCAGAAGGTCGGTCTGGTCCTCGACCGCTGACCGTTCCTGACGCGCGAAGGCCGGCCCGTGCGGGCCGGCCTTCGTCGTGTTCAGTCGGCTGTCACTTCTCCACGTAGATGGTCAGGTCGGACATGTTGCGGTAGCTGGTCGCCGCGAAGTCGAGCGACTGGCCCTTGTTGTCCGCGCCGCCGGGGGCGGTGTCCATCTCCCAGTTGGCGTGGTGGAAGTTGCGCTCGCCGATGGTCTGGAAGAACTGCTGGAAGTTGAGGTCGCCGTCGCCCAGCGGGGTCATCTGGTACCCGTTGGGAACGCCGGTGTCCCGGTCGCCGTCCTTGGCGTGGAAGAGCGGGAACCGGGTGGTCCGGTCGGCGACGGTGAGGATCGGGTCGAACAGGTCGGTCACCTCCTGGCCGGCCGGGTTGACGTACTTCTGGTGCTTGTAACGGGCCACGTAGGCCCAGTAGATGTCCAGCTCGAAGAAGACGTACCTCGGGTCGGTGATCTCGAAGAAGTACTCCAGTCGGCGGATGCCGGAGGACCGGGTCTGCCGGCCCTGCTCGTCGCGTGGGCCCCGGTCGATCAGGAAGTTGTACGCGGCGTCGTGGTTGTGCGTGTAGAGCCGCATGCCCCGGGCCTTGGCCTGCCGGCCCAGCTCGTTCCAGATGTCAGCGGCGGCGTCCCACTCTGCCTTGTACGCGCTGCTGGTCGGGTCGCTGCCGGTGCCGATGTTCTTCATGCCGAGTTCCTCGGCGATGTCCAGCTGTTGCTGGAAGGTGGCCGGCTGGATCGAGGCGTGGGTGCCGTTGGCCACCAGGCCGTTGTCGTCGAGGATCTTGCGGATCTCGGCGGGGGTGATCTGCCGGCCCAGGATCTCGGTGCTCTGGGTGTAGCCGGCGAACTCGATCTCCTTGTAACCGATCTCGGCGAGTCGGGCGAGGACGCGCTCGAAGCCGTACGGCACCCCGCTGTCGTCGGGCGCGGCGGTGATCCGGTCGCGGACGCTGTAGAGGATGATGCCGCGGTTGCGGGCCGGGATCAGCGGCTCCACCCGTAGCTCGCTCGCGTTGCCGGGGTTGGCGAGCGCGGGGGTGCCGGTGGCGAGGACGGGTAGGCCGGCCGCGCCGATCGCGGCGGCGGCGCCGGCGGAGGCGGCGAGCAGGGATCGGCGGCTGAGCCGGCCGGTGGAGGTGGCGTCGAGGGCGGTGTGGTCTGGCATGGTTCCACCTTTCGCGACGGTGGTCGGAGACCGACACTAACGTCGGTCTAAGTCGAAAGATAGGTTCGATCGACGGCAGCTTTTGTTTGATTCGACGAAAGTCACTGATGATCGTCGATACCGGCCGCGCGGCCCGCGATGCTGACTACGCTCGTCCTGACCGCAACGCGCAGGCGGCCGAGAGGCGCAGGAGGCCGCAACGCCGCAGGAGGGGTGGGCATGGTCCGGACCGGACGCAGGCTGCGCGTCGTCGCGCTGACCTGCGCGATCGGGCTGGCAGTCACCGGTTGTACCGGCGACGACCGCGACGGATTCCGGCCCGGTGCCGCCGACGTCAGCGACCCGTACGTGCCGGGGCACGGCAACGGCGGTTACGACGTCGGGCACTACGGCCTCGACGTGCGCTACGACCCGTCGACCGACCGGCTGACCGGTCGAGCCGTCATCACGGCCACCGCCACGCAGGACCTGTCCCGGTTCAACCTGGACCTGGTCGGCCTGGAGGTCCGCGCGGCCAGCGTGGGTGACGCGGCGGCCGAGCACCGGCGAAGCGACGGCGAGTTGGTGGTGACCCCCCGCGACGGACTGCCGCGCGGGCGGCAGTTCACCGTGACTGTCGAGTACGCGGGTGTCCCCACGGCCGTCGAGGACGGGGCGTTGGGCAGCGGTGGTTTCCTGCACACCGCCGACGGGGCGGTGGCTCTCGGCCAACCCGACTCGGCCGCCACCTGGTTCCCGGTCAACGACCACCCGTCGGACAAGGCCACCTACGACCTGGCGGTGACCGTTCCGGACGGCCTGGCCGCGCTGAGCATCGGCGTACCCGGGCCGAAGAGCAGCGCCGACGGCTGGACCACCTGGCGCTGGTCGGAGCGCGCCCCGATGGCCAGCTATCTGAGCACGCTCGTGATCGGTGACTACCGGGTGGTGACCGGCACGCACGCGGGTCGACCGATGGTCACGGCGGTGGCCGCGAGCCTGCCGGAGAGCGGCGGCGCGGCCACCTCGCTGACCCGCACCGGGGCGATCGTCGACTTCCTGGCCAGCCGCTTCGGCCCGTACCCGTTCGACTCGTACGGGGGGATCGTGATCGCCGACGACCGGATCGGCTACGCGTTGGAGACCCAGTCCCGGCCGGTCTACGGGCCTGGCTTCTTCGCCGACGACCGGCCGAACCCGAGCGTCGTCGCGCACGAACTGGCGCACCAGTGGTTCGGCGACAGCGTGTCGCTGACCAGGTGGAGCGACATCTGGCTCAACGAGGGCTTCGCCAGCTACGCCGAGTGGTTGTGGGAGGAGCACGACGGAGGCCGGACCGCCCAGCGCAACTTCGAGATCCAGTACGCGGCGACCGACTGGACGCAGCCGTCGGTCGAGCCGGGCCGGGAGCAGATGTTCGGCACTGCCGTCTACAAGCGCGGGGCGCTCGCCGTGCACGCGTTGCGCCGGACCGTCGGTGACGACCTCTTCTTCCGCATCCTGCGTACCTGGACCACCGAGCGGGCGGGGGGCAACGCGACCACGGCGGACCTCGTCGCGCTGGCCGAGCGGGTCGCCGGGCGGCAACTGCGTCCGCTCTTCGACGCCTGGTTGGTGGGTGGGTCGGCCCCCACACTGCCGTGATCCGGCCCCGCCGCCCGGTCGATATGCTGCCGCCTGCGAACGGCGGGTAGGCGTCGGTTCGGGCGGGACTGCGGAGGCCGTGACCGGCCACCGTGTGGAGAGGGTGTGGGATGCGCGGGACGCGGCACAGACTGCGAGTGGCTGCCGGTCTGCTGGTGACCGGTGCGCTCGCACTGTCCGGATGCGACTCAGCGGGCCCGGAGGCGGCCCCGTCACCGAGCGCGTCCCCCACTCCGGCGCGGACGTTCGCCGCGGGCGCCGACGGGGTCGGCGACGCCTACTTCCCGACCTACGGCAACGGCGGCTACGACGTCGGGCGGTATACCGTGAAGGTGCGCTACGACCCGGCCAAGGACCAGTTGACGGGTACGACAACGGTGCGGGCCACCGCGACCAGCGACCTGTCGTCGTTCAACCTCGACCTGGCCGGCCTGACCGTCAGCGCGGTCACGGTGGACGGCGCGCCGGCGACCCACAGCCGCAAGCGGAACGAGCTGGTGATCAAGCCGGCTTCCGGGCTGATCAACGGCAACGGGTTCGTCGCCGAGGTCACCTACGCGGGCAAGCCGAAGCCGCTGAAGAACGAGGCGCTCGGTG
Source organism: Micromonospora sp. NPDC050795 (assembly GCF_044456785.1). NCBI lineage: Bacteria > Bacillati > Actinomycetota > Actinomycetes > Micromonosporales > Micromonosporaceae > Micromonospora > Micromonospora sp. NPDC050795. The sequence goes on along the minus strand of NZ_JBITGE010000033.1, from coordinate 70,894 downwards.
ACGGTGGCTTCCTGCACACCGCCGACGGTGCCATCGCGCTGGGTCAGCCCGAGTCGGCCAGCACCTGGTTCCCGGTCAACGACCACCCGTCGGACAAGGCGGCCTACGACTTCGAGGTCACCGTCCCGAACGGCCTCACCGCGATCAGCAACGGCGTTCCCGGCGGGAAGTCCAGCACGGGCGGTTGGACCACCTGGAAGTGGTCGGAGAAGTCGCCGATGGCCAGCTATCTGAGCACGCTGGTGATCGGCAAGTTCCGGATCACCACCGGCGAGCACAAGGGTCGCCCGGTCTACAACGCGGTCACCACCACCGAGCCCAAGGGGAACGCGGACGCGTCGATGGCGCAGACCGTCGCGGTGGCCGACTACCTGGAGAGTGTGTTCGGGCCGTACCCGTTCGACGCGTACGGCGGTGTGGTGATCTCCGACAGCCGGATCTCCTACGCCCTGGAGACCCAGAGCCGACCGGTCTACGCGGCGAGCTTCTTCCGGCGGGGCGAGAACACCGAGGTCGTCGCCCACGAGCTGGCCCACCAGTGGTTCGGCGACAGCGTCGCGTTGGCCAGGTGGGAGGACATCTGGCTCAACGAGGGCTTCGCGACGTACGCGGAGTGGCTCTGGGCCGAGCACACCGAGGCGTACACCGCCAAGGAGGCGTTCGACAACCGGTACGCCAGCATGTCCGCGCGGGTGTGGCAGACACCGCCGGGCAGGCCGGGCGCGGAGAAGCTGTTCAGCGAGTCGGTGTACCAGCGCGGCGGCATGACCCTGCACGCCCTGCGGGTGGCCGTCGGCGACAAGGCGTTCTTCGAGATCATCAAGACCTGGGCGGCGGAGAAGCGCGACGGCACCGCCACCACCGCCGAGTTCGTGGCCCTGGCCGAGCGCATCTCCGGCAAGCAGCTCGACGCGCTCTTCGACGCCTGGCTCTACGGCACGAAGAAGCCGGCCCAGCCCAAGCGGCTCTGAGCCGCGGTCAGTTCTTCACGACAAGTTTGGGGTGGGCGGCCAGGTAGGCGTCGGCGCGGCCGGCGCGGAGTTCGGTGAGGAACTTCCGGCCCTCGGTGGTGAGCTGTTCACCCCGGTAGGCGCTGCCCTTGCCGACGCCGGAACCGGGTAGCCCGACCAGCGTGAAACGGTTCTCCGGCAGGCCACTGAGGGCGTACGCGATGTCGACGATCCGGCGTCCGCCCACGTAGACGAGCGTGTCGCCCAGCGCGGAGACCACCTGGTCGACGCGCTCGGGTTGCTTGGCCAGACCCTCGTCCAGGATCTTGCGGGTCATCGCCCGGATCAGCTGCTGCTGGTGGCGCTGCCGGGCGTAGTCGCCGCCGGTGATGTAGCGCTGCCGCGCGTAGTCCAGCGCCTGCCAGCCGTTGAGGTGCATCTCGCCCTTCTCGTAGACCTGCTGCGGTCCCTTGTAGCCGCCCGGCGCGCTCTCCCGGTACTTGCCGTCCGGTCGGCGGTGCAGCGACTCGACCCGCTGGTCGATGTAGATGTCCACCCCACCCAGGGCGTTGACCAGCCGGTCGAACCCGTTGAAGGTGAGCACCGCGCCCGCGTCGATGCGCAGCCCGGTGTAGCCGCTGACAGTGCTGCGCAGCAGCTCGTACCCCTGGTCCGTGCTGGGTTGTTTGGGTTTGCCCGGCACCCGGCTGCCGAAGCTCATGGCGTGCGTGAGTTTGGTCTTGCCACCCTTGTAGCCGGCCTTCGGGAACGCCGGGATGTCCACCAGCAGGTCGCGGGGGAGTGAGAAGAGGTACGCCCGATCCAACCCCTTGGGTACGTGCAGCACCAGCACGGCGTCGGAGTGCGGCTCCCATCCGGGCACGCTGACCCGGGTGTCCACACCCACCAGCAGCAGGTTGAGCGGGCCGGTGATGTCCGCGCCCGGCGGTGGGCCGCTGGGGCTCGGGGTCGGCGTGCCGACTGGTGACGGGGTCGGTGAGCCGGCCACCGGACCGCCGCCCGGCTTGTTGTCGCCGGTCAGACGGGTGATCACCACGGTGCCGGCCGCGATCAGCGCGACGACGGCGAGGGCCGCCAACCCCAGCAGCAGCCACCGTCGGCGCGGCGCCATCGACCCGAGAACCATGTGATTTCCTTCCACCCGTCTGGTGAACAACGTTCCGACGGGTGCTCCGGGTTGCGGCCGGGAGGCGCCGGGTCGGTCGGCCGGAGCATGATCGCGCGAAAAGTGCCGCTGGCGCGAGCGCTACTCGCGAGTAATGATGCGTCCATGCGGTACGACGTGGTCGTCATCGGGTCCGGCTTCGGTGGCAGCGTCACCGCGCTCCGACTGGCCGAGAAGGGCTATTCGGTCGCGGTGCTGGAAGCCGGCCGCCGCTTCGCCGACGACGAGTTCCCGCAGACGTCCTGGCGGGTCCGCCGGTTCCTCTGGGCGCCCAAGCTGGGCTGCTACGGCATCCAACGGCTCACCCTGCTCCGCCCGGCCGGTCGACGATCCGGCGGTGGGGTGCTGGTGCTCTCCGGTGCCGGGGTGGGCGGCGGTTCGCTGGTCTACGCGAACACCCTCTACGAACCGCTGCCGGCCTTCTACGACGACCCGCAGTGGCGGGACATCACCGACTGGCGCGACGAGTTGGCCCACCACTACGACCAGGCCAAACGGATGCTCGGCGTCACCACGTACCCGGTGCACACCGGCGCGGACCGCGCCATGCGCGCGGTGGCCGAGCGGATGGGGGTGGGGCACACCTTCCACGCCACCCCGGTGGGCGTGCACATCGGCCGGCCCGGCGAGCGGATCGCCGACCCGTACTTCGGCGGTGCCGGCCCGGAGCGCACCGGCTGCCTGCACTGCGGTTCGTGCATGACCGGCTGCCGGCACGGGGCGAAGAACACCCTCGTCAAGAACTACCTCTGGCTCGCCGAACGGCTCGGGGTCACGGTCCGTCAGTTGACCACGGTGACCGCCGTCCGGCCCGCCGACGGCGGCGGGTACGAGGTGCACACCGAACGCACCGGCGCCTGGCTGCGCAAGGGTCGGCAGGTCATCCACGCCGACCAGGTGGTCTTCGCCGCCGGGGCGCTGGGCACCCAGCGACTGCTGCACGGGTTGCGGGCCGACGGTGCGCTACCCGGGCTCTCGCCCCGCCTCGGCGAGCTGACCCGGACCAACTCGGAGGCGATCCTCGGCGCCTCGGTGCCCCGGCGACGGGCCCGGTCCGAGCGGTTGGACTACACCGAGGGGGTGGCCATCACCAGTTCGTTCCACCCGGACCCGCAGACACACGTCGAGCCGGTCCGCTACGGGCGGGGCTCCAACGTGATGGGGCTGCTCCAGTCGCTGCTGGTCGACGGCGGCCCACACCGGGTGCGCCGCTGGCTGGGCAGCATCGTGCGGCAGCCCCGGTTGGCGGCGCGGATGCTGTCGGTACGCGGCTGGTCGGAACGGACGGTGATCGCCCTGGTCATGCAGTCCGTGGACAACTCGCTGACCACCCGGTGGCGGCGTGGCCCGCTCGGCAGCAGGTTGGTCACCGGCCCGGGCCACGGCGCGCCCAGCCCCACCTGGATCCCCGCTGGCAACACCGCGGCCCGAATGCTCGCCGACGAGATCGGCGGCACCCCCGGCGGTTCCCTCACCGAACCGTTCGACATCCCGATGACCGCGCACATCCTGGGCGGAGCGGTCATCGGCGCCACCCCGGCCGACGGGGTTATCGACCCCTGGCACCGGGTGTACGGGCACGTCGGGCTGCACGTGGTCGACGGCGCGGCCGTCTCGGCCAACCTGGGCGTGAACCCGTCCCTGACGATCACCGCACAGGCGGAACGGGCGATGTCCTTCTGGCCCAACAAGGGCGAGCAGGACCCCCGGCCGCCGCTCGACTCCCCGTACCGCCGTCTGCCCCCCGTACCCCCGCAAAACCCGGCGGTCCCGCCGCACGCCCCGGGCGCGCTGCGACAGTGACCCGCCGCCACCTCCGCGATCTTGCACTTTCGGATGTCGCTAAGCGGCATTCGTGGCCTTTGTCGGGGCAGAAAGTGCAAGATCGCCGGGAGAGTGGATTGCCGGCGAGCCGGTGCCGGCAGCGACCGTGACTGTCGGTAGGCTTCGTGCACATGAGCCTGCCTCGCCCAGTCCTCGTGGTGGACTTCGGAGCCCAGTACGCCCAGCTCATCGCCCGCCGGGTCCGTGAGGCGAAGGTCTACTCCGAGATCGTGCCGCACTCGATGCCGATCGCCGAGATGCTGGCGAAGAACCCGGCCGCGATCATCCTGTCCGGCGGCCCGTCCAGCGTCTACGCCCCGGACGCGCCGCAGATCGACGCGGGCGTGTTCAGCGCCGACGTGCCGGTCTTCGGCATCTGCTACGGCTTCCAGGCGATGGCCCAGGCGCTCGGCGGCACCGTCACCAGGACCGGCAACCGTGAGTACGGTGGCACCCCGCTGCGCCCCCGCCTCCTCGACCCCGGTGTGCTGCTGCGTGACCTGCCGGCGGACCTGCCGGTCTGGATGAGCCACGGCGACTGCGTCACCGAGGCACCCGAGGGCTTCACGGTGACCGCCGAGTCGGCCGGCGCGCCGGTCGCCGCCTTCGAGGACCTGGCCGGTCGCCGGGCCGGCGTGCAGTTCCACCCGGAGGTCGGCCACACCGCGCACGGCCAGGAGATGCTGACCCGCTTCCTCTACGACATCGCCGGCATCGAGCCGACCTGGACTCCCGAGAACATCATCGACGAGCAGGTCGCCCGGATCCGCGCCCAGATCGGCGACAAGGAGGTCATCTGCGGCCTCTCCGGCGGAGTCGACTCGGCGGTCGCCGCGGCGCTCGTGCACAAGGCCGTCGGTGACCAGCTCACCTGCGTCTTCGTCGATCACGGCCTGCTGCGCGCCGGCGAGGCCGAACAGGTCGAGAAGGACTACGTCAGCGCCACCGGCATCAAGCTGAAGGTGGTTGACGCCACCGACCGGTTCCTCGGCGCGCTCGCCGGGGTGACCGACCCGGAGCAGAAGCGCAAGATCATCGGTCGGGAGTTCATCCGGGTCTTCGAGGCCGCGGCCCGCGAGATCGCCGCACACGGCGACGTCGAGTTCCTCGTCCAGGGCACCCTCTACCCAGACGTGGTGGAGTCCGGCGGCGGGACCGGCACCGCCAACATCAAGAGCCACCACAACGTCGGCGGCCTCCCGGAGGACCTGAAGTTCGCGCTGGTCGAGCCGCTGCGCACCCTCTTCAAGGACGAGGTCCGCACCCTCGGCCTCCAGTTGGGCCTGCCCGAGGCGATGGTCTGGCGGCACCCGTTCCCCGGCCCCGGCCTGGCCATCCGGATCATCGGCGCGGTCGACCAGGAGCGGCTCGACCTGCTCCGCCAGGCCGACCTGATCGCCCGCGAGGAGCTGACCGCCGCCGGCCTCGACCGGGGTGTCTGGCAGTTCCCCGTGGTGCTGCTCGCCGACGTGCGCAGCGTCGGTGTGCAGGGAGACGGGCGCAGCTACGGGCACCCCGTGGTGCTGCGCCCGGTCTCCAGCGAGGACGCGATGACCGCCGACTGGTCCCGGCTGCCCTACGACATCGTGGCCCGGATCTCGACCCGGATCACCAACGAGGTCGCCGAGGTCAACCGGGTGGTCCTGGACGTCACCAGCAAGCCGCCGGGCACCATCGAGTGGGAGTGAGCGCCGCTCAGGCCGCCGGCGGCGGGCTGGACGGGGTCGACGGCGGCGTCGTCGGCGGGTGGAGCGGGGTCGTCGGCGGGTAGGGCGGCGTCGAGGCGTTTCCCTGCGGTGGTCCGCCGGGCGCGGGCCCGGCGGTGGGCGGCGGGCCGTTCTGCGGCGCGACGCCCGCGGTGTGCGGCCAGGCCGGCGCGCCGCTGGGCTCCTCCGGCATCAGGAACCACATGATCGGGTACGCGAACAGCGCGAGCCCGCCGGTGAGCAGCCCGGTGACCGCGAAGATCACCCGGACCAGTGTGGGATCGACGGCGAAGTAGCGGCCGACGCCGCTGGCGACCCCGGCGACCATGCGATCGGTGGTGGGTCGCCGGAGCTGCTTGTACGGAGCGTGGGGAGCGGTGGTCGATGTCATACCCCCACAGTCCGCGCTGGTGCCCGGCCCGCCCTCGGTGACCGCCCGGATCCTTACCCTGACCAATCCCTGACCGGGGCCAGATAGTCAGGAATCCGACTCTTTTCCGTTCCGGTAACCCGGCCCGGGGAGAATTTGCTCCCGTGACCACCTTGCTCAAGCCGCTCCGCAGGATCGCGGCATACGCAGTTTGTGCTGATTCAAGCGGCCGAGTCCTGCTGGTCCGCGCATCGGAGCGCTCCGGCACCCCTGGCACGTGGTCGCTGCCCGGAGGGGCGGTCGACCACGGCGAGGACCCGAACCACACGGTCGTCCGCGAGACCGCCGCCGAAACCGGCCTCTCCGTCGCCGTCTCCGGCCTGGCCGACGTGCTCGCCGACATGCGGGCACTCCCCGACCGTGGCATCACCATCCACACCGACCGGCTGATCTACCGGGTTGCCGTGCGCGGTGGCACGCTCGCCGACCGGGTCGGCGAGCGCCCCACCGACCTGGCCCGGTGGTACACCCTCGACGAGGCGCGCGAGCTGCCGCTGCGCTCGTTCACCGCACGCGCCCTCGGGCTGCCCGCCTCCTCGGCCGACGTGGTGCCCGACGAGGCACCCGAGTTCCCCTCCTTCTACGCCGTGCCCGGCCCCGACGGGCTGCACCGGGCCCAGCGCTTCGCCGCGTACGCGGTCTGCACCGACCCCGCCGGCCGAGTGCTGCTCACCCGCATCTCCGACGGCTACCCCGGCGCCGGCTGCTGGCACCTACCCGGAGGCGGCACCGACTACGGCGAACAGCCCGGCGCGGCACTCATCCGGGAGCTGATCGAGGAAACCGGCCAGGCCGGCCGCCTCGTCGAGCTGCTCGGCGTCGCGAGTCACCGCGACGCCGCCTCACTCGGCCCCGAGGGTTACCCGATCGACTGGCACGGCGTACGCGCCTTCTACCGGGTCGTCGTCGACCAGCCCAACCCGCTGACCGTCGCCGACGTGGGCGGCTCCACCTGCGAGGCCCGCTGGTTCGGCCGCGAGGAGTTGGGCGCCCTCCCCACCGACCGCCTCACCGAGGTGACCGCCGAAGCAGTCCAGGCCGCCCAACTCACCTGACTCCCGACCGATCCGCGAGGAGCGAGCGGCGCACCGCGCGTCGGGCGTCGGGCTTCGGGCCTTGCGCGTCGGGCCTCAGGCGTTGGGCGTTGGGCCTCGCCTGTGATCCACTCGGGTTCCTTGAAAACGCGGTGTCCCGGGCGCTGGAATACCGCGTCTTCCATGAACCCGAGTGGATCACCGTCAGTCTCGACTCCGGCAACGCGAATGGACTCCACAACGCGGGCTGATGGAGTGACGCGGACCGGGTCGCATAACGGGCTTCGGGTTCTTCGCGGGGCTGATCGGTCGCCGTCAAGGGCCGGCTACCGAGGCCTGAACGCGCCGGTTCGCCGAGCTCTGTGTGCTTCCCGTGCGCTGCCGCGCATTGATCATGAAGTTATCGTCGGAACGCGAGTTGGACGACGGTAACTTGATGATCAACAGTTGCGGGTGCGAAGCGGGGGCGAGCGACGGTGCAATTCGCGCGGCGGGTCGGAGCGTACGGACTTTTGCGGGACTCGGGCCGGGTCCTGGTGGTTCGGGACGGGGCGGAGGGCGAGTTTCCCGGGGTCTGGCGGTTGCCCGGGGGTGCCGTCAGGCATGCCGAGGACCCGGAGCGCGCCGTGATCCGCCAGGTCGACGAGCAGGTCGGGTTGACGGTTGCGGTGACGCGACTACTCGCGGTGGTTGCCGATGTGGCCACTCTTGCGGAAGACGAGGCTTCGCTGCACACCGACCGGCTGCTGTTCGACCTCAGCACGCCCCACGACGCGCTGGCTGACGGCGCGGAGCGTGAGAGTGCGCGACCCGGGGGCGGGTCGCGCGGCGTCGGGGCTGGTCCGGTCGATCAGGCTTGCTGGCTTTCGCTGGCGGAGGTGGCGCAGTTGCCGCTGACCCCGTTCACCGCCGAGGCGCTCGGCCTGCCGGTCACCCCACTGCCGCCGGTAGCGCACCGGTCGCGGGACCTGTTGCCGCCGCAGAGCACCCCGACCGTCGGCTGCGCTTCGGGGCGTACGGGCTGGTCACCGACCCCGGTGGGCGGATCCTGCTCACCCAGATCGCGCAGGGCTACCCGGGGGCCGGTCTGTGGCATCTGCCTGGCGGGGGCACCGATCACGGCGAGCAGCCGACCACCGGGTTGCTGCGGGAGTTGATCGAGGAGGGCGGGCAGGTGGGCCGGGTCGTGGAGCTTCTCGGCGTCAACAACCTGCACAATCCAGCCGCCCTGGGCCCGGAGGGCCGACCTCTGGACTGGCATGGCGTACGGGTGATCTATCGGGTGCTGGTGGACGTACCTACCGACGCGGTGGTCACCGAGTCCGCCGGGGGGTCGACGGCGCGAGCGGGGTGGTTCACCCGCGAGGAGGCCACTGGCCTGCCGTTGAGCGACATCGCTGCCGTGGCAATCGGACAGAGTGGTCGATAGCACACCGCTCGGCGAGCCGAGTTGGTGACCCTCCGGTACAGTCAAAGGCGGGAATGATGGAGGAAAAGGGCGATGAGGCCCGGGATGGGAACAAGCGAGCGGTTCGAGCGGTTTAAGCCAGATACAAGTACCGCCGGCAGCTATCGCCAAGCCATGTTCCCCTATGCGATGGTGTACTCCGCAAAACGGCTGCCGGGCCATGCAAGGTCCGGCACGAGACAGCCGGACACCCGCCACTTGGCGGTCAGCAGATCCGGTGATGGAGGAAACGTGCCGAGAGCCCCATGGCGCCGGCGTCGTACTACTGACAGTCCGCGCCCCGCAGGGCGTCGCTGGGCGGGCCGGTTGCGCCGCAGCAGCACGTTCGCCCGCCAGGTGCTGTTGGTCCGGGTCGGTCGCCGTGACGGCGACCTGCACCCGACCGACCTGGCCCCGACCGAGCACCGGTACGCCGATCGGCAGCGCCGTCGCTACGGCCTGGACCGGCTCAGCCGGCCGACACTGGGCGTGGACCCGACACTGGGCCTGGACCGAGCCGACGTCGAAGCGGTCATGCCGGTCAGCCCGGCGATGCCGCCGATGACGCAGACCGACGAGGCCCACACGATCCCGCTGCTCCCCGGCGAGCGCACCATGGCGCGCCGGATGAAGTTCGGCCTGGTCAACGCCTGCACGCTGGCCAGCCTGATGCTCGGCATGCTGGCCATCTTCCTGGCCATGCAGGGCGAGGTGCGCATCGCGGCGCTCTGCCTGATCGCGTGCGTCGGCTTCGACGGTCTGGACGGCGCGCTGGCCCGACGGCTCGGGGTGGCCAGCCCGTTCGGCGCGCAGATGGACTCGCTGGCCGACATGTGCTCGTTCGGTCTCGCCGCGCCGGTAGTGGTCTACGCCTCGCTCGCCGGTTCCGTCTCCACGGCGGCGGCGGCAGTGGCGTGCGCCCTGGTCGCGGCATGCGCCGCGATTCGACTGGCCCGCTTCAACGTCTCGCCGAAGGACGGCAGGTTCTTCTGCGGGGTGCCCACCACCATGGCGGCTGCGGTCCTCGCGGTGACAGTGGCGATCGGCCTGCCGGTGCCCGGTGCCGTGCTGGTCGCCGGTGTGGCGCTGCTGGCCTTCGCGATGGTGTCGAGCTTCCCGTACGCCAAGCTCGCCCGCCTGGTGAAGCTACCGCCGTGGCTCTGGCTGGCCCCGGTGATCGGCGCGCTGGTCGACATTCGGCTCACGTTCGCCCTGATCGTGGTGGGCTACCTGGTCAGCGGGCCGGTTCTCTGGCTGCGGCAACGTCGTACCGTCTGATCTGAACAGACAGAACGGGGCGCCGCGGTCAGCGGCGCCCCGTTCTTCGTCTCCGGGTCAGCGCCAGCGGGCGATGACCGTGGACCCGCCGACCACCTTGTCGCCCGGCCCGACCAGCGGGTCGGCGGCCTCGGCGGGCAGGTAGACGTCGGTCCGGGAGCCGAACCGGATCAGCCCGAAGCGCTCGCCCTTGGCCAGCAGCGCGCCGATCGGCGCGCGCTGCACGATCCGGCGGGCGATCAGGCCGGTCCGCTGCGCGACCACCACGGTGCCGCGAGCGGTGTCCAGCACGGTGTACGCGGCCACGTTGTGCTCGGCGTCCGGCTTCATCGCGTTGACGAAGCCGCCGTCGGCCACGAAGTAGTCCACCACCTTGCCGGCGACCGGAGCGCGGTTGACGTGCACGTCCAGCACCGACAGGAAGACCGCGATCCGTAGCCACTCGCCGTCGCCGAAGCGCTCGTCGTGCAGCCGCTGCACCGACAGGACCTTTCCGTCCGCGCTGGCGACCACGGCGCTCGGGTCCTCCGGCACGTCCCGTTCGGGGTCCCGGAAGAACGCGGCGACCGGCCCGGCGGCCAGGGCCGGCAGCAGCCACAGCTTGGACGACGGACGCGCCACCCGGGCCAGCGCCGCGAGGCCCAGCGCGATGCCCGCCGCTGCCACGCCGTTGGAGTCGATGTGCATGCCCCGGGTCACCGGCACGCTCGACGGCCGGTACGCGGGGGCCAGGCTGTCGGCAGCGGCCGGGCTGGCCGGGGTGAACCGTAGTCGGTAGACCCGCACCGGTGGCGAGTTGCGCAGCACCAGATCGGCGCCGACGCCGTAGAGGGCGTCCTGTCGGGCGAGCTCGGCGGCGGCACCCTCGGTCCGGCCGGGGGTGGCGACGGTCGCCACGCTCAGCACCGCCCCGTCGGTCAGGTACTTGACCAACCCCTCGACGCCGCTGCGGGTGGCCTCGGCGGTGCCGGTGAACGCCTCAGCGGCGATGACGACCTCGGCGGCCTCGGCCTCGGCCAGCGAGTCGACGACGCGCACCCGGTCGGCCACCCAGCGACCCTGGGCTGTGACGTGCTCGCTGAGCGCGGCAGCGCCGAACGGCTCGGCGGGCACCACGGTGAGCCGGTCACCGGGGAGCAGCGCATCGACCGCTGCGGCCAGCACCGCGGAGTCCGGGGTCACCCCGACCAGCAGGGCGGCCTTGGGGTCGTTGATCCGGGCCAGCTCGGCGACGAGGGTACGGGCGGCTCGCTCGCCGATGCGGACCGGACCGGACCGGCCGGTGGTACGCACGGCGGGGGACTGGGTCATGTCGGGCGGGCTCCTGACGGGGGTAGAGACGGGAATCGCGGCGGGACCGCCATGGGCGGGACGGGCCGGCCGGCGGAGGCGAGATCTCCACCAGCCAGCATATGCGTCCGTCCGCGCCGGCCGCACCGCCGTGGGGATGCGGTGGACCGACGCGGACGGCCGTCCGAGGTCAGGCGTGCCTGCGCGGACCCTGGTGCTCGTCACCCGGCTGGTCGCCGGTGGCCCCGACCGGTTGGTCGGACCGGGTCGGCTGGTCCCCCTCGGACGAGGCCGGGCGGGCGAGGTTCCCGATGGTCGGCTCGTCGTCTCCGTTGTCGGGTCGGCCGGGGATGGGCTCGGTCGACGGCTCCGACGGCGGATGTGCCAGCCAGGCCGGGTGGATCACGTCGGCGCTCGGCACGTCCTGCGCCCGCACCTCGGTCGTCGGCGTCTCCAACGTCGGGTCCGAGATGAGCGTCGGGTCCGAGGAGGGAGAGTCCCAGGTGGACCGTTCGGCTTCCCAGACCGGCAGGGCCGCACCGGACGTCGACGTGGCGGCATCGGAGACAGGTGCGCCGGAGACGGGTCCGCCGGAGACGGATGCGCCGGGGACGGGCGCGACCGCCTCGGTGGCGCCGGCCTCGGCAATCGGTCCCGGCTGATTCGGTCGACTCGAGCGCAGCGCGCCGACCAGCCCGAAGACCCCGATCAGGATGAGTGCGCCGGCCAGGAACCAGCCGACCGGCGGCAGTGCGAGCCCGAGCAGTTGGGCGAGCAACCACCAGGCTGACAGCGCCAGGAACACGAGCCCGAAGGCGAACGACACCAGATCCGTGCGGTGAGCCTTCACCGGGTCACCTCCAGGTTGCCGGCATTGACATGGATGTAGAGGCGCAGGGTCCCGCCGCCGGGCCCGTCCGCGCCGACGTCGGTGGATTCCCGCAGGCGGCCGTCCAGCCCGCCGGAGCGGTTGCCGAAGATGGTGGCGTCACCCGCGTTGACGTCGGCCACTGTGGTGACGTCCACGTTCGGCGGCACGACCACGGTCGCCTGGCCGAAGTTGACGGCCACCGTCACCTGGCTGTCCCGTTTCGCGAAGTCGATGCCGCGCAGGTCGAGCACGGCGTCACCGAAGCTGTTCTCGTAGCGGTCGGCCAGGTCGCGGTAGTCGGTGGGCGCCCAGGTCACCGCGCCGTCGACCCCCCGGATCCGGTCGTAGGACTCGGCGACGGTCGCCGTGCCCAGCGCCGCGGCGGTCACCAGACCGAGTGCGATGAGCCAGCGCGCCCGCCCGAACCATGTGCCGACCAGCAGGCCCAGCCCGATCGTGGCCAGCGCTGCCGCGAAGTACGCCGAGGCGCTGATCGCGAAGACGTCGAGCAGGTCGAGCAGGGCGACCAGACCGAGTACCAGGAAGATCAGCGAGAAGGTCACCGCGCCGAGCGGCGACCGCTCCTTGGGGCGCTTCGGCGGCTTCGGTGGCTTGGTCGGCGGAGGCGGGGCCGGGGTCGGCGAAGCGTACGGACCGTGCGGCGCGAACGGGGGGCGGTAACCGGAGGGCGGCGGGGCGGTCGGATAGCCGGCCGGGGCAGCGGGTGTGCTGCTCACCGGTGCCGACGGCCACCCGGCGCTGGGCATGGCGGTGCTCGGCCAGCCGGGCTGGGCAGCCGCCGCGCCGGCCGGTTGCCCGGACACCGGGCCGACCCCGGACACCGGCTGCGTCGCGCTGGTCGGCGACGCGTCGTAGGCAGGGATGGTGACGGTGGGCGCCGCCCCCGTCGTCGCTGTGGCGTACTCCGGACCGGTGCTGAACATCGGCGGCGTCGCCGCCGGAGCGGTCGACGGGGCCACGCCGTACGACGGTGCGGGCCAGGCCACCGGTGGGACGACCGGACCGGCCGGGTTGCCGGACGGTGCGCCGGGCGGCGGACCACCCGGGGCGCCGGGCCGTGGGTTGCGGCCGTCCCGGTTGAGCAGGAGCGCGCCGGCGACCAGGATGGCCGCGCCGAGCAGCACCGCGCGGAAGGCGTCGGTGACGATGTACGCGAAGCTGGCCGCGACCAGGATGCCCAGGACGATCACCGTCACCGGGGACATGCTGGAGCGACCGCGACCGAGCATGGACTCGACGGGGGACGCGGTGTCGCCCTCGTTCGGGATGATCAGCCAGGCGGCGACGTACACCAGGATGCCGATGCCCCCGAAGAACCCGAGAACCGCGAGCAGCACCCGCCAGAGCACCGGGTCGGTGTTGGTGGCGCGGCCGATCGCCGCGCAGACACCGGCCAGGTACCGCCCCTCGCGCGGGCGGACCAGCCCGTACCGCGAGGTGAAGCCGGTGCCGCCCAACGGCGGTGGCGGTGCGGACGGACCGGGACCACCCGGCCCTGGCGGCGTGCCGCCCGGGCCGTAGCCGGTGCCCGCCGCGAACCCCGGGCCTGGGCCGTGGCCCGCCGTGGGCGGCGCCTGGCCGTCGGCTGGCTCGCCGGGCACGGTGCCGGCGGTCGCGTCGGTGCCGGCGTGCGGACCGAACGTGATGGGCTCGGTCCATTCGGCGGGCGTGGTGGTGGGCGGGGGCGGTGCTGAACCGCCCGGCTGTGCCGACCCCGGTCGGGGTGGCGGGGCAGCTTCCTCGGTCATGCTTCGATCCTGCTGCCCGGCCCACCCGAACGACCTCAGGACCCGACCCTGACCCCACCCTGAGATCCGGCGGCCGGAATGTCGGGGGCGTCCCCGTGGTCGCGGACGCCGCAGCGTGTGACGATCGAGTCACCGACCTCGACCTGTCCGCCACCGTGACCAGGGAGCCTCCGATCAGCACCATGACCTCGCCCCCGCGCCTGTACCGCGCCCCGGAGCACCGGATGGCCGCCGGCGTCGCCGCCGGTATCGCCGACCATCTCGGCATCTCGGTGCTGCGGGTGCGCGTCGCGTTCATGGTCCTGCTCGGGCTGAGCGGGCTCGGTCTGCTGCTCTACGCGGCCTTCTGGGCGGTGGTGCCGCTGCGTCCCGGTGACACCGCGGTGCCGCCCCGGCGGGACGTCGCCCAACTCCTGCCGTTCGTGGGGATCGGGCTCGGTGTCCTGTTGATCCAGGTGATGGTCTTCGACTCGGTCGGCGCGGCGGGCACCGCCGGTTGGTTGGTGGCCATCATCGCGGTCGGCGCCGGGGTCATCTGGCACCAGTCCGCGCCCGAGCGGCGGCGACAGTGGGGCGACGCGATGCCGGTGCCCTGGCTCGGCGCGGTCGTCGAGGAGAGCGACCGGCGGGCCTTCGTGCTGCGGTTCATCGGCGGCGGTGTCCTGGTCGCGGTCGGCATCATCGGCGTCGCGGCCGTCTACTCCCCGGCACAGAACTTCGACGCGGTGATCAATGGCGTCATCTTCGCGTTGGTCGGGTTGGCGGGCGTCGGCGTGGTCGCCGCGCCGGTGCTCTGGCGGACGTACAGCCAGCTCCGCTCGGAGCGCGAGGGGCGCATCCGCGAGCAGGAGCGGGCCGAGTTGGCCGCGATGGTGCACGACCAGGTGCTGCACACGTTGGCCCTGATCCAGCGCAACGCCGGCGACGTCAAGACGGTGCAGCGGCTGGCCCGAGGGCAGGAGCGTTCGCTGCGCAACTGGCTCTACAAGCCGACCGCTTCGCCGAGCGAGCGCTTCGCCGCCGCACTGGAGCAGGCCGCGGCCGAGGTGGAGGACACCTTCGCGATCAGCGTGGAGACGGTGGTGGTGGGGGACCGGGAGACCGACGAGAAGGTCGGGGCGCTGGTCGCGGCTGCGCGGGAGGCGTTGGTGAACGCCGCCCGGCACGCCGGTGTGCAGACCGTGTCGCTCTACGCGGAGGTGGAGCCGGATCAGGTAAGCGTCTTCGTCCGGGACCGTGGCAAGGGCTTCGACCCCGATACGGTGGAGGACCACCGGCACGGTGTCAGCGGCTCGATCATCGGGCGAATGAAGCGGCACGCCGGACGGGCCGAGATCCGGTCCGGCCCGGGGGAGGGGACCGAGGTCCGGTTGATCCTGCCGATCTCCCGGGACTCGTCCGCAGCGGAGAGGAACAGATGACCATGGCCGAGCAGTCGACCGAGCACCTCGACCCGGCGGATGCCCGCCCTGAGCGGCTGCGGGTGTTCCTGGTGGACGACCACGCCATGTTCCGTGCCGGGGTGCGCGCGGAGTTGGGCGCCCACGTCGAGGTGGTGGGCGAGGCGAGCACGGTGGCCGAGGCGGTCACCCGGATCGCCGCCGTCGGCCCGGACGTGGTGCTGCTCGACGTGCACATGCCCGACGGCGGCGGTCGCGCGGTGCTGGAGGCGATGCGGCGTACGCACCCGCAGGTCAAGTTCCTCGCGTTGAGCGTCTCCGACGCGGCGGAGGACGTGATCGGGCTGATCCGTGCCGGTGCCCGCGGGTACGTCACCAAGACCATCTCCCCGGACGAGCTGGCTGCCGCGATCCGGCGTGTGGCCGACGGGGATGCGGTGTTCAGCCCACGGCTGGCCGGGTTCGTGCTGGACGCCTTCGCGGCACGCCCGGACGCGCCGGTGGCCGACCCGGAGCTGGACCAGCTCACCAACCGTGAGCGGGAGGTGCTGCGGCTGCTGGCCCGGGGGTACGCGTACAAGGAGATCGCCAAGGAGCTGTTCATCTCCATCAAGACCGTGGAGACGCACGTGTCGAACGTGTTGCGCAAGCTTCAGATGTCGAATCGCTACGAGCTCTCCCGCTGGGCGGCGGACCGCCGGCTCGTGTGACGGCGCGTCGACACCGGCGAAGATCAGAGAAACCGCCGGCGCGCCCTCGTACGCCCAGCCGGTGATCGTGTCCGGGTAGCCCTACCGGCCCTCATCCGGACGGGTCGAAACATGAGTGGTGACGCACGTCCCATCGGGCTGGCTGGCCCTGCGCCGCGCGCACGGGCTGAGGCCGGGTTGCCGGGTGGGCGCAACGTATTTCCTGCTCAGTGCCGCCTGCGTCGACCGTTTTATGATCATTTTTCAAGTATCGGCAACGTGGCGGGCAACTAACGGCTTGATAACGGCACCTTCACGGAAGAGGCCAGTGGGTGTCACAGTGGCAGCACCTCACCATCGGTGTGTGGCACTCCGTACGCCCCACGACCACGATCTCGCCGATCTCGGCGGCCCGTGGCTGTGTCGATTGCGTCGTGTCACGCCTCGTTGGCGGGGGAGCCCGGCGGATCGGAACATCAGGGGTGTCCCCAACTTCCCTGTGGTCCCGGCGACCCGCGCCCCGGGGTGGTCGGGCGGTGTCACCCCCAAACGTGCGTGAAACCCACGACGGAACCTGGTTAGAAAGAGGAGGCCCCTCGGAATGAGAGTCTCGAAGCGGGCGACGAGCGCCATCGCGCTCAGCGCGGCTGCCGCGCTTGTCGCGAGCGGTTGCTCGAGCGGCGGCAGCGACGAAACTGCCGCCAGCGCGGATGGCTCGATCGTTGTTCACGGCGTCCAGCCGGAGAACCCGCTGGTCCCGTCGAACACCACGGAGACCGGTGGCGGCAAGATCATCGACTGGATGTGGACCGGCCTGGTCGAGTACCCGAACGACGGTGGGGCCCCGCGTAACGCGCTGGCGGAGTCCATCAACACCACGGACTCCAAGGTCTTCACGATCAAGATCAAGGCCGGTACCAAGTTCCACGACGGTACCGAGGTCAAGGCGAAGAACTTCGTCGACGCCTGGAACTGGGCCGCCTACTCGCCGAACGGCGCGCAGAACGGCACCTTCTTCGCGGACATCGCGGGCTTCGACCAGACCTACACCACGGACCCGGACGGTGCGGACGGCCCGAAGAAGGCCCCGACCCCGACGACCGACAAGCTGTCCGGCCTGAAGGTCATCGACGACCAGACCTTCGAGGTCACCCTGGCGGCGCCGACCGCGGTCTTCCCGACCAAGCTCGGCTACAGCGCCTTCATGCCGCTGCCGGACGTGTTCTTCACCATGAAGCCGGAAGAGTTCGGCAAGACCAAGCCGATCGGCAACGGCCCGGTGAAGTTCGTGTCCTGGGAGGACAACTCCCTCATCAAGCTGACGCGCTTCGACGACTACAACCTTCGCGACAAGATGAAGGTCAAGGACGTCGACGTCAAGCTGTACCAGGACGACAACGCCGCCTACGCCGATCTGCTGGCCAACAACCTCGACTTCATGGAGGTTGTCCCCACCTCGGCGCTCGCCGGTGACAAGTGGAAGACCGACCTCGGTGACCGGGGCCGCTCGACCGTCACGCCGTCGACCGCGTTCATCGCGTTCCCGATCTACGACAAGCGCTTCGCGAACCCGAAGCTGCGTCGTGCGGTGTCCCTCGCCGTCAACCGGCAGGAGATCTCGGACAAGATCTTCTTCGGCACCCGCAAGCCGGCCGACAGCTGGGCGAACCCGCTGACCCCGGGCGCCAAGCCGGGTAACTGCACCGCCTGCAAGTTCGACCCGGAGACGGCCAAGACGCTGCTCGCCGAGGCCGGTGGCTTCACCGGTGAGATGGTCTTCTACTACAACGCGGACTCCGCCCACAAGGACTGGATGGACGCCGTCGCGCAGCAGATCAAGACCAACCTCAACATCAACGCTCGGGCCGAGGGTGTGCCGACCTTCGCGGTGTTCCGCCAGAACATCAACGCCCACAAGATGACGGGCCCGTACCGCGCTGCCTGGCAGCAGGACTACCCGGACGTCGAGAACTGGGTCAACCCGCTCTTCGTCACCAACGGCTCCTCGAACGACGGCCTCTACAGCAACCCCGAGGTCGACGCCCTTGCCAAGCAGGCCAGCGGCGCTCCGAGCCTGGAGGCCTCGCACGAGGCGTTCGCCAAGGCGGTCGAGAAGGTCGACCAGGACGTTCCGAGCATCCCGGTCTACTTCTACGGTCAGCAGTCCGGCCACTCGGAGAAGATCAAGAAGCTCGAGCTGAACAACGTCGGCGAGATCGACATCACCTCGGTCGAGCTCTGATCCGAACGGTCTGACCCCGGGTCGGGCTCGCCACATCCGGTGAGCCCGACCCGGGGCCGTTCCGCGACTGGGTGTTACAACACTCCACTCGCACGTTGTCACCACCGTGTCGGCCGTCCGACGCGCCCCCTGTCTGGAGGACCACCCCATGGGCCGTTATCTGTTGAGACGGCTGCTCCAACTCGTGCCGGTCTTCATCGGTACGACGTTCCTGATCTACTGGCTCGTCTGGGCCGTTCCGGGCGATCCGTTCGCCGGTAAGTGCGGCGAGCGTCGCTGCCCGGACCAGTACATCGCCTTCATGACCGAGAAGTACCACCTCGACCAGAACGTCTTCGTGCAGTACGCGAACTACATGAAGAACCTGCTCCAGGGCGACTTCGGTCAGACGTTCTCGCAGCGCGAGATCAGCGACATCATCATGACTTCGTACCCGAACACCCTGAAGCTGGCCGTGGTGGCGCTCGCCATCGAGGCGATCATCGGCCTCGGTGCCGGCGTGCTGAGCGGTCTGCGGCGTAACGGCTTCCTGGACAACCTGGTCCTGGTCTCCACCCTGTTCCTGATCGCGCTGCCGGTCTTCGTGGTCGGCTTCGTGCTGCAGTGGCTGCTGGGTGTGCAGTGGGGCATCATCAAGCCGACCGTCTCCTCCGAGATGCGGTGGTCCGAGTTGATCGTGCCGGGCTTCGTGCTGGGCAGCGCGTCAGTGGCGTACATCGCCCGGGTCGCGAGAACGAGCATCGCGGAGAACCGTCGCGCGGACTACGTGCGTACCGCCATCGCCAAGGGCCTGCCCATGCGCCGGGTGGTCGGTGTGCACCTGCTGCGCAACTCGCTCATCCCGGTGGTGACCCTGCTCGGCACCGACCTCGGTGCCCTGATGGGTGGCGCGATCGTCACCGAGGGAATCTTCGGCATCAACGGAATCGGCCGTCAGGTCTTCCGAGCGATCATCACCAAGGAAAGCGCCACGGTGGTAGGCATCGTGGTCGTCCTGGTGCTGGTCTATCTCGTGATGAACCTGCTGGTTGACCTGCTCTACGCCGCCCTGGACCCGAGGATCCGTTATGAGTGACCCGAGTACCGCATCGATCGTCAGTACCCCTGGCGCACACCCCACCGACTCCGCCGCACCCGCCACCGCGGGCCAGCCGCAGAGCAACGAGAAGCCGCGTGGCCTGCTCGGCGACGCCTGGCGGGATCTGCGGCGCAAGCCGCTGTTCTGGATCTCGGCCACGCTGATCGTGATCTTCCTGTTGATGGCGGCCTTCCCGGCGCTGTTCGCACCGGGCGACGCGGTCAACGGCTCGCTGTCGCGCAGCCTCGACAAGCCGTCCGCCAATGGCTGGTTCGGCTACGACGTGCAGGGTCGCGACGTCTACGCCCGGGTCATCTACGGCGCACGGGCCTCCATCGTGGTCGCCGTGCTCTCCGTGCTGGGCACCCTGCTCATCGGCGGAACCATGGGCATCATTTCCGGTTACCGCGGTGGCTGGGTGGACGCGCTGCTCAGCCGGATCGCCGACGTCTTCTTCGGTCTGCCGTTCGTGCTCGGCGCGATCGTCATCCTGACCACCTTCAACGGATCGGGCGCCGGCAACAGCAAGGCCCAGATCATGGGCCTGGTGACCGCGTCACTGATCGTGCTGAGCTGGCCGGTCGTGATGCGGCTGATGCGTTCCTCGGTGCTCGCCACCAAGGAGGCCGACTACATCGTGGCGGCCCGCGCGCTGGGTGCCGGCACCGGCCGGATCATCCTCAAGCACCTGCTGCCGAACTGCCTGGCCCCGCTGCTGGTCTACGGCACGATCATGGTCGGCTCGTTCATCGGCGCCGAGGCCACCCTGTCGTTCCTGGGCGTCGGTCTGAAGTCGCCGGTGGTGTCCTGGGGCATCATGATCAGTGATGGGCAGAATTTTGTCCGGGTCGCGCCAGGGCTGGTGTTCTTCCCCGCCGCGTTCCTCGTCACCGCAGTGCTGAGCTTCGTGATGCTCGGTGAGTCGGTCCGCGAGGCCCTCGATCCGAAACTCCGCTAGGGGAGATCCAGTGTCCGACATTCTCGTGTCCGAGCAGTCAGCGCCGGGACCCGGCGGGTCCGGGCGTCCCTCCGGCCGGCTGCTCGAGGTCGACGACCTGCGGGTGGAATTCCGTACCCGGGACGGCGTCGCAAAGGTCATCAACGGAGTCACGTACCACGTCGACGCGGGGGAGACCCTCGCCGTGCTCGGCGAGTCCGGCTCCGGTAAGAGCGTCACCGCGCAGACCGTCATGGGCATTCTTGACACGCCGCCCGGCTTCGTCACCGGTGGGCAGGTCCGCTTCCACGGCAAGGACATGCTCCGCATGTCCGACGAGGAGCGCCGCCGCATCCGCGGCGAGGGCATCGCGATGATCTTCCAGGACGCGCTCTCCGCTCTGAACCCCGTCTTCACCGTCGGGTTCCAGATCGCCGAGCAGTTCCGGGTCCGGCGGGGCATGGGCCGCGCGGAGGCCAAGAAGCGCGCGATCGACATGCTCGACCAGGTCAAGATCCCGAACGCCAAGGGCCGGTTCAACAACTACCCGCACCAGTTCTCCGGTGGTATGCGGCAGCGCGCGATGATCGCGATGTCGCTGGCGCTCGACCCCGAGGTGCTGATCGCGGACGAGCCGACCACCGCCCTCGACGTGACAGTGCAGGCCCAGATCATGGACCTGCTGGCCGAGCTCCAGCGCGAGCGGCAGATGGGCATGATCCTGATCACCCACGACCTCGGCGTGGTCGCCGACGTCGCGGACCGGATCGCGGTCATGTACGCGGGCCGGATCGTCGAGGAAGCCGACGTGTACGAGCTGTACGCCAAGCCGGCGCACCCGTACACGCTGGGTCTGATCGACTCGATCCCGCGCCTCGACGAGAAGGGGCAGCAGCTCCGGACGATCAAGGGCCTCCCGCCGAACCTGATGAACATCCCGCCGGGCTGCCCGTTCAACCCGCGGTGCCCGATGGCTCAGCCGGTGTGTCGGGAGAAGGTCCCGCCGCTGCTGCAGGTCGGCCCCGCCCGGGCCAGCGCCTGCCACTTCGCCGAGGAGCTGGTGAACCGTGTCTGAGAACATCCTCGAGGTCAATGACCTGGTCAAGCACTACCCCGTCACGCAGGGTGTGGTGTTCAAGAAGACCGTCGGTCAGGTCAAGGCGGTCGACGGGGTCTCGTTCGGTCTGCGCGCCGGAGAGACGCTCGGTGTGGTCGGCGAGTCGGGCTGCGGCAAGTCGACGCTCGCCCGGGTGCTGATGAACCTGGAGAAGCCGACCGCGGGCAACGTGGTCTACAAGGGCCAGGACATCTCCAAGCTGTCCGGTGGGGCGCTGCGGCGTCTGCGCCGGCAGATCCAGCTGGTGATGCAGGACCCGTACACCTCGCTGAACCCGCGGATGACCGTCGGTGACCTGCTCGGTGAGCCGTTCGAGATCCACCCCGAGGTGGCGCCGAAGGGCAGCCGCCGGGCCAAGGTCCGCGAGCTGCTCGACCTGGTCGGGCTCAACCCGGAGCACATCAACCGGTACCCGCACCAGTTCTCCGGCGGTCAGCGTCAGCGCATCGGCATCGCCCGCGCGCTCGCGCTGCGGCCCGAGATCATCGTCTGTGACGAGCCGGTGTCGGCGCTGGACGTCTCCATTCAGGCCCAGGTCATGAACCTGCTGGAGCAGTTGCAGGGCGAGTTCGGCCTCTCGTACGTCTTCATCGCGCACGACCTGTCGGTGGTCCGCCACCTGTCGGACCGGGTCGCGGTGATGTACCTCGGCAAGATCGTCGAGATCGGCACCGAGGACGAGATCTACGAGCGACCGACCCACCCGTACACCCAGGCTCTGCTCTCCGCGGTGCCGGTGCCGGACCCGACCCAGCGGCACAACAAGACGATCATCCGGCTGTCGGGTGACGTGCCGTCGCCGATCAGCCCGCCCTCGGGCTGCCGGTTCCGGACCCGCTGCTGGAAGGCGCAGGACGTCTGCGCCGAGCAGGTCCCGCTGCTGGAGATCCGCCAGGGCTCGGACCACCCGAGCGCCTGCCACTTCGCGGAGAAGCGCGAGATCGTCGCCACCCACGAGGTGTGAGTCACCTAAACCGCCTGCCGCCGTCGCCACGACGACGGCAGGCGGTTTCGTCTGTTCATGACCGGGATCGGCCGCGCGGCGCTCGACAGCCCACGCGAGCGTCAGCGGCCCGTGCGTGGCTCATGGAGGGGTCCGACGGGGCCGCCTCAGCGCAGGTCGCGACGGCTCACAGAGGGCCGCGGCCCGCGCGCAGCAGCAGCAGAGCCAACTGGGTGCCGTCGGCACCGAGCGCGACCCGGAACCGCTCCAGGATCTCCCGTTCCCGGGAGAGCACCAGGCGGGTGCCACCGGACGCCATCCGGGTCACGCCGACCTCCTGGGACAACGCGGCCCGCTCCTGCCAGAGCGTGATCAACGCGTGGTCGATCTCGTCGATGCGTTCCCTGATCTGCACGATCCGCGCCGAGGCGGACGGCTCCTCGGTGCCGGTCTGCTGCTCGGCCGGCTCGGCGTCCGCACCTGCCGGTGGTGTGGCCACCGCCTGCTCGGCCTCCTGCGCGACGGGCTGCCCCGGTCGGATCGGGCTGCCGCTCTGCTCCATCACGTCTGCCATCATCGGGTACCTCTCGCACTGTGGTGCCCGGTGCCCGGAACCTGGGACGGAAAAAGCCCCGGACTCCAGGAGCCGGGGCTTTAGCAGGTCTGAATCGATCAGGCGCGACCTACGGCAGCCGGACTCCCGGTGCCATAGTAAAAGTAGAAGCGCGCAGCGATCACGCCGTCGAGTATGCCCGTGTGATCAGCCGCGGCGCAAGGATTCGCCGGTGACAAGCGCCCCTCCTGGGCCGGACACGTCACGAACCGGCTCTCCGCGCCTCAGCCGAGCGGGTATGCGGTCGGCGGGGTCGAGGGCCACCGGAGCGCAGGTACGCGAGCAGGGCGTCGAAGCCGGGCCGGCTCAGTGACCAGAGCGCCAGCGGTGACATGCGTCAGTGTCGACGGCGACGCATGGCGAGACTTCGCAGAGACAGCATTCAGCATTCACCGCCAGTCGAAGCGTGTGATCAGGTGGGAAATAGCCGCCTGAACGCTCGCACGTATTACTCCCCCAGCCGGACGATCAGGTCGGGCTGAGGGAGTAATTGTCGAACCGTGTATGCGTGCTCGCTACATATAGACTCTTGCGCCGTAGGAACCGCCGTTTTCCTTCAGGACAAAGCTCGCGATCTTTACGTCGGGAAAGCTTCGGCAGCCACCGCCATAATTCCAGTCGGTAACGCTGACGTCCTGGCCGTCCGTCCGCCGGAACAGGCCGATCACCGTCCGGCCATCGTCCTCGTTGTCGCAGACCTCGATGGTGGAGGAGTTGTTGTCGTTGTTGGTGGCGCACGCCCGGTCGTAGCCATCATAGGCACACTTGGTTGTAGCCGCCTGTGCCACGCCTGGCACCGCAGCGAGCACAAAGGCAATGCCAAGCACGGAAGCCCCGGCGGCGCGGCCCATCATTCTCTTCATTTGTCTCCCCGTGTGGTTGGAACGTGTCGAGATGACGAAATCATACGTACCTCAGTTCCGTCGGTCAATGTCTTGACAACTGCCTGCACCACTGATGCGCGGGCAATTGAAAGGCCTGCCTGAAATCAAATCTTCGGTCCTTGACGAACGGGTCCCAAGCGCCCGCAACCCACACGCATCGACCGCGGCTCACGGCCTGCCGGCCATCTGCCCGACGCCATCCACCGCCATGGTCGGCACCACCGCGCGCCGCCCTGGCCGGGTGTGCTTCCTCGGGAGGTGTCGGGCCGGAGGCATAGACTTGTCGGGCGATGCATCCTCTCTTCGACATCCCCGCGTCCCCGCCTGCGCCGGAGTCCGCGCCGGCCCGCCCGCACCGACCCGGGGCGGCCGCCGCGCGTCTCGATCCGCAGCAGCTGCTCGCCGGGCTGAACGGGCCGCAGCGCGACGCCGTCAGCCACGCCGGCTCGCCGCTGCTGATCGTGGCCGGCGCCGGGTCCGGCAAGACCCGGGTGCTCGCGCACCGGATCGCCTATCTGCTCGCCGCTCGGGACGTGCACCCCGGTGAGATCATCGCGATCACCTTCACCAACAAGGCCGCCGGCGAGATGAAGGAGCGCGTCGCCGCGCTGGTGGGCCCCCGGGCCCGCCTGATGTGGGTGTCGACGTTCCACTCGGCCTGCGTGCGGATCCTGCGCGCCGAGCACGAGCACGCCGGCCTCAAGTCGACGTTCTCGATCTACGACGCGGACGACTCCCGCCGGTTGATGCAGCTGGTCACCCGTGAGCTGGATCTCGACCCGAAGCGCTACCCGGCGCGTGGTCTGGCCGCCCAGGTCTCCAACCTGAAGAACGAGCTGGTCGACCCGGAGCAGTTCGCGGCGCGGGCCACCGGCCCCAACGAGCGGGCGCTGGCCGAGGCGTACACGCTCTACCAGCGGCGGCTGCGTGAGGCACACGCACTGGACTTCGACGACCTGATCATGACCACGGTGCACCTGCTCCAGTCCCACCCGCACGTCGCGGAGAGCTACCGCCGGCGGTTCCGGCACGTGCTGGTGGACGAGTACCAGGACACCAACCACGCCCAGTACGTCCTGATCAAGGAGCTGGTCTCCGGCACCGACGGGCTGGAGCCCGCCGAGCTGTGCGTGGTCGGCGACGCCGACCAGTCGATCTACGCGTTCCGGGGCGCGACGATCCGCAACATCCTGGAGTTCGAACGGGACTTCACCGACGCGCGGACGATCCTGCTGGAGCAGAATTACCGCTCCACCCAGACCATCCTCAACGCGGCCAACGCGGTGATCGACCGCAACACCTCCCGCAAACCCAAGCGACTCTGGAGCGAGGCCGGCGCCGGCGAGCAGATCGTCGGCTACGTCGCCGACACCGAGCACGCCGAGGCCGACTGGGTGGCCCGGGAGATCGACCGGCTGGTCGACGCCGACGAGACCCGCCCCGGCGATGTCGCCGTCTTCTACCGCACCAACGCGCAGTCCCGCGTCTTCGAGGAGGTGTTCATCCGGGTCGGCCTGCCCTACAAGGTGGTCGGCGGGGTGCGCTTCTACGAGCGCAAGGAGGTCCGCGACGCCCTGGCGTACCTGCGTTCGGTGGTCAACGACGACGACACGGTGAGCCTGCGGCGAGTGCTGAACACCCCCCGCCGGGGCATCGGCGACCGTGCCGAGGCGTGTGTCGAGGCGCTCTCCGGCCGCGACCGGATCTCCTTCGGCGCGGCGCTGCGCCGGGCCCGGGAGGCGCCGGGCATCTCCAGCCGGGCGGCCAACGGCATCGCGGACTTCGTGGCGCTACTCGACGACGCCCGCGAGCTGGCCGAGACCGGCACCACGGAGGAGGTGCTGGAGGCGCTGCTGACCCGTTCCGGCTACCTCACCGAGCTGGAGGAGAGCCTGGACCCGCAGGACGCCGGCCGGGTGGACAACCTCCAGGAGCTGGTGAGCGTCGCCCGCGAGTACACCGAGCGGATCGAGGCGCTGGGCGAGGAGGGGGAGCGGGCCACCCTGGCCGGCTTCCTGGAGCAGGTGGCGCTGGTCGCCGACGCTGACCAGATCCCCTCCGACGACCCCGACCACCAGGGCGTGGTCACCCTGATGACGCTGCACACCGCCAAGGGGTTGGAATTCCCGGTGGTCTTCCTGACCGGGCTGGAGGACGGCGTCTTCCCGCACCTGCGTTCGCTGGGCGACACCCGCGAGTTGGAGGAGGAGCGCCGACTGGCGTACGTCGGCATCACCCGTGCCCGACAGCGGCTCTACCTGTCCCGGGCGGTGACCCGCTCGGCCTGGGGGCAGCCGTCCTACAACCCGCCGTCGCGCTTCCTGGAGGAGCTGCCCACCGAGTTGGTGCACTGGGAGCGCACCGAGGGGTCGTACACCTCGTGGGCTGGCGGGGGCGGCGGCGTCGGTGGCCGCGCGGACCGCGCGCCCGGCGCGCGTGGCAACTTCACGGGGGGTACGCCGAAGGCGGCGCAGCTGGCCCAGCGGCTCGGCGTGGACGCCAGCCGGCTGACCACTGCCAGCGAGCTGCCACAGGGGCCGAAGGTGTCCGCGGGCGACCGGGTCAACCATCAGCGGTACGGGTTGGGGCGGGTGCTCGCCGTCGAGGGGCACGGCCCGGGTGCCCGCGCGCAGATCGACTTCGGCGACCAGACCATGTGGCTGGTGCTCCGGCACGCACCGGTCGACAAGCTCTGACCCCGTAGCGCCCCCAAGGATCGTGCTGGATCAAGGAAAGAGTGGCCTCACGTACCGCTGAGGCCACTCTTTCCCTTTGTCCCGCGCAGGGGGGTCGTATCAGCAGCCCAGGTCGACGCCGTGCGCCCGCATGAAGGGAGCTGGGTCGATCTGGTTCCACATGCCCTGGTGCACTTCGAAATGCAGGTGCGGGCCGGTGGCGTCGCCGGTTGCGCCCTCGTAGCCGATGACCTGGCCGGCTTTGACCGCCTGGCCGACGGTGACCGCGATGCGGCTCTGGTGGGCGTAGTGGGTCAGGTAGCCGTTGCCGTGGTCGATGAAGACGGAGTTGCCGTACCCGTCGGAGGCGTCGCCGGCCTGGGTCACGGTGCCGGCGGCCGCTGCGTGGATCGGCGTACCGGAGGGCAGCGCCAGGTCGATACCGGCGTGCAGGGTGCCCCAGCGCTGCCCGTAGCAGGACGTGACGGCTGCGCCCGGCATCGGGTCGACCCAGGCGGGGGTGGGCCTGGTGGTCTTCTTCGGCTTCGGCTTCGGCTTCGGCGTGGCCTTCGCTGCGGCCGTCTTCGTGGGGGTCGGGCTGGCGCTGACCGTCGACGGGCTGGGCGTCGGGCTGAGCGAGGGGTCGACCGGGGTGCTCGATTCACGGACCGAGCGGTCGGCCCGGCTCGCGGCCTCGGCCCGGGCCTGGGCGTCGAGGGAGACGGCGGCGGGTGCCGGGTGGTCGGTGCCGCTGGTGGCGACGGCGACACCTCCGAGGCCGAGGGCTACCAGGGCGGCGGCCGCGAGCACGATGAGGCGGTTGCGTCGGCCGGTGCGCTGGGACGGCGCGGTCTGGCTGGTGTCGGGGGTGTTCTCGTTCTGGACGGGGCTGTCTTCCTGCACGGCGGACCTTCACAGTCGAGGGGCACTTGACCTCGAAATACTGGTGTCGGGCCGAGGTGGGGCAGGCGGGGGGACCGGACCGTCGGACGGGGAGCGGATGGTCGGCTGCCCGGATATGACCCGCTGTGCGGCGCTACATCCGGAAAAGTGATCATGCGGGAGGGTGCCGTCGGTCACATCCAGCAGTGTGACCCGGGATACATCCGCCAGCATCGCGTGACAAAAAACCGCCCGGATCGACAGATCCGGGCGGTCAACGGTCGTTACGCGCCGTCAGGAGCCGGCTACCTCGCTGTAGATTGCCTCGATTTGCAGCTTGATGTCCACTCCGCGCGCCTGGAGGAACGGCACCGGGTCTTCCGGCTGCCCCTTGACATGGATCTCCAGGTGCAGGTGCGTGCCGTACGCGTGGCCGGTCTGGCCCACCAGGCCGAGCTGGTCGCCCGCCTTGACCTGCTGGCCTTCCTTGACGCTGACCGCGGAGGAGTGGCCGTAGATGGCCTCGCTGCCGTCGGCGTGCTGGACGATCACGGCGTTGCCGTAGCCACCGAACCAGCCGGCCTTGGTGACCAGCCCGTCATGGATCGCCACGTAGGGCGTGCCCTCAGGGGCGACCAGGTCCACGCCGGTGTGCATCTTGCCCCAGCGGACGCCGTACGGGGAGTTGAAGTCGTAGCCCTGCAGCGGCAGCAGCCAGACCTCTTTCTCGGCGCTGTCCTCGCTGCGGCTGTCCCGGGAGGCGCGCTCGGCGTTGTCCGCACGGGCCGCGGCGTCCTGGCTGGTGACCGACGCCTGCTTGAGCTCGTCGAGGACCGTCGGGCTGACGTCCTTGGCGTCCGGCAGGGCGCTCGCGCCGAGGGCCACGATGCCGGCACCGACGAACGCGGTGGTGACGACAGCGGCGTAACGGCTGCGGGGTGGGGTGGGTACGCGGCGGCGACCGCGATATCGATCGGGCTCAGACGACAGGCGCTGGCGCACGCACACCCTCCGTTGTCGGGGTTCCGAAGCGGCCGGTGGCGTCCCCTGAGACTCCAGTGGGACCTCCGCTGACCGCGTCGTCACCCGTCCATGGACCTGATGACAACCGTGGACACGTTAGCCAACCGCCAGGCGAGTCACAAGCTAGACCGAAAAATTGGCGTGTCGATCTGTCCGTTTGCGTCCGTGATTGTCATGCATCGCGCCGCTGAACGGTGCCCCTGTCGCTGCCCGTTCGTCGCCGAGCGTGACCGTTCCGGCGGAGTCGTCCGGCTTGACTCCGGACGGTGCCGGGATGGTGTCCCGGCCCTGCCAGCGGCGTGGCTCCGGCAAAGCCGGGACGGCGCCGGGCCGGACACCTCCGGGTTGCGCGGTGGATGCGTCGGGTAACGGCCGGTGACGGAGCCCGGATTTCCCGGGCCGGGCCCGCCGGGTTACCGTTCGTTAAGGTGAAGGCGGTCAAGCCGGTGAAAGGTGTGCGCTGATGAGCTCTCGGATTCGGGTCGTCGTCGCGAAGCCTGGCCTGGACGGCCATGATCGGGGCGCGAAGGTCGTCGCGCGCGCCCTGCGGGACGCCGGGATGGAGGTCGTCTACACCGGCCTGCACCAGACTCCCGAGCAGATCGTGGAGACCGCCATCCAGGAGGACGCCGACGCGGTCGGCCTGTCCGTGCTCTCCGGCGCGCACATGACGCTCTTCCGACGGGTGCTGGAACTGCTCGGTGAGCGGGACGCACGCGACATCGTCGTGTTCGGTGGCGGCATCATTCCAAACGGCGACATTCCCGAGTTGGAGAAGCTGGGCGTCGCGAAGATCTTCACACCGGGCGCCACCACCCAGGCGATTGTCGAGTGGGTCCGAGAGAACGTGGCCCAGCCCGTTTCCTGAGCACCGCCGAACTGCTGCCCGACCGATTTTGGGCACGGGGGAGGGGCCGGACGCACCCCTCACACGTCCGGCCCCTCTATGCACGATGCCCCGCCGCCACCCCTCGACCGACAGGGCATCGGCCGTATCCCGTCTTTGCGCTGTTCAGCGCTCCGACATCTGACTCAACGACGCCCCCACGGCAGGGTTACGCAAGCCGGACAACATCGCCCGGACGGTGGATGCCACCGGAGTCTTGGCCGGAACCGGCCACAACTGATGTCCGGTTGTGCATTACCGCACACCGTGCACCCGCTCGGTTGCCGGTGGTGCCGACCTCGCTAGGCTGCGGCCAATGGCCTGTTTCAACTGATGACAGGCGTCAAACTGTTTTCTGAACGCTGGTGGCGGCGCGACGGCGCGCCGCGGAGACGGGACGGGACGCGCAATCGTGGACCTGTACGAGTACCAGGGGCGGGACCTGTTCGAGCGGCACGGCTTGCCCGTGCTGGCTGGCGGCGTCGCCACTACCCCGGAAGAGGCCCGCGCGATCGCCGAACGCCTTGGCGGCCGTGTGGTCGTCAAGGCGCAGGTAAAGGTCGGCGGCCGAGGTAAGGCCGGCGGCGTCAAGCTGGCCGAGGGCCCGGATGAGGCGGTGGCCCGGGCCACCGACATCCTCGGCATGGACATCAAGGGTCACACCGTCCACAAGGTCATGATCACGGTGACCGCGGACGTGGCCGAGGAGTACTACTTCTCGTACCTGCTCGACCGGGCGAACCGCACCTTCCTCTGCATCGCCAGCGTCGCCGGCGGCATGGACATCGAGCAGGTCGCCGCCGAGACCCCCGACAAGGTCGTGAAGGCCCCGATCGACGCCGTCAAGGGCGTGGACGAGGCCAAGGCCCGTGAGATCGTGACCGCCGCCGGCTTCCCGGCCGAGGTCGCCGACCAGGTGGTCGAGATCGCCGTCGGCCTGTGGCAGGCGTTCGTCGCCGAGGACGCCACCCTGGTCGAGGTCAACCCGCTCGCCAAGAACGGCGACGGCCGGATGCTGCTGCTCGACGCCAAGATCAGCCTGGACGAGAACGCGGCGTTCCGGCACCCGGACCACGAGGCGCTCGTCGACCAGGCCGCTGTGGACCCGCTGGAGCAGGCCGCCAAGGCCAAGGACCTCAACTACGTCAAGCTCGACGGCGAGGTCGGCATCATCGGCAACGGCGCGGGTCTGGTCATGTCGACCCTCGACGTGGTCGCGTACGCCGGTGAGCGGCACGGCAACGTCAAGCCCGCCAACTTCCTCGACATCGGCGGCGGCGCGAGCGCCGCGGTGATGGCGAACGGGCTGGAGATCGTGCTCTCCGACCCGGCCGTGAAGAGCGTCTTCGTCAACGTCTTCGGCGGCATCACCGCCTGCGACGAGGTCGCCAACGGCATCATCCAGGCGCTGGCCCTGCTGGAGCAGCGCGGCGAGCAGGTCACCAAGCCGCTCGTCGTCCGTCTCGACGGCAACAACGCCGAGGCTGGCCGGGCGATCCTGGACAGCGCGAACAACCCGCTCGTGCAGCGGGTGGACACCATGGACGGTGCGGCCGAGCGGGCCGCCGAGCTGGCAGCTGCGGGGGTCTGATCATGGCTATCTGGCTGACCAAGGACTCGAAGG
Organism: Micromonospora sp. NPDC050795; assembly: GCF_044456785.1. Classification (NCBI taxonomy): domain Bacteria; kingdom Bacillati; phylum Actinomycetota; class Actinomycetes; order Micromonosporales; family Micromonosporaceae; genus Micromonospora; species Micromonospora sp. NPDC050795. Next base: position 40,116 of record NZ_JBITGE010000033.1, on the reverse strand, counting down.
TCATCGTCCAGGGGATGACCGGTTCCGAGGGTTCCAAGCACACCCGGCGGATGCTGGCCGCCGGCACCAACGTCGTCGGTGGCGTCAACCCGCGCAAGGCGGGCCAGACTGTCGACTTCGACGGCACCGAGCTGCCGGTCTTCGCGTCCGTCGCGGACGCGATGGCGCAGACCGGGGCCGACGTCACTGTCATCTTCGTGCCGCCGCAGTTCACCAAGGCCGCCGTGGTCGAGGCGATCGACGCCGCGATCGAGCTGGCCGTGGTGATCACCGAGGGCGTCCCGGTGCACGACACCGCGTCGTTCTGGGCGTACAACGTCTCGCAGGGCGAGCGGACCCGGATCATCGGGCCGAACTGCCCGGGCATCGCCTCGCCGGGCGCGTCCAACGCCGGCATCATCCCGGCCGACATCACCGGCTCCGGCCGGATCGGCCTGGTCAGCAAGAGCGGCACGCTGACCTACCAGATGATGTACGAGCTGCGCGACATCGGGTTCTCCACCTGCGTCGGCATCGGCGGTGACCCGATCATCGGGACCACCCACATCGACGCCCTCGCGGCGTTCGAGGCCGACCCGGAGACCGACGCGATCGTCATGATCGGTGAGATCGGTGGCGACGCGGAGGAGCGGGCCGCCGAGTTCATCAAGGCGAACGTCACCAAGCCGGTGGTCGGCTACATTGCCGGCTTCACCGCTCCGCCCGGCAAGACCATGGGTCACGCCGGGGCGATCATCTCTGGCTCCGCCGGCACCGCCGAGGCCAAGCAGGCGGCGCTGGAGGCCGTCGGCGTCAAGGTCGGCAAGACGCCGACCGAGACCGCGAAGCTGATGCGGGAGATCATGTCCGGCAACTGAGCCGGTCAGGCAGCATGGAGGGGGTCGACCGGTCACGGTCGACCCCCTCCGTCGTACGCGTCAGTCGTTGTTCCAGAACGGGTAGTTGCCCGTCGCGCGCAGGATCGCCCCGCCGATGATGTTGATCACGCCGAACGCGATGGCGAGGTAACCGAGCAGCGGCGACTGCCCGTACCGCCGGGCGTCGCGGATGGACAGGTAGCCGAAGACGATGCCGAAGATGCCGCAGCAGATCAGCCCCAGCACGATGCCCAGCACGCCCCAGAGGGTGGTTCGGTCGCGTCCCTGGGCCGGTGGTGGTGGGGGAGGCGGGTATGGCGTCGTCACAGCGTCCTCCGAGCGGTCATGGGCGACGTGCCGGCCCGGACCGCGGCCGGTGGGCCCGTCCCGGGTGGCGGCAACTCGCGCCCCCTCAAGGCCGAGGCTAGACCGGCTCGGGTGGGCAGGACGTCGGTTCGGTGAACTCGCCGACCTTAGGAGGGGTTAACGGACTGCCACCGCCCGCGCGACGTGCCAGAGTAGAGCGGATGTCCCCCGTCACCCCTGACCGTCCCAGCCGTCCCGGCGGTGTGAGCGCCGACGACCGGCCGGTCGACCGTGCCGCACCGGCCCGGCGGGTGCCCGCGCCTCGCGCGGGTGGGTCGCCGCGCGGGCGGGCGCCACTGCCCGTCGCCGCCGGGGTGGCCGCCTGCTGGGCCGCCGTCACCTCGTACCTGCCGGTCGCCATCGTGCTCGGCCTGGTGCAGCTCGGCGCGGATGGCACCACAGTGACCGGCACCCTGCGCACCGCGCTGGCCGGCTGGCTGCTCGGGCACGGCGTGCCGTTGCACACCGAGACCGGGCCGCTCGGGCTCGCCCCGCTGGCGCTGACAGTGCTCGCGCTCTGGCGGCTGAGCCGCGCCGGCGTGCACGTCAGCCGCGCGATCGGTGCTCGCGACACCCGCTCACCGCGCCGGGCACTGCTCGCCGCGGTCGCGGTCGGTATTGCGTACGCGCTGCTCGGCGCGCTCGCGGCGGTGCTAGTCGGCACCGGCGGGCCGAGTGTGTCGCTGATCCGGGCGGGCGCCACGTTCGCGGCGGTCGGCACACTCGCCGCGCTGGTCGGCGCGGTCCGGATCACCGCCGTGACCCGGCTGCTCGTCTCCCGGCTCCCGAGCCCGGTGCGCGACGGCGTTCGCACCGGCCTGGTGGCCGGGCTGCTGCTGCTCGGCGCGGGCGCGGGAGCGGCCGGCCTGGCGGTGGCCACCGGTGGCGGCGATGCGGCCGACATGATCGGGGCGTACCGGACCGGAGTCGCCGGGCAGGCCGGCATCACCCTGGTCAGCGTCGCGTACGCACCCAACGCGGCGGTCTGGTCGACCAGTTACCTGCTCGGGCCGGGGTTCGCGGTCGGCGCTGACACCGCGGTCCGTACCAGCGAGGTGTCGGTCGGCGCGCTGCCGGCCGTGCCGCTGCTCGCCGGCCTGCCGCGCGGCCCGGTGGACGGCTTCGGTGCCCTGCTGCTCGCGGTGCCGGTGCTGGCCGGGATGGTCGCCGGTTGGCTGCTCGCCCGGCGGGTGGCTCGACTCGCCGGGCCGGAGCGGGCTGCGCAGCGCTGGGCCGTGTTGCTGGCGCCGGCGGTGCTGGCCGGGCCGGTGGCTGGTGTGGTGCTCGGTGCGGCCGCGGCGGTCTCCGGTGGGCCGCTCGGCGCCGGCCGGCTGTCCCAGGTCGGCCCGGTGGGTTGGCAGGTCGGGGCGGTGGCGGCCGGTGTCATAGCGGTCGGCGCGCTGGTCGGTGCCGCCGCCACCCGGGCGCTGACCCGCGGGCCCGCGCGGTAGACGAGCGCGGGGCGCCCCGAGTGAACCCGGAGCGCCCCGTCGAATCCGAACCCGTCAGGGCTGGGTGGGCAGGTTGACCTGCGCCACCACGCTCAGGATGAGCAGCAGGATGCCCAGCCCGACGCCGACCGCGCCGCAGATCAGACCGGCCTTGGCCTGGCCGGCGTTGTTGGCCTGACCCTGGGCCACCTTCTGCTTGGCGAGGTAGCCGGTCACGACGCCCGCGATGCCGACCGGGATGCCCAGGTACAGGCAGCAGACCAGCGGGATCGACGCGATACCGAGGATCATCGACACCAGGCCGAGGGTGTTGTTCTGCCCCTGCGCCTGCGGGTACCCGGCGTTCGGGTAGGTCGGGCCGGCGCCGTACGGGGGCTGCTGCTGCGCGTACGGGTCGTTCGGCTGCTGACCGTACGGCTGGCCCGAGGTGGGCTGCTGGCCGTACGGGGCCTGCGGCGCGGCGTACGGGTCGTTCGGCTGCTGGCCGTACGGCTGGCCGGAGGTGGGCTGCTGGCCGTACGGGGCGGCCGGCGGCTGGGGAGCGGTCGGGTCCTGGTTGGGCTGCTGGCCGTACGGGTCCTGACCGGGGTTACCGGGCTGCATTCGAGAAGCTCCTTGGACTGGTTCCGTCAGTTGGTGCTCTTATTTCCATCCATGATCGCGGTCAGTCCTCCCAAAGCCCAGTGCAGCAGCAGGACGACATGTCTCCCAAAGCAGGCAAAATTCTCCTAGTCGACCGCTTCGCGTGCCGGATCAGGGGCGGTGTGTGGGCCGGTGCGGCGTTCGGCCCGAGCGAGCGGCAGCGTACCGGGTCGACGCACGTCGGCACTGTCGAAGATCGGCGTGCCGCCCAGTCGAAGGGCGTCCCTGACCTGCCCGATAGGGTGGCCCGGTGACCGAGCCCGCGCCTGTCGCCCGCATCGTCGTCCTCATCTCCGGCTCCGGGAGCAACCTTCAGTCGCTGCTGGATGCCGCCGCCGACCCCGCGTACGGCGCACAGGTTGTCGCGGTCGGCGCGGACCGCGACGGCATCGCGGGCCTGGACCGGGCCGACGCGGCGGGGGTGCCCACCTTCGTCGAGCGGGTCCGCGACCACGACACCCGGGAGGACTGGGACCGCGCGCTCACCGCGCACGTCGCGAAGCACCAACCCGACCTGGTCATCTCCGCCGGTTTCCTCAAGCTGGTCGGCCCGCACTTCCTCGCCGCCTTCGGCGACCGCTACCTGAACACCCACAACACGCTGCTGCCGGCGTTTCCCGGCATCCACGGCCCGCGTGACGCTCTCGCCTACGGCGTGAAGCTCACCGGAGCCACCCTCTTCTTCGTCGACGCCGGCATGGACACCGGGCCGATCGTCGCGCAGGTCGCGGTGCCGGTGCTGGACGACGACGACGTCGACACGCTCACCGAGCGCATCAAGGAAGCCGAGCGACGCCAGCTCGTCGAGCAGGTCGGTCGGCTGGTCCGCGAAGGCTGGACCATCACCGGAAGGAAGGTCACGGTTCCGTGAGTCCCACTCAGGACGGGCGCCGCCCGATCAGGCGGGCGCTGGTCAGCGTCTACGACAAGACCGGGCTGGCCGAGCTGGCTCAGGCCCTGCACGCGGCCGGTGTGGAGATCGTGTCCACCGGCAGCACGGCGGGCACCATCGCCGCCGCCGGGGTGCCGGTGACGCCGGTGGAGACGGTGACCGGGTTCCCCGAGGTGCTCGACGGCCGGGTGAAGACCCTGCACCCGAAGGTGCACGCGGGTCTCCTCGCGGACCTGCGGAAGGACACCCACGTGGCGCAGCTCGACGAGCTGGGCGTGGCGGCGTTCGACCTGCTGGTCTCCAACCTGTACCCGTTCCAGGCGACCGTCGCCTCCGGCGCCGACGTCGAGGAGTGCGTGGAGCAGATCGACATCGGCGGTCCGGCCATGGTGCGCGCCGCCGCCAAGAACCACGCCTCAATCGCCGTGCTCACCGACCCGGCCGCCTACCCGGCGCTGCTCGGCGCGCTCGCCGAGGGTGGCTTCACAGTGGCCCAGCGCCGCGCGCTGGCCGCCCGGGCGTTCGCCGACATCGCCGAGTACGACGTGGCGGTGGCCCAATGGTTCGCGCAGGAGCTGGCACCCGCCGACGACTCGTGGCCGCAGTTCGCGGGGCTGGCGCTGCGCAAGTCGACAGCGCTGCGCTACGGCGAGAACCCGCACCAGCCCGCCGCGCTCTACACCGACCCGGACGCCCCGGCCGGGCTGGCCCAGGCCGAGCAGCTGCACGGCAAGGAGATGTCGTACAACAACTACGTCGACGCCGACGCCGCCTGGCGGGCCGCGAACGACTTCGCCGAACAGCCGGCGGTGGCGATCATCAAGCACGCGAACCCGTGCGGCATCGCGATCGGCGCGGACGTCGCCGAGGCGCACCGCAGGGCGCACGCCTGCGACCCGGTGTCGGCGTTCGGTGGTGTCATCGCGGTCAACCGGCCGGTCTCGGTCGAGATGGCCCGGCAGGTCGCCGAGATCTTCACCGAGGTGGTGGTCGCCCCCGGCTTCGACGAGGGCGCGGTCGAGGTGCTGCAGGGCAAGAAGAACATCCGGCTGCTGCGGGCACCGGCCTGGACGCCGGCGCGGGTGGAGTTGCGGCCGGTGACCGGCGGCGTGCTGGCCCAGGTCGCCGACCGGGTGGACGCCCCCGGCGACGACCCGGCCAACTGGCAGTTGGCGACCGGCGAGGCCGCCGACGAGGAGCTGCTGCGGGACCTCGCGTTCGCCTGGCGGGCGGTCCGCGCGGTGAAGAGCAACGCGATCCTGCTCGCCAGGGACGGCGCCACCGTCGGCGTCGGCATGGGTCAGGTCAACCGGGTCGACTCGGCGCAGCTCGCTGTCACCCGCGCCGGCGCCGACCGGGCCCGCGGCTCGGTCGCCGCCTCGGACGCGTTCTTCCCGTTCGCCGACGGCCCGCAGATCCTCATCGACGCCGGCATCCGCGCCATCTTGCAGCCCGGCGGCTCCATCCGCGACGAGGAAGTCATCGAAGCGGCCAAGAAGGCAAACGTCACGATGTACCTGACCGGAACCCGCCACTTCTTCCACTGACGCTTCGACCCGCCGCAGAGGCGGGTTGATCATGGGGTTGACGGGCGACAACCCGGACGAAATGGCCCGTCAACCCCATGATCACCGTGGTCAGCGGGTCAGGCTGTGGTGGTGGGGCGCAGTTCGGCGAAGTGGCAGGCGGACGGGTGGGGGTCCGCTGCCCTCGGCACCGTCGCCGGGTCCTGGGTGGCGCAGATGTCCTGGGCCTTCCAGCAGCGCGTCCGGAAGTGGCACCCGCTGGGCGGGTCGGCCGGGCTGGGCACGTCGCCGACCAGCCGGATCATGTTGCGCTGGTCGCGGGCCTCCGGGTCCGGCACCGGCACCGCGGAGAGCAGAGCCTGGGTGTACGGATGGGTGGCCCGCTCGTAGATCTCGTCCTCGGTGCCGATCTCGACGATCCGACCGAGGTACATCACCGCGACGCGGTCGGCGATGTGCCGCACCACCGACAGGTCGTGCGCGATGAAGATGTACGAGAGCCCCAGCTCGCCCTGCAACTGCTTGAGCAGGTTGATCACCTGGGCCTGGATGGAGACGTCGAGCGCCGACACCGGTTCGTCGCAGACGATCACCTCGGGCTTCAGCGCGAGGGCGCGGGCGATGCCGATGCGCTGACGCTGACCGCCGGAGAACTGGTGCGGGTACCTGTTGATGTGCTCCGGGTTGAGCCCGACCAGGTCCAGCAGTTCCTGGACCCGCTTGGCCTTGCTGCCCTTCGGCGCGGCATCCGGGTGGATCTCGAACGGCTCGCCGATGATGTCACCGACGGTCATCCGCGGGTTCAGCGAGGTGTACGGGTCCTGCATCACCATCTGCATGTTGCGGCGCAGCCGGCGCAGCTCACCCCCGGAAGCCTTGAACAGGTCCTTGCCCTCCAGGGTCGCGCGCCCGGAGGTGGGCGTCTCCAAGCGCATCAGCAGCCGGGCGAGGGTGGACTTGCCGCAGCCGGACTCGCCGACGACGCCGAGCGTCTCGCCCCGACGCAGCTCGAAGCTCACCCCGTCGACGGCCTTCACCGCCCCGATCTGCCGCTGGAACAGCACGCCCTGGGTGATCGGGAAGTGCTTCACCAGGTTGTCGACGGAGAGAATGGTCTCGCCGCGGACCTTTGCGGGGCTAGCGGGCGACGCTGTCATCACGGACCTCCTGCGCGAAGTGGCAAGCGCTGGTCCTGCCGTCGCCGAGGACCAGGTCGTGCGGCACCTCGTCCACGCAGACCTGCTGGACGTACGGGCACCGGGGGTGGAACGGGCAGCCGGACGGGATGCGCATCAGGTTCGGGGGCAACCCCTTGATCGTCGACAGTTCCTGGCCGCGAACGTCCAGGCGCGGGATCGACTCCAACAAACCCTTTGTGTACGGGTGGGCGGGCGCCTTGTAGAGCGAGCGGACGTCGGCGTGTTCGACGATCCGGCCGGCGTACATGACCGCGATCCGGTCCGCGACACCGGCGACCACACCCAGGTCGTGGGTGATCAGGATCATCGCCATGTTGAGTTCCCGGCGCAGGTCGGCCAGCAGGTCCATGATCTGGGCCTGCACTGTCACGTCGAGGGCCGTGGTGGGCTCGTCGGCGATCAGCACCTTCGGGTCCAGCGCCAACGCCATGGCGATCATGACGCGCTGCCGCATACCGCCGGAGAACTGGTGCGGGTAGTCGCCGATCCGCTTGGCGGCGCCCGGGATCTTGACCAGATCCATCAGCTCGACGGCACGCCGTCGAGCGTCGGCTCGGGACATGCCGGCGCGCTGGCGCAGCGTCTCACCGATCTGCCAGCCGACCGGGAAGACCGGGTTGAGGGCGGAGAGCGCGTCCTGGAAGATCATCGCGATCTCCTTGCCGCGTACCTGCCGGCGCTGCTCCTCGGAGCGGGTGAGCAGGTCCTCACCCCGGTAGAGGATCTGGCCGGAGCGGACGAACGCGGGCGGGGTGTCCAGGATGCCCATGATCGCCTGGGCGGTGACCGACTTGCCCGAGCCGGATTCGCCGAGCACGGCAAGGGTCTCGCCGGCGTCCAGGTGGTACGACACCCCGTTGATCACCCGGGCGACACCTTCGTTGGTGCGGAACTCGACGTGCAGGTCCCGCAACTCCAGCAGGTGACCGCCCTCGGGAGTGGCGGAGGCGGGAGTTGGATTGACGGTCATGATGTTCTCACCGCAGCTTCGGGTCGAAGGCGTCACGGATCGCGTCGCCGAGCATGATGAACGCCAGCACGGTCAGTGCCAGGAAGGCAGACGGGACGATCAACGGGGTGGCCGCCTCCCGCATGTGGATCCGGCCGGTGTCGATGTCCTGCCCCCACGAGATGGTGGGCGCCTTCAGGCCGATGCCGAGAAAGGAGAGCGTCGCCTCGGCCGCGATGAACGAGCCGAGCGCGATGGTCAGCACGACGATCGCCGGGGCCAGCGAGTTCGGCAGGATGTGCCGCCACATGATCCGGCTGTTGCCGGCACCGAGCATCCGGGCCGCCGCGACGTAGTCCTGCTCCTTCGCGGTGATCACCGAGGATCGGACCACGCGGGCGGCGGTGGTCCAGCCGAGGAGGGCCAGCACGAAGACGACAGCGCCGATCCGGGCCGTCTGGCTGTCACTGGAGACCCGCTTGAGCAGCACGATCGCGGCCAGCAGCAGCGGGATGCCGAGCACCACGTCGATCACCCGGGAGAGCACAGCGTCGACCCAGCGGCCGAAGTAACCGGCCAGCATGCCGACCACCAGCGCGATGATGCCGGTGCCGAGTGCGGCGAGCGCGCCGACCAGCAGCGACGCCCGGGTGCCGTAGACCGCCCGGGAGTACGTGTCGCAGCCCTGGAAGTCGTACCCGAAGATGGCCCCGCCGGACGGCCCGGCGTGCTGCCGGGACAGCAGGCAGTCGTTCGGGTTGTTGGCCGTGAAGACCCCGGGGAGCAGCGCCATCAGGGTGAAGATGACAACCAACGCCAGCGAGATCCAGAAGATCGGGTTGCGGCGCAGGTCGCGCCAGGCGTCCCCGGCCAGGCTGCGGGGCTTGTTCGCGGCGCCGACCTGGTTGGGCGTGCCCGGCTCCCCCGAGGGGCCACGTCGCGCGGCCTGGTTCTCGGTGGCCGCCACAGTTTCGAAGTCACTCATGCCAGCTCACTCATAGCGGATCCTCGGGTCGAGTACGGCGTACAGGACGTCCACCACCAGGTTCGAGACCAGGTAGACCACGACGAGCACGCTGACGATGCCCACCACCAGGGGGCCGTCCTCGGTGCGGATGCCGCGGAAGAGGTTGAAGCCCACGCCGGGGATGTTGAAGACGCCCTCGGTGATGATCGCGCCGCTCATCAGGTTGCCCAGTTCCACACCGAGGAAGGTGACCACCGGGATCAGCGAGTTGCGCAGCACGTGGACGACGACGATGCGCCGCTTGACCAGGCCCTTGGACCGGGCGGTCCGGACGTAGTCGGCGCGCAGGTTCTCCGCCACCGAGGCCCGCGTGAGTCGTAGGGCGGTGGCCAGCGACAGCGAGCCGAGCACGATGCCCGGCAGCAGCAGCGCGTAGAACGTCGGGTCGGAGCCGGCAGTCGGTGGGAAGAGTTGCCACTTGACACCCAGGAAGTACTGCGCCAGCGGCGCCAGCACGATCGTCGGGATGCCCAGCACCAGCAGGGTCAGCACCAGGGTCGAGTTGTCGAAGATGCTGGCCCGGCGGATGCCGGCGAGGACCCCGGCGGTGACGCCGAAGATGATCGCCACAGCGAGCGCGATGAGGGCGAGCCGCACGGTGACCGGCCAGGCCTGCTGGAGGATGTCACCGATGTTCCGACCGGTGAGCGATTCGCCCAGGTCGCCCTGGAGCAGGTTCTTCACGTAGTCGAAGTAGCGGTAGAAGAAGCCGCCGACGCCGGTGGCGTCCAGGTGGTACTTCTCGGTCAGGTAGGCCCGTTGGGCTGGCGTCACCGGCCGTTCGCCGGCGAGCGCCTGGATCGGGTCGCCCTGCCCGGCGAATGTCAGCGCGTAGACGATCAGGGTGGTCCCGAAGAACGCCAGGACCATCTGCAGTAGGCGCCGCAGGATGTAGCGGAACATGCTTAGCAGTCTCTCCGGAAATGTGCGAAAGGGTCGCAGGACGGCATCTCTGGTCGTACCCGAAATATCCGAGACGCGCCGTCCGGCCCGGGGGAGCCGGCACCGCCGACGCCGGGTCCGCTGCTGCGGCCCGGCCCCGGTGGTGCGGTAGGGGCCACCCGGGCTTCGTCGCCCGGGTGGCCCGCACCATGCTCAGCTCAGCTGGCTGCTTCGATCTTGACGAGGTCGACCCGCTGGAACAGGTCCATCTCGACGTTCTTGACCTTGGACGAGTGGCCGAACACGTTCTCGCCGAAGCGGAGCGGGATCACCGGCATGTCCTTGGCCAGGATGTCCTCCGCCTGCTGGTACTTGGCGATCGCCTCGTCCTGCGTCTTGGCGGCGGAACCCTCCTTGACCAGCTTGTCGAACTCCGGGTTGCTGTAGCCGTAGTAGTTCGACGAGCCGTTCGTGCTGTACAGCGGGCCGAGGTAGTCCTCCATGGTCGGGTAGTCCATGACCCAACCCATCCGGAACGCACCCACCGGCGTCTTCTTCTCGACCTTGGTGAGCAGGTCGGCGAACTTCGGCTCGGCCGAACCGACGGCGTCGACACCCAGGTTGGTCTTGAGCTGGTTGACAGTGGCGTCGACCCAGTCCTTGTGACCGCCGTCGCCGTTGTACGAGATGACGATCTTCGCGGGACCACCGGCGGCCTGGTAGAGCTTCTTGGCCTCGGTCGGGTTGAACTCGCCGGCCTTGCCCGCGGTGTCCTCCCGGTAGCCCGGCAGTACCGGCGAGACGAAGGAGCGAGCCGGCGTCTGCGAGCCCTTGAAGACCGACTTGGTCGTCACGGTCGATCGCCATCGAGATGGCCTTGCGCACGTCCGGGTTGCTGTAGTCCTTGTCGAACGTCGGGAACGCGAGGAACTGGAACGACGACATCGGGCTGGTCTTGTACCGGTCGCCCAGGTCACTCGGCGCGGTGCTCAGGCTCTCGGTCGGGATCGTGGGCAGCACGTCCAGGTTGTCCGCGAGGACGTCCGCGTAGGCCGCGGTGAGCTGCTGGTAGATCCGGAACTCGATGTCCTTGACCTTGGGCTTCTCGCCCGGGTACGCGTCGTAGCGCTCGATGTCGATCTTGCTGTCGTGCTGCCAGGTGCCCTTCATCTTGAAGGGGCCCTGCCCGATCGGCGCCTGCTCGTAGGAGTCCTTGAGCACGCCCGGAGCCGAGAACGCGGCGTCCGGCATCGGGTAGAACGCGTTGTAGCCGAGCGTTGTCCTGAAGTCGATGTACGGCTCGGACAGCGTCGCGGTGAAGGTGAGGTCGTCGACCTTCTTCAGACCCGACATCTCCTTGGCCTTCGGCGCCTTGCCCTGGAGGTCGTCGTAGCCAGCGATCTTCTCGAAGAAGTAGTTGCTGTCCTGACCATTCGGGGCGTACGCGCCGTAGTTCCAGGCGTTGATGTAGTTCTGGGACGTGACCTTCTCACCGTTGTGGAAGGTGAAGCCGTCCTTGAGCTTGATCGTCCAGACCTTGTTGTCGGACGAGGTGATCGACTGGGCGGCGACCTCGTACGGCTTGTTCTGGGCGTCGTAGTCGACGAGCGGGCTGAACAGGCCGGCGATCACCTGCGAGCCGGACGTCTCGGTGGTGTTTGTGGGAACCAGGTGCTTCGGCTCACCGATCTGAATGCTGACCGGCGAACTGTCGCTGCCACCGGATCCACCGTCTCCGCCGCTGCCGCAGGCCGCGAGGCCCAGCGTCACCGCGAGCGGGAGGGCGGTCCAGGCGGCGAGTCTACGAACTCGCATTGAGCCTCCTCATCTCCTCACGCTGCGCAGTCAGGCCCGACGCTGGGTTTACGCTGCGCAACAAGCGGTAACGGTAGGTCGGTGACGGGCCTTCGACAACGACGCGGTTGCGGGTGGGTAACGGTCCGGGGTTGATTCAGTTGTCGAAGGCGGGTGAATCTGCTACCCCAAACCGGACTCATCGACGTTGGCCTGCTGAAATCCCGACGTTTCACGTTGCGTTCGAACCCTTCTGGTCATGTCGACGCCGCCTGGGGTGGCCGTCCCTTCTCCGTGGGCCAGGCCCGGCCTGTCTGGTTCGACAGTGACCGAATCCATAGACAGTCACTGAAAGTGACTAGCAACACCTCACGCAGGGTTACTCCAGTGGCCCGTCCGATGGCCGCCCCACCGCAGTGGCCGGCGGACGGCCCGGAGCGAGGTCGTCTGATCCGCGGGCGGTGGCCGTGAGACGATCTGGTCGTGACGGCGACGCTTCTGGACGGCAAGGCAACCGCAGCGGAGATCAAGGACGAGCTGCGCATCCGGGTGAAGGCACTGGCGGAACGCGGCATCACCCCCGGGCTGGGCACGGTCCTGGTCGGGGCGGATCCGGGCAGCCAGGCGTACGTCAACGGCAAGCACCGCGACTGCGCCGAGGTGGGCATCGCCTCGATCCGCCGCGAACTGCCAGCCGACGCCACCCAACAGCAGGTCGACGACGTACTGGCCGAGCTGAACGCCGACCCGGCGTGCCACGGCTACATCGTCCAGCTGCCGCTGCCGGCCCACCTCGACACCCAGCGGGTGCTGGAGCTGATCGACCCGGACAAGGACGCCGACGGGCTGCACCCGGTCAACCTGGGTCGGCTCGTGCTCGGCTACGACGGTCCGCTGCCGTGCACGCCGCGCGGCATCGTCGAGCTGCTCCGCCGGCACGACGTGGCGCTGCGCGGGGCCACCGTCGCGGTGGTCGGTCGCGGCAACACGGTCGGCCGCCCGCTCGGCCTGCTGCTCACCAGGCGCAGCGAGAACGCCACTGTCACCCTCTGCCACACCGGCACCCTCGACCTCGCCTCGCACACGCGCGCCGCCGACATCGTCATCGTCGCGGCCGGCGTACCGGGTCTGCTCACCGCCGACATGATCAACCCCGGCGCGGTGGTGGTGGACGTCGGCATCACCCGCGTCATCGGAGCGGACGGCAAGGGCCGCTACACCGGCGACGTGGACCCGGAGGTGGCCGAGACGGCCGGCGCGCTGGTCCCCATGCCCGGCGGCGTGGGCCCGATGACCCGGGCCATGCTGCTCACCAACGTCGTCGAGCGCGCCGAGCGCGGCTGAAACGGACGCCGGCGACGCCGGTGACGTTCGCCCCATCCCGGCGACGGCCGCCGCCCCTGGCCTGTTCGGTGCCAGGATGACTGATACGGTCCGGAAAACCGACTGGTATCAGGGAGTGGGACGACCATGGGTAAGAAGGTCACTGTCGTCGGGGCTGGCTTCTACGGCTCCACCACCGCACAGCGCCTGGCCGAGTACGACGTCTTCGACACCGTAGTGATCACCGACATCGTGGAGGGCAAGCCCGCGGGCCTCGCGCTCGACCTCAACCAGTCCCGGGCCATCGAGGGCTTCGAGACCAAGGTGGTCGGCGTGACCACCGGCCCCAACGGTGAGGGCTACGAGAGCATCGAGGGCTCCGACGTCGTCGTGATCACCGCTGGTCTGCCGCGCAAGCCCGGCATGAGCCGGATGGACCTGCTGGAGACCAACGCCAAGATCGTCCGCCAGGTCGCCGAGAACGTCGCCAAGTACGCCCCGAACGCCGTCGTCATCGTGGTCTCCAACCCGCTGGACGAGATGACCGCGCTGGCCCAGCTCGCCACCCAGTTCCCGAAGAACCGGGTGCTCGGCCAGGCCGGCATGCTCGACACCGCCCGGTTCAGCAACTTCGTCGCCGAGGCGCTGAACGTGCCGGTGGCCTCGGTACGCACCCTGACCCTGGGCTCGCACGGCGACACCATGGTCCCGGTACCGTCGAAGAGCACGGTCAACGGCAAGCCGCTGCGCGACGCCATGCCGGCCGAGCAGATCGAGGAGCTGGTCGTCAAGACCCGCAACGGTGGCGCCGAGGTGGTCGCGCTGCTCAAGACCGGTTCGGCCTACTACGCCCCGTCCGCCGCCGCGGCGCGGATGGCGAAGGCCGTCGCGGAGGACTCCGGCGAGGTCATGCCGGTCTGCGCCTGGGTCGACGGCGAGTACGGCATCTCCGGCGTCTACCTGGGTGTCGAGGCCGAGATCGGCGCCGAGGGCGTCAAGCGGGTCGTCGAGACCGACCTGGACGCCGACGAGCGCGCCAGCCTCCTGGAGGCTGCCGAAGCCGTCCGCGCCAAGCAGGGCGACATCTCCAGCATGTAGTTCCCCGAACCACAGCATCAGCGAAGGGCGCGCCGGCGAAGCCGGCGCGCCCTTCGCCGTCCACCCCACCCACTATCCGCGATTGATCATGAGGTTGGCGGCAGTGATGGGGGTCGAAAAGCCCGTCAACCTCATGATCAACCGACTCGGGAGGTGGGGTGGTTGGGGTGGGGTGGGTTGAGGGCGGGGAGCGGGGTGAAGGGGGTGTTGAGGTGGGGGGTGGCCAGGATGGTGGGGGAGTGGGTGCGCAGGGCGGTTCGCCGGGAGGTGCGGGCTTGTTCCGGGTCTTCCTCGTGGGCGTACGCCAGGTCGGGGTCGACGAGTTGCACCATGTGCACCAGCAGGTCCCCGGTGAGCAGCATCCGCTCGTCGGCCGAGGTCAGGAGCACCGACTGGTGACCGGGCGTGTGGCCGGGGGTGGGCAGCAGGCGTACCGCTGGGGTGAGGGCGGTCTCGCCGTCGACCACCCGGAGCTGGCCGGCGGCGCGCAGGGGCGCGATGAGGCCGGCCGGCAGCCCGGGGTTGAGCGTCTCCGCCGCGTCGATCTCGGCGCGCTGGACCAGGTAGCTCGCGTTCGGGAAGTACGGCCGCCCCGGCATGCCGGTGACCGCCCAGCCGATGTGGTCGCTGTGTAGGTGGGTCAGGACGACAGTGTCGACGTCGGCGGGGTCGATGCCTGCCGCGGCCAACTCGGCGGGCATCCGCCCCGGCACTGGCGCCCAGCTCGCGGCGGGTGCGTCGGCTGGGCCGATCCCGGCGTCGACAAGCGTGACCGGCCCGTCTCCGGTGCGGATCGCGAAGCTGCGGAACGGCAGCCACCATTGCCCGTCGGCCGTCACCGAGCCGGGGTCGCGCCGGTCGGCCTCCGCCCAGTGCGCCGCTGTGGCCTGCGGAAACGCCTCCGCGCGGGGCTGGAAGAAGGCACCCTCACCGTCGGTGAGGGCGGTGACCGTGATAGACCCGAGGGTGCGGCTCAGTGGCATCGGACGATGATTCCAGGGCATTCCTGTTCCGCGCAGCCCGGTTTCGCCGGCCGGTCGAGGCCGGCTGGGGGCTGCCCGCCCAATTGCAGTACGCTCGTACTGCTTGAGCACGTGTCCCCCGAGAGGAGCGCCGGCCGATGGCGAAGATCAAGGTAAACAACCCGGTCGTAGAACTCGACGGCGACGAGATGACCCGGATCATCTGGAAGCAGATCCGGGAGCAGCTGATCCTGCCCTACCTCGACGTCGACCTGCACTACTACGACCTGTCGATCCAGCACCGCGACGAGACCGACGACCAGGTCACGATCGACGCCGCCAACGCCATCAAGGAGCACGGCGTCGGCGTCAAGTGCGCGACCATCACCCCGGACGAGGCCCGGGTCGAGGAGTTCGGCCTGAAGAAGATGTGGCGGTCGCCCAACGGCACCATCCGCAACATCCTCGGCGGCGTCGTCTTCCGTGAGCCGATCATCATGTCCAACGTGCCGCGGCTGGTCCCCGGCTGGACCAAGCCGATCATCATCGGCCGGCACGCCCACGGTGACCAGTACAAGGCCACCGACTTCGTCGTCCCCGGCCCGGGCACGGTGACCATCACCTACACCCCGGCCGACGGCGGCGCGCCGATGGAGATGGAGGTCGCCAACTTCCCCGGCGGCGGCATCGCCATGGGCATGTACAACTACGACGAGTCGATCCGGGACTTCGCCCGGGCGTCGTTCCGGTACGGACTGGACCGCAACTACCCGGTCTACCTGTCCACCAAGAACACCATTCTCAAGGCGTACGACGGTCGGTTCAAGGACATCTTCGCCGAGGTGTTCGAGGCCGAGTTCAAGGCCGAGTTCGCCGCCGCCGGCATCACCTACGAGCACCGGCTCATCGACGACATGGTCGCCGCCGCGCTCAAGTGGGAGGGCGGCTACGTCTGGGCCTGTAAGAACTACGACGGTGACGTGCAGTCCGACACCGTCGCGCAGGGCTTCGGCTCGCTGGGTCTGATGACCTCCGTCCTGCTCTCCCCGGACGGCCGGACCGTCGAGGCCGAGGCCGCGCACGGCACCGTCACCCGGCACTACCGGCAGTACCAGAAGGGCGAGAAGACCTCGACCAACCCCATCGCGTCGATCTACGCCTGGACCCGGGGCCTGGCCCACCGGGGCAAGCTGGACGGCACCCCGGCGGTCACCGAGTTCGCCAACACCCTGGAGCAGGTCATCGTCGACACCGTCGAAGGCGGCCAGATGACCAAGGACCTCTCGCTGCTCATCTCGCGGGACGCCCCGTGGCTGACCACCGACGAGTTCATGAACGCGCTCGACGAGAACCTGGCCCGCAAGATCGCTGCCTGATCCAGGCGTACCGCGTCATCGGAGCCCGCCGGCATCTCAGCCGGCGGGCTTCGGCGTGTCCGGCATCGCCGCGCCGGTCGGCGTCACTGCCCCCGGCGCGCCTCGTTGACCAGGATGGACGAGATGCCAGTCGCGTCCAGGAAGGTTGACCACGGTCGACCTGCGGCACCCGTGCGCCGATCAGCCAGCCTTCCCGGCTGTGCCGTGCACAGCCAGCCGTCCCTTCCCTGCGGGGGGCCCTGTCCCGGGCCCCCCGCGCCCTGTTTCCCACCAAGCTCAGGCCGCGCGCACAGCAGGGCTGATGCCGTCTTGGCCCTGCGCTACGCCGCCATGGCCCGTGTCCCTCGCGGCGGCCGAGCGGGGATTGGCCTCGACCGCCGAGACCGTTCCCCGAGGCCAGACCAGGTTGGTGCAGAGCACGACGGTGCCGGCCGGCGGGCACTCCAGAGAGCGTGATGTCTGTGAGTCATCACGATGACTCACAGACATCACGCTTCCTGACGTGTGGGGTGGGAGGTCGGGCCGCGCTCACGGCCGCGTCGGCGTGCACTTGTTGCCTGGCCGAATCGAGGCGGCCGATCAGGTCGTCGAGCTGGCGTACGAGGTTGGCGGCCAGGAGCGTTCAAGCGGCGCGCAGCAGGTCGGCGGCGCGTTCCGGAGCGATGTCGTTGATGAAGACGCCCATCCCGGATTCGGAGCCCGCCAGGTATTTCAGCTTGTCCGTGGCCCGCCGGATGCTGAACAGCTGCAGGTGCAGGTGGCCCAGCTCGCGGTCGACCCGTACGGGAGCCTGGTGCCAGGCCGCGATGTACGGCATCGGCATGTCGAACAGGCCGTCGAAGCGGCGCAGGAGATCCAGGTAGAGCGGCCCGAAGGCTTCCCGCTCGCTGTCGTTGAGCGCTGGGATGTCCGGCACCACGCGGTGCGGCGCGACGTGCACCTCGAACGGCCAGCGGGCGGCCGCCGGGACGAACGCCGTCCAGTGTTCGTTCTCGGTGACCACCCGGTCACCGGTGGCGCGCTCGGCGGCCAGCACGTCCGCGTACAGGTTGCCCCCGCCGGTGCGCTCGGCGTGCCTGCGTGCCGCGGTCAGCAGCGCGCGGGTGCGCGGCGTCACGAAGGGGTACGCGTAGATCTGGCCGTGCGGGTGGTGCAGCGTGACACCGATTTCAACGCCCCGGTTCTCGAAGCAGAAGATCTGCTCGACGCCGGGCAGTGCGCCGAGTACCTCGGTGCGGTCGGCGAGGGCGTCCAGCACGGTGCGGACCCGGCGCGGGGGCAGGCTGGCGAAGGAGGCGTTGTGGTCCGACGTGAAGCAGACCACCTCGCATCGGCCGAGGCCCGGCCGGACCGGTGTGAACGGGGTGATCTCGCCGGGTTCCTCGGCCACCCGACCGCTCAGCGACGGGAACCGGTTCTCGAAGACCACCACGTCGTAGTCGGGTGCGGGGATCTCGGTCAGCCGGTCGCCCACCGACGGGTCGAGAGGGCACTCGTTCGCCGGCGGGAGGAAGGTGCGGGTCTGCCGGTGCACGGCGACCGCCACCCACTCGTCGGTCAACGGGTCGTAGCGCAGCTGCGAAGCGGGGGGAGGCGGCGGCAGGTCCCGACGGTCCGGCTGGTCGCGGACCGCGTCGTCGCGCTCGTCGAAGTAGATCAGCTCCCGGCCGTCGGCCAGGTCGATCGCGGTGCGCTTCACGGCGCCGTCCCCTCAGTTGTCGGCGTGCGCGTCGCGCGGCCCGCCCCTGTCGCCTTGACCATGATCAGTTCGCCCACCTGTTCGCCGAGTACCCGTCGCGCGGGTGGAGGCAACCGGTCGTCGCTGACCAGTACGTGGGCCGCCGTCAACCCGACGATCGAGGAGATGCCGACGGTGCCCCACTTGGTGTGGTCGGCGAGCACCACCAGCCGGTCCGCCGCCGCCACGAGCGCCCGATCGGTCTCCGCCTCCATCAGGTTCGGTGTGGTGAACCCGGCCCGCTCGGTGATGCCGTGGACGCCCAGGAAGAGCAGATCCAGGTGCAGTGAGCGGACGGCCCCGACCGCGAGCGGACCGACCAGCGCGTCCGACGGTGTGCGTACGCCGCCGGTGAGCACCACCGTCTGGTCCGGGCGGCCACCGGCGTGCATGATCTCGGCCACCGGCAGCGAGTTGGTCACCACTGTCAGCTCGGGCACGTCCAGCAGCCGGCGGGCCAGTTCGGCGGTGGTGGTGCCGGCGGAGAGCGCGACCGCCGCTCCCGGCCGGACCAGTTGAGCCGCCCGGTCGGCGATGGCGGCCTTCTCCGGCAGTTGGCGGACCGACTTGGCGCGGAAGCCCGGCTCGTCGGTCGAGCTTGGCCCGGTCGTGGTGGCGCCGCCGTGCACCTTGGCCAGCAGGCCGCGCTCGTGCAGCGTGTCGAGGTCACGGCGGATGGTCATGTCGGAGACGCCGAACTCGCCTGCCAACTCGCTGACCCGGACGCCGCCGGTCGTGCGGACCCGCTCCAGGATGGCCGCCTGCCGCTGCTGAGCGAGCATCAGCCGTGCCTCCCCGAGCGTCCACGTCCTCACGCGGTCAAACGTGTTCCAACAAAGATGAACACTAGCGCGTGCCGCTCAGCGGTGAAAGAAACGGGTACGG
This sequence comes from Micromonospora sp. NPDC050795, assembly GCF_044456785.1. Taxonomy (NCBI): domain Bacteria; kingdom Bacillati; phylum Actinomycetota; class Actinomycetes; order Micromonosporales; family Micromonosporaceae; genus Micromonospora; species Micromonospora sp. NPDC050795. Next base: position 21,149 of record NZ_JBITGE010000033.1, on the reverse strand, counting down.
CGATGCCTCAGGCGGTGGCGATCTTCAGCTCCACCCAGCCGGTCTCGGTCAGATGGTGCAGCACGGCCTGCACCGCGTCCGCCACGCTCAGGTCGGTGGTGTCGATCACCAGATCGGCGTCGGTCGGCTCCTCGTACGGGTCGTCGATGCCCGTCATCCCGGTGAGCAGGCCAGCTCGCGCCCGCGCGTACAGGCCCTTGCGGTCCCGTCGCTCGCACACCTCCAGCGGAGTGGCCACGTGCACCAGCACGAAACCCGATCCGGCGGCGAGAGCCATCTCCCGGGCGGTGGCCCGGGCTGCCGCGTACGGGGCGATCGGACAGCAGATGCCCACGCCACGGTGCCGGGCGATCTCGGCGGCCACCCAGCCGATCCGCCGGACGTTGAGATCCCGGTCGGTCTTGCTGAAGGTCAGACCGGCGGAGAGTTCCCGACGCACCACGTCCCCGTCGAGCAGGGTCACCGTGCGGTCGCCGCTCTCCCGTAACGCGTCCGCCAGCCCTCGGGCGATCGTCGACTTGCCGGAGCCGGAGAGACCGGTCAGGAAGACCACCAGCCCTCGCTGCCGGCGCGGCGGCCGGGCTCGGGCCAACTCCCGTGCCACGGCGGGCGGCGTGTGCCACTCCGGTAGCGGGAAGCCCCGGTCGAGCAGGTCGTCGATCTCCGGCTGGGTCAGCGCGAGCCGGCGGTTGCGCGGCGGGATGTCCTCCCGCCAACGCCACTGCCCGTCGCGGTTGTCGTAGGCGAGTTCGCGCGGCACCAGCACCCGCAGCCCGGCGCCGGAGAGCATCTCCCCGGTGGAGAGCAGGTGGGTGACCCCGTACGCGGCCGAGACCCGGGCGCGCAGCAACGCGTCGCTGATCTCCTCGCGTCGGTGTGACAGCGGCACCGCGATCAGGGTGGCGGGCGGCATCCGGTCCCGCGCGGCGAAGATCGAACGGACCAGCGCCTCCGGTGGGAGCCCGTCCGCGCCGCCCTCGCCAACCGGGATCATCACGAGCAGATGGGCGGCCAGGGTGCGGGCGGCGTGCGCGATCTGGGCGAGCTGTGGACGATGCAGCGGCCGATCGGCGATCACACCGAGCACCCGGCCCGGGGGCAGCAGCGCACGGACCTCCTCCGGGTTGCGCCGCAGTCGCTGGAACGGGCCGTGCCCACCGTCGCCCAGCCGCCGAACCTGGCCGCCCACTCCCGCCACGCCGTCGCGGACCGGCCAGACGTCGGCCACGTCCAGGGCGGCCGCGGGGGCGCCCTCCCCGTCGGTCAGCACGAGCGCCCGGCGGGCCGGGTCTCGCGGATCGAAGCTCTGCGCCAGGGCGGCCGGCACCTGGAGAACGACCGCGACCTGCCACGGTGTGCCGTCCGCCAGCCGGGCGCGTCGGCTGACCGAGACCAGGTCGGCGCGGGTCATGAAGCCGGTCAGCGGGGCGTACGCGCCGGTCAGCAGCAGCTCCAGATCCGCGAGCTCACCGGGACGTGGCGTGTACGCCGGTGCGTCACGCAGCACCTCGTCGGGCAGCACCCAGCCGTTGCTCATCCACACCCCCCACTCGCTGACCGGCACACAGTTTCGCAGCCGACCGCCCATCGGTCGAGGGCGCCACTCCAAGACCCACGCGGGCGGATCAGCGCTTGATCCGCCGGCCTACCGCCGACCGCAGCCGGTTCCACACCTTCCGCTGGTCGCGGATCCGGGGTCGCGAGCCGTCGGCCCGGCAGATGAACACCAGCGGCAGTCGGGCGTCCTCGGTCCAGCCCACGTTCGTGATCCGGGCCTTGAGCTGCCAGCTGCCTCTGGTCCGGCCCCCGTTGAGGGCGGCGAAGTCGATCGTGGCGGTGGCCCGGTGCACCAGGTGGACGGTGTCAACTCCGGTCGTACCGGTGATCCGCTCGGTCTCGAAGGTGTTCGGAAGGAAGATCTCGGCGCCGGTCTCCCGGTGGCGGGCCACCAGGTCCAGGCGGGCCTTGCGCACCTGCGCGGTGGCGTCGAGCACCTCGGGGGCGATCTCGTCCATTGGGAGCACCAGCACGTCGCGGCCGTCGTCGGTGCGGAAGCCGACCGGCTGGTTCTCCGAGCGCAACTCGGCGGCGAGGGTCACCGTGACGGCGTGGTCCGCGCGCCGGAGTTCGCCGATCGTGCCGTGCGCGGCGATGCCCGCCTCCCAGCGTGCCAGCTTGCGCAGGTCCGCGACGCGGCCCCGCTCCGCCAGGTATGCCACGGCCCGCAGAAGAGGCGGCAGCCCGGCGGCGACGCCAGGGGCGAAGCGGTCCTGGATGATTTTCTGCGTCTCCAGCGCGACCTGCTCCAGCCACGCCTCGTCGGCCTCCAGCAGCCGCTTGCCGCGCAGTCGGCTGATCATCTCGTTGCGCAGCCAGCGCCGGTGCAACCGGTCCCGCAGCGGACCGGGCTCGGTGTGCGCGTCGACGATGTCCAGCGCCTCCCGCACGGCCCGGTAGTAGCCTGACGGCTCGAACCGGCCCGCGGTGACGTTGCGCGCGTCGGTCCGGTGGACGTGGTGGTAGCAGATGTAGTCGGACAGCACCGAGGTGTGCCGGCTCAGGAAGTAGGCCCGCGCGACCATCGCGTGGTCCTCCAGCCGACGCTTTCCGCCCTCCGGAAACCGCAGATCGTGCTCGTTGAGGAAGGCGCGCCGGAACAGCTTGTGACAGGTCAGGCTGTCGATCAGGGGCGAGTTCGCCAGGGTGGCGTCGAAGCGGTTCTTACGAAACAGTTCCCGCGGCACCGGGCGCCCGTGCCCGGCCATCTTGCCCACCACGATGTCGGCGTCGTTGGCCTTCGCGCAGGCGTAGAGCCGCTCCAGGGCCTCGTCGGCGAACCAGTCGTCGTCGTCGGCGAAGAAGACGTACTCGCCGCGGGCGTGTTCGATGCCGAGGTTGCGCGGACGCGACGGCCAACCGGAGTTCTCGATGTGCAGCACCCTGATGTGTGGGTGCTCGGCGGCCAGCTGGTCCAGCCGCTGCGCGGTGTCGTCGGTCGAGCCGTCGTCGACGAAGACGGCTTCGAACTCGCTGGCGGGCAGTGACTGGCGCAGCAGCGAGGCAGCGAGCTTCTCGATGTGTCGGCCACTGTTGTACGCCGGCACCACGACGCTCACCTTGGGGACGCCCACCTCGGCCATCAGGATTCCTCCCGCGTCGTCGGTCGATCACCGGGCCGGTCGATGGCTGGTGAACGGGAGGTGAATGGTGTCACCCCGGACGGGTCTTTCCCAAGGCGGGGTCGGGTCGAAGGCGGGACCGGCGCAAACGTCGCGGGAGCCGCAGTGGGGACCTTAGGGGTCCGGCGCGAAAAGGATCAGGGGAGTGCCGGGGGCGTGCCGGTGTCTCTGCTGGGCATCGACTCCCTACGCTGGGCCCGTGACACTGATCGCGACCCAGTCGCTCACCAAGACGTACGGAGGTCGGGTCACCGCGTTGGCCGACCTCACCGTCGCCGTCGAGCCCGGGATCATCGGCCTGGTGGGCGCGAACGGCGCCGGAAAATCCACGTTGATCAAGATTCTGCTCGGCCTGATCGCACCAACCAGCGGTCAGGTCTCGGTGCTCGGCATCGACCCGACCGCAGACCCGGCGGCTGTCCGCAGCCGCGTCGGCTACATGCCGGAACACGACTGCCTCCCACCGGACCTGTCCGCCGCCGAGCTGGTCACCCACCTCGGCCGGATGAGCGGCCTTCCCCGCACCGCGGCTCGCGAGCGGGCCTCGGAGGCGCTGCGGCACGTCGGGCTCTACGAGGAGCGCTACCGCCCGGTCGGTGGCTACTCGACCGGCATGAAGCAGCGCGTCAAGCTGGCCCAGGCGCTGGTGCACGACCCCGACCTGCTGTTGCTGGACGAACCGACCAACGGCCTGGACCCGGCCGGCCGCGACGCCATGCTGGCCCTGGTGCACCGGATCGGCACCGAGTTCGGCATCTCCGTGCTGGTCTGTTCGCACCTGCTCGGGGAGGTGGAGCGGATCTGCGACACGCTGATCGCCATCGACGGCGGCCGGCTGCTGCGCGCTGACAACATCTCCGCGATGACCACGGCCACCGACGTGCTCGCCGTGGAGGTGAGCGAGGGCACCGAGGAGCTCGCCGCCCGACTCGCCGAGCTGAAACTGCCGGTCGCCCGGGACGGGCGACTGCTCCTCGTGCCGCTCGCCGACGACGGCACCTACGACCTGATCCTCGGTGCGGTCGCCGAACTGGACCTGCCACTGCACCGACTGGACCAGCGCCGGCACCGGGTGGCCGAACTCTTCGCCACGAGGGAGCTCACTCATGCCTGAGCCGTCCACCGCCGCCGTACGCTCCACGCCGACCGGCGTCATCCACGACATCGGTTACCAACGCTACGAGGGCCCGAGGCTCGGCCGCCGGCAGGTCTTCGGCGCTCTCTACGGGCACGGTCTGCGCACCGCGTTCGGTCTCGGCCGCAGCGCCAAGGCCAAGATCTTCCCGTGGCTGGTGGTCGGCATCGTCAGCCTGGTCGCGGTGGCCCTGGCCGCAATACGCAGCCAGATCGGCGAGCCGGTGGCCACGTACGCCCAGTTCGCCGACGCGATGAGCTGGCTGGTCATCTTCTTCGTCGCGGTCGTCGCCCCGGAGCTGGTCTCCCGGGACCTGCGCAGCGGCGTGCTGCCGCTGTACTTCTCCCGGCCGCTGCCGCGCACCGACTACGCGTTGGCCAAGTTGCTGGCGCTGGTCACCGCCCTCTGGCTGCTGCTCGGCGGGCCGCAGCTGCTGATGTTCCTGGGTGCCGCGTTCACCACCAAGCAGGGCATGCGCGGGGTGTGGAACGAGCTGCTCGACCTGCTCCCGGGGCTGCTCTACGCCGGGCTGTGGGCGGTGGTCTTCGCCTCGGTCGGCCTGCTGGTCGCGTCGATGACCGGTAAGCGCGCCTTCGCCGCCGGCGGCGTGGTCGCGGTCTTCCTGATGACCACCCCGATCGTGGGCGTGCTGAGCATCCTGCCGTCGCGTGCCGCCAACGAGCTGGCCGGGCTCGCCTCGCCCTCCACGCTGGTCCAGGGGGTGGGTATCTGGTCCCTGGGTGACCTGCTGGTCGAGGGCGATCCGGGCGAGATGATGATCGGCGGGTTCGGCCCGGTCTACGCCCTGGCCGCGGTGCTGCTGGTCGCCGGCGCGACCGCCCTCCTGCTGGCCCGCTACCGGAAGGTCGCCTCCTGATGAGCACGCTGAGCCTGACCGGGGTGTCCCGGTGGTACGGCAACGTGGTCGCCGTCAACGACATCAGCATGGCCCTCGGCCCGGGCGTGACCGGGCTGCTCGGCCCGAACGGCGCCGGCAAGACCACGCTGCTGCACATGATGGCCGGGTTCCTCTCGCCGTCGCGCGGCACCGTCACCCTCGACGACGAGCCGACCTGGCGCAACCCCGACGTCTACCGGCGGCTCGGCCTGGTCAGCGAGCGGGAGGCGGTGCAGGGTTTCCTCACCGCCTACGAGTTCGTGCTGGCCAGCGCGAAGCTGCACCGGCTGCCCGATCCGGCGGCCGCGGCCCGACGGGCGATCGATCTGGTGGAGCTGGAGTCGGCGCAGGACCGCCGCATCGGCACGTACTCCAAGGGCATGCGCCAGCGCGCCCGGGTGGCCGCCGCGCTGGTGCACGACCCGCAGGTGCTGCTGCTCGACGAGCCGTTCAACGGCATGGACCCGCGCCAGCGGCTGCACATGATGCAGCTGCTGCACACCCTGGGTGACGCTGGCCGGACGATCCTGTTCAGCTCGCACATCCTGGAGGAGGTCGAACAGGTCTCCGGGACGGTGCAGGTGATGGTGGCCGGCCGGTTGGCCGCCTCCGGCGACTTCCGGACCATCCGCCGGTTGATGACCAACCGCCCGCACGTCTTCGCGGTGCGCTCCACCGACGACCGGGCACTGGCCGTCGCGCTGATCGCCGAGGCGTCGGTGAGTGGGGTCGAGTTGGACCCGACCGGCCTGACCGTCCGGGCCGGTGACTACGGCGCGTTCACCCGGGCGCTGCCCCGGATCGCGCTGAACAAGGGCATCCGGGTACGCCAGCTGGTGCCGTCCGACGAGTCCCTGGAGAGCGTCTTCTCCTACCTGGTGGAGGCCTGACATGTCGACAGTTACCTGGATCACCGCGCGCGGGTTGTTCGGCCGCCGTCGGTTCCTGCTGCTGCTGCCGCTGCCGTTGGTGCTGCTCGGGTTGGCCGTGCTCTGCCGGTCGCTGGGGGTGGACCCGCGCCAGTGGGGGCCGCCCGTGCTGGTCGGTCTCGGGCTGGCCGTGGTGCTGCCGGTGGTCGCGCTGATCATCGGCACCGGCGTGCTGGGCGCCGAGATCGACGACGGCACCGTGGTGCACATCCTGACCAAGCCGCTGCCGCGTTGGCAGATCGTGCTGCCGAAGCTCGCGGTGGCCGCCGGGGTCACCGCGGTCACCGTGGCGGTGCCGCTCTACGTCGCGGGTGTGCTCGCCGATTCGGTACGCCTCGGACTGGCGCTGGCGGTCTCGGCGGCGCTCGGCGCGCTGGCGTACTCGGCGTTGTTCCTCGCGCTCAGCCTGGTCACCAGGCGGCCGGTGCTGCTCGGGCTGGTCTACGTGCTGATCTGGGAGGGGCTGCTGGGCAACTTCGTCAGCGGCACCAAGGTGCTCTCCATCCAGCAGTACGTGATCGCCCTCGCCGACCGGATCGCCCCCACCGGGCTGCTGGAGACCAGCGTGTCGGTGCCGGTGGCGTCGGTGATGACCGCGCTGGTCAGCGTCGGCTTCACAGTGCTCGCCATCGACCGCCTGCGCTCGTTCAGCGTGGCCGGCGAGACGAGCTGACAACGGTGCGAGCGGCTGTTCCGGCCAGCCCCCGCGCGGCGGTAGGGCTGGCCGGATGGACCGGTCGGGCCATCTCCGGCCAGGCTGGTGGGCGTGAGCGTCGAAGCGGAGCGGACGTCGTTGGCTGAGCCGTACTCCCGGAGCAGCCGGCCGTGGCTGACCAGCCTGGCCGTCGCCGGGCTCGCCTGTGCCACGGTCGCCACGGCGGCTCAGGGCACCGGCCAGTTCCACTGGTGGGCTGTCTTCATCCTGATCCCGGCCGCGTTGATCGCGGCCAGCGGCGGGCCGTTGCTGGTTCGCGGCGGCGGCCGGGCGTTCGCCGGGTACATGCTCGCCTGCGTCGGCACGATCGTCTTCGCGGTCGGCGCGCTGCTGATGTTCGGCGTGATGGGGCGAGGCTGGCCGCTCCTGGTGGTGCTGCCCTGCCTGGCGGTGGCCGGCACCTACTGGTGGCGGGCGGCCCACCCGCTCGTTCGCGGCCTGCACCGGGCGGTGGCACTGCTCGCGCTGACCGGCGCGCTGCTCGGCCTGACCCTGCAACTGATCCGGGTGGATCTGATCCATTTGAAGACCGGCTGGTGGGGCGCTTTCCTGATGTTGGCCGGGGCCATCGTGCTGGGCAACGCGGGGGAGCTGACCCGGCACCGGATGCCGTACCGCCTCCAGGCGATCACCCTGCTGGTGGGGCCGGCCGTGATCGCGTTCCTGCTCGGGCTGCGCTTTCTGCGCGGCTGGTGACGCACCGGTCCGCCGCAGCCCGAGCGGGCGGCGGCGGACCGGCAGGTCAGAAGGCGCAGGCGATGACCAACTCCGGGGTACGGTCCGGGAGCAGGTCGAGTTTGCCGATCCGGCCCGCCGCCCGTAGGTCGTCGGCGACCAGCGTGAGCTGCTCCAGCAGCGCCGCCGGGCCGAGCGCCTCCGCCAACGGCACCTCCGCCTTCATCGACAGCTTCCGCTCGGATTTGGCCCGTCGCACCTGGCTCAACGCGTCACCGGCGAGCCGCAGCAGCGCGGGCTCACCCGAGCCCTCGATCGTCCGGGCCACCTCGTAGGTGGTGGGCCACGGCGCCTGGTGCACCGAGCCGTACCGCCACCACGACCAGACCTCCTCGGTCACGTACGGCAGCACCGGGGCGAACAACCGCAGCTGCACCGACAGCGCCGAGGCCAGGGCCGCCCGTGCGGAGTCCGCCGCCGGGCCGGTGCCGTAGGCCCGCTCCTTGACCAGCTCGATGTAGTCGTCGCAGAACCGCCAGAAGAACGCCTCGGTGACCTGCAGGGCCGCCGTGTGGTCGTACGAGTCGAAGGCGGTGCCGGCGGCGGTGACCACGGTGGCCAGTTCGGCGAGCATGGCCCGGTCCAGTGGTGTCGTCGCCGGGGCGCGCAACGCGTCGGCGGCGCCCAGCCCGAGCGCGAACTTGGACGCGTTGAGCAGTTTGGTGGCCAGTCGCCGGCCGACCTTGATCTGCGCCGGGTCGAAGGCCAGGTCCATGCCGGGCTTGCCGCTGGCCGCCCAGTAGCGCACCGCGTCGGAGCCGTGCTGCTCCAGCAGCGCCAGCGGGGTGACCACGTTGCCCTTGGACTTGGCCATCTTCTTGTGGTCCGGGTCGAGGATCCAGCCCGAGAGCACGGTGTCCCGCCAGGGCAGCACCCCGTGCTCGAAGTGCGAGCGGACCACCGTGTCGAAGAGCCAGGTCCGGATGATCTCCTGCCCCTGCGGGCGGAGGTCCATCGGGAAGACCCGGGCGAACAGGTCCGGGTCGGTCTCCCAACCACCGATGATCTGCGGGGTCACCGAGGACGTGGCCCAGGTGTCCAGAACGTCCGGGTCGCCGATGAAGCCGCCCGGTCGGCCGCGTTGCGACTCGTCGTAACCGGGCGCCGGATCGCTGGACGGGTCGACCGGCAGCGCGGACTCGTCCGGCGTGAGAGGGTGGGACCAGTCCGGCTCGCCAGTGTCGTCGAGCCGGTACCACACCGGCACCGGCACACCGAAGAAGCGCTGACGGCTGACCAGCCAGTCCCCGTTGAGGCCGCCCACCCAGTTGTCGTAGCGGTGTTTCATGTGCGCCGGCACCCAGTGCAGCTGCTCGCCCCTGCCCAGCAGCGTGGCTCGCAGCGCCTCGTCCCGGCCGCCGTTGCGCAGATACCACTGTCGAGTCGACACGATCTCCAGTGGCCGGTCGCCGCGTTCGTAGAACTTGACCGGGTGGGTGATCGGACGCGGCTCGCCGATCAGGTCACCGGCGTCGGCCAGCATCCCGACGATCTCCCGACGGGCGGCGTTGACGGTCTGCCCGGCCAGCGCCGCGAACGGCTGGGCCGGCACCCCGTGCGGCGGCTCGGGGAGCAACCGACCGTCCCGGCCGATCACCACCCGGGTGTCCAGCCCCAGCTCACGCCACCAGGTCACGTCGGTCAGGTCACCGAACGTGCAGACCATCGCGACACCGGTGCCCTTGCCGGGTTCGGCGAGGGGATGGGCGTACACCGGCACTTCCACGTCGAACAGCGGACTGCGCACGGTGGTGCCCACCAGGTCGGCGTACCGCTCGTCGTCGGGGTGGCAGACCAGCGCCACGCAGGCCGGTAGCAGCTCCGGCCGGGTGGTGTCGATGAGCACCTCCCGCCCGTCGGCCGCGGTGAACCGCAGCCGGTGGTAGGCGCCGGGGCGCTCCCGGTCCTCCAGCTCCGCCTGGGCGACAGCGGTGGCGAAGCCGACATCCCACAGGGTCGGCGCCTCCGACTGGTACGCCTCGCCGCGGCGCAGGTTGCGGACGAACGCTCGTTGGCTGGTGGTCCGGGCGATCCGACCGATGGTCGTGTACGTCAGGGACCAGTCCACCGACAGCCCGAGCCGTCGCCACAGCGCCTCGAAGGCCTGCTCGTCGGTGACCGTCAACCGTTCGCACAGCTCGATGAAGTTGCGCCGGGAGATCGGGGTGGGGTCGCGGCGCGCCGTGTCGTCGACCGGAGCCGCCGGTGGCCGCCACACCGGGTCGTACGGCAGAGCCGGATCGCAGCGCACCCCGTAGACGTTCTGCGCCCGACGCTCGGTGGGCAGGCCGTTGTCGTCCCAGCCCATCGGGTAGAAGACGGCCTTGCCGCGCATCCGCTGGTACCGCGCGGTGGTGTCGGTGTGCGTGTACGAGAAGACGTGCCCCATGTGCAACTCGCCCGATACGGTCGGCGGTGGGGTGTCGATCGAGAACACGTCGCTCCGCTGCTTCGAGCGGTCGAACGCGTACGTGCCTTCCTCCTGCCAGCGGCGTGCCCAGCTCTCCTCGAGCCCGTCCAGGGTCGGACGCTCGGGAACGCCGGCGCGGGCCGTCCTCGCCGTATCGGTCATCCTGCGATCGTAGGCACCCACCGGCTGCGGGGCGACGGAGTTGCGACCGAACACACCGGCCGGCGGTCGTGGCCGCGGTGGGGCGACCCGGTCAGATCAGCGAGTCACGCCACTGGCGGTGCAGGGCGGCGTACCGGCCGTCGGCCTGGGCGAGCACGGCCGGTGGGCCGTCCTCGACGACCCTTCCGCCGTCGAGGACGAGCACCCGGTCGGCCGTTTCCACAGTGGACAGACGATGTGCGATCACCAGTGCGGTGCGGTCGCGCAGGATGGTGCCGAGTGCCCGCTGCACCAGACGTTCCGTCGGCACGTCCAGCGACGACGTCGCCTCGTCCAGGATCAGCACTGTCGGGTCGGCCAGGAACGCGCGGGCGAACGCGACCAGCTGCCGCTGGCCGGCGGAGAGCCGGCCGCCGCGCCGGTGCACCTGAGTGGCGTACCCCTCGGGTAGTGCGGCGATGAAGTCGTGCGCGCCGATCGCCCGCGCGGCGGCCTGGACGGCGGCGTCGTCGGCCCCCGGGCGACCGAACCTGATGTTCTCCGCGACGGTCCCGCTGAACAGGTGGTTCTCCTGCGTCACCAGCACCACCGCGCGGCGCAGGTCGGCGTCGCGTACGTCACGCAGGTCGACCCCGTCGAGCCGTACCGTGCCGGTGTCGGGGTCGTGGAACCGGGCGACCAGCTTGGCGATCGTCGACTTGCCCGCCCCGGTGGGGCCGATCAGCGCCACGGTCTGCCCGGCCGGCACTGTCAGCTCGAGCCGGCAGAGAATCGGGGTGTCGGCCCGGTAGCCGAAGCCGACCGAGCAGAAGATCAACTCACCGCGGCCGGGACCGGTCGGCAGCGGTGTGGGCCGGGCCGGTTCGGCGACGGCCGGTCGTTCGTCGAGCACCCCGGCCAGCTTCTCGAGTGCGGCGGTGGCCGACTGCAACGAGTTGTAGAACTGGCTCAGCTCCTGCATCGGCTCGAAGAAGCGGCGTAGGTAGAGCAGGAACGCGGCGAGCACACCGATCTCGGTCTGCCCGCCGAGCACCCGCCAACCGCCGTAGCAGAGCACCGCCGCCACTGTGACGTTGCCGATCAGCTTGATCGCGGGCGAGTACGTGGCGATCAGCCGGAACGCGTGCAGGCTGCTTTGCCGGTAGTCGTCGCCGAGCGCCACGAAGATCCGTTGGTTGCGAGGCTCCCGGCGGAACGCCTGCACCGCCCGGATGCCCCGCATCGACTCGACGAAGTGCACGATGACCAGCGCGACCGCGTCCCGGGTCCGTCGGTACGCGCTGGCCGACGACCGGGCGAACCAGCGGGAGAGCCAGAACAGGAAAGGGAAGGCGAGCAGCGTCACGGCCGCCAGCGGCAGATCCAGCCAGAGCAGGATGGCGGCCACCGACAGGATGGAGAGCCCGGCCAGCACCAGGCTGTCGATCCCACCGTCGACCAGCTCGGCGATCGAGTCCAGGTCACTGGTGAGCCGGGAGACCATCCGGCCGGACGTGTACCGCTCGTGGAAGCCCACCGACAGCCGCAGGAAGTGCCCGAACACCCGCTGCCGCAGGTCGAGCAGGACGGCCTGGCCGATCCGGGCGGAGAGGGTGAGGAAACCGCGGCGGGCCGCGTACTCGGTCACCGCGGCCACCGCGAACGCCCCGGCGACGGTGACCAGCGGGCCGGCGTCGCCGGCGCGCAACGGCGGGATGGCCCGGTCGATGCCGATCATGACCAGGTACGGGCCGGCCATCGCGGCGGCGTTCTGGGCCAGCAGCAGGGCGACCGCCGCGGCGAGACGCCGCCGATGCGGGCGGAGCAGGTCGCCCAGCAGGGTTCGGCTGAGCCGGCGTAGCCGGGCCACCGCCTCGGGGCTGGTGTCCTCAGCTCGGCTGCGGTCGGCCTCCGGGTCGGTGGCCGTTCCGCGCCAGCGGTTGAGCTCGGGCTCCTCCTCGGGAGGTGGGTCGGCCTGCTCCGGCGCCCTCACGAGCGCACCAGCCCCCACCCGTCCGACGGCGACGAACTCGGGCCGCTGGCACCGGCCGGAGGTGGGTGCCCGGCGGGCGGCTCGGCGGCGAGCAGCGCCCGGTACGCCGGGACGGTGGCCAGCAGGTCGGAGTGCCGGCCGGTCGCCGTGATCCGTCCGTCCTCCAGCAGGGCGACCCGGTCGGCCAGGGCGATCGTCGACGGCCGGTGCACCACCAGCAGCGCGGTGCTGTCGCGCAGGACCCGCCGCAGCGCCGCTTCGACCAGGGCCTCGGTGTGCACGTCGAGAGCGGAGAGCGGATCGTCCAACACCAGCACCGCCGGGTGTCCGAGCACGGCCCGTGCCAACGCGAGCCGTTGCCGTTGCCCGCCGGAGAGGGACAACCCCTGCTCGCCCACCCGGGTCGCCAACCCCCAGGGCAGGTCGTACGCGAAGTCGGCCTGGGCCAGCGCGAGGGCCGCACGGATCTCGTCGTCGTCGGCGTCCGGGCGACCCAGGGTGAGGTTCTCCCGCACCGACATGGAGAAGAGCGTCGGCTCCTCGAACGCCACCCCGACCAGCCGACGCAGCGAGGCCAGCCGCAGCTCGCGCAGGTCGTGCCCGTCCAGGGTGATCCGGCCGGTGGTCACGTCGTGCAGCCGGGGCACCAGGGCGAGCAGCGTGCTCTTGCCGGAGCCGGTGGCGCCGACCAGTGCCAGCGTCTCGCCCGGCTCGATGGTCAGGTCGATCTCGCGCAGCACCCCGGTGGTGGCACCCGGATAGCTGAACGCGACCCGTTCGAAGCGCAACCGACCGTGCACCGCGTTGCGCGGCAACGCGACAGCGCCGGCGGAATCCACTATCTCCGGTGGAGTGTCCAGCACCTCCTGGATGCGGTCGGCGGCGGTGGCCGCCTCCTGACCGTTGGCGATGATCCAACCCAGTGACTGCACCGGCCAGATGAGCATCAGTTGGAGGCTGACGAACGCGACCAGCTCGCCGATGGTGAGCGCGCCCTGCGCGGCGGCGGCCGCCCCGGCCGCCAGCACCACGCCCAGGGTCACGTTGGGCACCAGGTCGAGCAGCGCCGAGGTGTTCGCCAGCAGCCGCCCCTTGCCGACGCCCGTGTCGTGCAGCCGCCGGGCCGCACCGGCGAAGCGAGCGGCCAGCTCGGGCCCCCGCCCGTACGCCTTCATGGTGCGCAGGCCCTGCGCGGTCTCCTCGACCAGCGTCGCCACGTCGCCCTGCTGGTCCTGCATCCGGCGGGACGCGGCGTGGTAGTGCCGGCCGAACCGGCGACTGATCAGCAGCAGCGGCACCGCGCTGGCCGCGACCAGCACCCCGAGCGCCGCGTGCAGGTTGATCAGCAGCACCACCACGACCACGTACGTGGTCAGGTTGAGCACCAGGAAGAAGACGCCGAAGGAGAGGAACCGGCGGATCACCGACAGGTCGCTGGTGATCCGGGAGAGCAACTGGCCGGACTGCCAGCGGTCATGGAAGCTGGTTGGCAGCCGTTGCAGGTGGGCGTAGACGTCGGCGCGCAGCGCCGCCTCCATGCCCACCGCCGAGGACGACTGGACCCACCGGCGGATGAAGATGAGCACCGCCTCGACCACGCCGAGCAGCAGCGCCAGGCCGCCGAGCTGAAGCAGCCCGGCCGGTTCGTGTCGGGCCACCGGCCCGTCCACGACCCGCTGCACGACCAGCGGTACGGCGATCCCGGCCGCGGTGCCGGCGAGACCCGCGACGAGCAGCCAGGCGAACTCGGCGGCGTACGGGCGCAGGTAGGGGCGAAGCCGCCAGAGGTTGTGCACGGGGTGGGTGCCCGCGGCGGCCCGGGCGGCCGGGTCGCCGTCGCTCTCCACAGGCACTACCAGACGGTAGCGTCAATGAGTGTCGGTGCTCCTGTCAGCTTGTTGTCAAGCGTCGCTCATGACCGAGAAGCCACTTCTTCACGTCCAGCCCCCAGCGGTAGCCACCGAGCGTGCCGTCGGTGCGAAGAACCCGGTGGCAGGGCACGAAGAGGGCTGCCGCGTTCCGGGCGCAGGCAGCCGCCGCGGCTCGGACCGCCGGTGGTCGACCGGCCAGCGCGGCGTACCCGGTGTAGGTGACGGGGGTGCCCGGCGGGACCTCGCGCAGCACCTGCCAGGCGTGCGCCATGAACTCGCCACCGGTGCGTTGACGCACCGGCACCGTGTCGATGGCGGCGAGGTCACCGTCCAGGTAGGAGTGAACCGCCGCACTGACCGGGCCGAGGTCGGCCCGCTCCCGTAGCGGTGCCCGCAGGGCCGGGTGGACCAGGGGCAGCAGCACCGCCGGGTCCGGGGTGAAGCCGGCCGCCCGTACGTCACCGTCGGGGCCGGCGAGGATGCTCAGTGGGCCGGCCGGTGTGCTCAGGACGGTGCTGTCGATGTTCATGCCGCTCTCCAGAGTCTGATCGTGGCGTAGGACCGCCAGGGACGCCAACGCTCGGCGTACCTGTCGAGGGTTTGTGGGGTGTCGGGCAGGCCGAGCGCCGCGGCCCCGCGCCGGACCGCGAGGTCGGAGCTGAGGAGGACGTCCGGGTCGCCGAAGGCGCGCATGGCCAGGTAGTTGGCGGTCCACGGGCCGATGCCGGGCAGCGCGAGCAGCCGCCGAACGGCCTCCTCCCGATCCACCCCCGCGGCGAGGTCGACGGATCCGTCCACCACGGCCCGAGCCAACCCCCGCAGAGCCTCCCGCCGCCCCACCGGCATCCCGAACGCCGGGTCCGGCAGGGCCAACAGGTCCTCCGCGCTCAGGAACCCCCGCAGCTCACCGCGTTGATCATGAGGTTGACCTGGGATTCGATCTTCTTCGACCGCGCCAACCTCATGATCGACGCGAGGGTGGGCGGTGAGGAGGCGGGTGAGGGTTGTTCGTGCCGACGTCACCGAGACCTGTTGGCCGATGATGGCGCGGACGGCCTGCTCGAAGCCGTCGACAGCACGGGGGACGCGGATGCCGGGTTCGGCGTTGATCACCGGGGCCAACGCCGGGTCGGCGGCCAGCGTGGCGTCGATGGCCGCCGGGTCCGCGTCCAGGTCGAGCAACCGCCGGCAGCGGGCCACCGCCGGCGCCAGGTCGCGCAGGTCGGCCAGCCGCAACGTCGCCGCCACGTGCCCGTCCGTCGGGGTCAGCGCCACCTGGCCGGTGCCGTGCGGCAACCGCAGACCCCGGTGGTACGTCCCGTCGCGGACCGCCTCCACGCCGGGCAACGCCCGCACCGCGAGGAAATCCAGCAGCGCCCGGGCGTGCAACGGCGGGCGGTACGCCAGCCGGAGCGAGATGGTCCCCGCCCCGGCCGGCGCCTGTTGGCGGCCACGGGCCGTGCGTAGGTCCGACGGGGCGCTCGCGTACACCTCGCGAAGCGTGTCGTTGAACTGCCGCACGCTGCCGAAGCCGGCGGCGAACGCGATCTCGGCCATCGCCAGGTCGGTCGTCTCGATCAGGATCCGGGCGGTCTGGGCGCGTTGGGCCCGGGCCAGCGCGAGCGGCCCGGCACCCATCTCGGCGCGCAGCATCCGGTGCAGGTGCCGCTCGGTGTAGCCCAGCCGGGAGGCCAACCCCGGAACGCCGTCCCGGTCGACAACCCCGTCGGCGATCAGCCGCATCGCCCGACCGACCACGTCCGCGCGGACGTCCCAGAGCGGTGAGCCGGGTGCGGCGTCCGGCCGGCAGCGTCGGCACGCACGCAGCCCGGCGCCCTGCGCGGCGGCGGCGGACGGGAAGAACCGGACGTTCTGCCGCTTGGGCGTGATCGCCGGGCAGGACGGCCGGCAGTAGATCCCGGTGGACGTCACACCGGTGTAGAACCAGCCGTCGAACCGCTGGTCACGGCTGTCGACGGCCCGGTAACACCGCTCGAAGTCCATCTCCATGTCACCGATGATGCCCCGCTCGGCCGGTCGTCGGCTGGCGGGAATCGGACCTGGGTGTGCCGGTGCGCGGAAGACCGGTCAACGAGGGCGTCGACGCCGCCGGTGCGGCTGGCCCGATCGGCCCGCCTGGCCGGATGGGCTCGCCTGGCTCGGCTGTGCGGCTCGGCTCGCCTGGCTCGGCTGTGCGGCTCGACTCGCCTGGCTCGGCTGTGCGGCTCGGCTCGGCTGGGTGGCGCGGTGTGGCTGGCCGGCCAGCAGGGCCGAGCGGAACACGCCGTCCGGGTCGTACCGCTTCCACAGCCGCCGGACCCGGGCCCCGGTCTCGCCCGGGTAGATCCGGGCGAACGCGGCCGGGTCCGGCCGGCTCTCGAAGTTGACGTACGCGCCGTCGGCGCGCGCCCCGGCGGCCCGCCAGGCGGCGTTCAACGCGGCGTCGGCCTGCGGCGGAAACACCGAGGCCACGATCAGCGTGTCCTGGTGGCGATGCGGGTACGCGGTCGCGTCGGAGGCGACGTCGTTGACCGCGCCGCCCAACGAGCGGAGCTGGATCACCGCCCGCCCCGGCCCGGTCACCGCCCGCGTCACGGCCCGCGCCCCGGCGTCGTCCAGCGAGGTGAACAGACCGTTCGTGGTCGTGCCACGCTGCTGTCCGACGTTGGGGTTGAGGTGCGCGGTCGGTACCAGCGTCGGGTAGGGCAGCAGGTCGGTCCGGTGTTCGAGCACCTTGCCGATGGCGAGCAGCGGCTCCACCGCCGGCCGGGCCCGGCGCAGGCTCTCGGCGGCGACCACCGCGGTGATGGACATGAGGACCGATCGACCCTCGGCGAACACCACGGCGGCCGCCGACAGCTCCCGTGGCGCCTGGGCGAGGTAGCTCGTCCACTCCCGGACGGTGCGGCCGTCCGGATGCGCCTCGACGACCAGTTGGGCGACACCGACGTTGCGCTGCTCGACCGCCTCGATCTCGAAGGCCACCACGATGCCCGCGCCGGCCCCGGCGCCGCGGACCAACCAGAACAGCTCCGGCTCGTGGTCGGCGTCCGCGCGTACCAGCGTCCCGTCCGCCAGCACCACCTCGACGGCGCGGACCCGGTCGATGGTGAGACCGTGGGCGCGGACCAGCCAGCCGACCCCACCGCCGGTGGCCAGGCCGCCGACGCCGACGCCGCCGTAGTCACCGGAGCTGATCACCAGGCCGTACGGGGCCAGCGCCTTCGCCACGTTCGCCCAACGGGCACCGGCCTCGACCCGGACCAGCCCGGCCCGCTCGTCGATCACCTGAACCCGGTTGAGCATGGACAGGTCGATGACGACCCCACCGTTGTTGGACGAGGCTCCGGAGAGGCCGTGCCCGCCGCTGCGGACCGCGATGGGCAGCCGCTGCTCCCGCGCGTAGCGGAGCGCGTCGACGACCTGCGCGGTCGTCTTCGGCAGCAGGACGGCCGCCGGAGACGCCGACCTGGTGTACGTCGAGCGCAGTTGCGCGTACCGGCGGTCGCCGGGCGTGACGATCTGCCCCCGGAGGGAGTCGGGTACCCGGGCCATGGCGGTGCTCATCGTCGCCCCCGCAGTTGGCGCCTCGGGTGTCCGGGATCGGTCATGGCCCAAGGATGAGCGGGCCGGCCGGCCTCGACAAATCCGCCGCCGATCGGCGCGGCGGGGGACGCTCGCCGGAACGGGAAGCACCGAGTGACGGTGACCCGAATCATCTACCCACCACCCCCTTTCGTTGGCACAGATACAGACGGCCCAGGTCACCGTCGCTATCCACGATCGGTGGGGGTTTTCGGCCCGAAAGTGTCGGTCGTGCCGGGTAGCGTCCGGCCACCAACTGAAGAAGGGGTGCGGCGGATGACGAGCGTGGCGGGTTGGGCGGCGGCGTCGACACCGGGTGCGTTCCCCCCGCTGCCCCGCGCGGTGGCGCAGTCCTTCTACCGCCGGATGCGGGCCGTCGCGCCGGCCGCCGTGGGCGCCATCGAACGGGACCGGGCGGGCGACCCCGAGCAGAGCTTCCCCGACACTGCCTGCGGCCGGTTGGCCGGCTCACTCGACGACGCGGGCCTGCGGGCCCTCGGGATGTGGACGCACCACTGGTGCATGCGCTTCTACGACGACGACACGAGCGTTGGCCGGCGGTTGATCCGCGAGATCGCCGCGCGGCCTGGGCTGGGCTGGACGGCCGACGAGGTGCGTTGGATGCTGCGCGAGTCGGTCTCGGCCGGGCCGGCCGCCGCCGACCGGTTCACACTGCCCCGCGCCGCCGCCGGGCAACTGCCCCCGGCCGACCGTCGGGCCCTGGGTCACTGGCCCGAGGCCGAGGTGCCCCGTCAACGGCGACCCGACCAGTCTAGTTGATCATGGCGGGCCACCAGTGGCTGGCGGTCGGCCCCACACCGAGCGCACCGCAGACCGGCTACGGCAGGATGGACGCCGCACCGCCCCCGACGGAAGGACGCTCCGATGCCCGCCAGCGAACCGACCATCATCGCCACCAGCATGGGCTTTTTCCGGGGCGACCGCGGGCCGTACGACCTGCGCCCCAGCCCGGTCTTCGAGCTGGCGGCCGAGTTGGCCGAGGCCGGTCCGCAACCGCGGGTCTGCTACCTCGGGCAGGCCGTCGGCGACCAACCCACCTCGCTGACCGCCGTCTACAGCGCGTTCGCCCCCACCCGGTTCCGGCTGTCACACCTCGCCCTGTTCCCGATGCCGAACGTCGAGGACGTCCGCGCCCACCTGCTCGCCCAGGACGTGATCTGGGTCGGCGGTGGCAGCGTCGCCAACCTGGTCGCGGTGTGGCGGGTGCACGGGCTCGACGAGATCCTGCACGAGTGCTGGCAGGCCGGCGTGGTGCTGGCCGGCGTGTCCGCCGGCTCGATCTGCTGGCATGTCGGCGGTGCCACCGACAGCTTCGGCCCCCGGCTGCGCGGCTTCACCGAGGGCCTGGCCTGGCTGCCGTACGGCAACGGGGTGCACTACGACAGCGAAGGCCAGCGCCGCCCGCTCATGCACGAGCTGGTCGGTGACGGCACGCTCCCCACCAGCCACTGCACCGACGACGGCGTCGGCCTGGTCTACCGGGGCACCCGGCTGGCCGAGGCAATCGCGGACCGCGAGGGTGTTTCGGCGTACGAGGTCAGCCGCGGCGCGGACGGCAGCGTCCGGGAGGCGGTCATCGCCCCGCGCCGGCTCAACTGAGCGTCACGCCTCCTCGACCGGCTGTCGGCGGCGCAGCACCGCGTCGAAGACCTGGGCCAACTCGGCGGCGTCCTCCCCGGCGTGGTGCGTGTGCGGCATGTCGTGCAGGCCCAACTCGTGCTTGATCATGTCCTGGCGGGTCCGGGCCCAGTCGCTGCCGGTCAACCCCATCCAGTAGCTGCGGAGATCAACACCGGAGCCGGTCGCACCGAACGGGCTGTGCCCGACGAAGCGGACGAAGTACCAGTGCACGAACATGCCGTCCCAGACGGCCGGGGCGGCGAGGAAGACCGGACGACCGACCCGGCGCAGCCCGTCGACCCAGGCCGCCGCGGCGGACATCGCCTCCTGCGCGGTGGGTGCCTCCCGCAGCAGCCGGTCCCGGTCCAGGCTGGAGACGGCCAACGCCGCCGGGACGAACTCGTCGGAGATGGGACGCAGTTCGGTGTAGAAGGTGAGGTCCGGGCGGCCGGCCACGGCCATGCCCAGCGAGATCATGCTGTACGGCCCGGGGATCGGCCCGTCCGCCTCCACATCGACGGCAATGTATAGCTCGGGCAACGTCGAGGTCATCCCACCTCCAACAGCGGAGCGTCGAACCGCGAGATTAGCAACGCCTGACGGGGCGCGGTGGGAGCGACGATCGACCAGCGGCGGGGTGCCGAATCGGAGCCGCGTGGACCGGCCCGGCCGGGACCGGCGTAAGCTGGCCCGTCGTGAGTCTCACCATCGGCATCGTCGGCCTGCCCAACGTCGGCAAGAGCACGCTGTTCAACGCGTTGACCAAGAACGACGTGCTGGCGGCGAACTACCCGTTCGCCACCATCGAGCCCAACGTCGGCGTGGTCGGGCTGCCCGACGAGCGGCTGGGCAAGCTGGCCGAGATCTTCTCCTCGCAGAAGGTGCTGCCGGCGCCGGTGTCGTTCGTCGATATCGCCGGCCTGGTCCGCGGCGCGTCGAAGGGGCAGGGCCGGGGCAACGCCTTCCTGGCCAACATCCGGGACGCCTCGGCGATCTGCCAGGTCGTCCGGGCCTTCTCCGACCCGAACGTGGTGCACGTCGACGGCAAGGTCTCCCCGGCCGACGACATCGAGACGATCAACACCGAGCTGATCCTCGCCGACCTGCAGACCCTCGACAAGGCGCTGCCCCGGTTGGAGAAGGAGGCCAAGCTCCGCAAGGACCGGGCCGCCGCTGTCGCCGCCGCGAAGGCCGCGATCGAGGTGCTCGACGGTGGCACCACGCTCTACTCCGGGGCCGCCGCCGCCAAGATCGAGCTGGAGCACCTGCGCGAGCTGCACCTGCTCACCACCAAGCCGTTCCTGTACGTCTTCAACGTCGACGAGGCCGAGCTGGCCAACGAGACGTTCCTCGACGAGCTGCGCGCCCTGGTCGCCCCCGCCGAGGCCATCTTCATGGACGCCAAGATCGAATCTGAGCTGGTGGACCTGCCCGAGGACGAGGCCCGCGAGCTGCTGGAGTCGATCGGGCAGAACGAGCCCGGCCTCAACCAGCTCGTCCGGGTCGGCTTCCGCACCCTCGGCCTTCAGACGTACCTCACGGCCGGCCCCAAGGAAGCGCGCGCCTGGACCGTCCCGGTCGGCGCCACCGCGCCGGAGGCCGCGGGTGTGATCCACAGCGACTTCCAGCGCGGCTTCATCAAGGCCGAGGTGGTCTCCTACCACGACCTGGTCGAGCACGGTTCGATGGCGTCGGCCAAGGCGGCGGGCAAGGTCCGCATCGAGGGCAAGGAGTACGTCATGCAGGACGGCGACGTGGTGGAGTTCCGCTTCAACGTTTGAGTCCGAAACGTTCCAGCACTAGACGAGTAAGTCCTAACGATCCCGGGGTGTGGGCATAGACGAAGGGTGTTGAAGATCTGTTTGTGACGACAGACCTCAACACCCTTCTGACCGCACTGTACGTGAAGATCGACGA